>VGMU01000004.1 GCA_016866385.1 Bacteroidota bacterium
GTCCTTACCATCAGGAGATGCCGTAAGGTAGGTAGGAAAAGGGGCCGCAAGGTAATCCCCCACTTGCTGAGAAAATCCTGGAAGGAAAAGCAGTACTAAAGAAATAAGCAAAACAAAATTTTTCATGTGCCTAGGTTTTGGTAAAAGGTACAAATTCTCCTTTATTTCCAAAAAAATACGTATGCGAAACAGGCTGTTCAGCACCTTTACCCTTCTTTTTGGGCTTGTTTTTTTCTTCCATGTTACGCAGGCGCAACAAAAAAAAGTGGTTTTTGTCATTTTAGATGGCATCCCCGCCAGAGATCTCGAAAGGGTACATACTCCAAACCTAGATCAAATTGCACTTCAGGGAGGCTATGCACGGGCCTACACCGGAGGGGAAGCGGGAGGCTTTTCCGAATCTCCTACGATTTCCGCGGTGGGCTACAATACCCTCCTAACGGGTACCTGGGCACACAAGCATCAGGTCTGGGGCAACGACATCGAATCCCCCAATTACCAGTACTGGACGATTTTTCGCTACCTACGTGAGGCTCGTCCCGATGCGAAGTTGGCTATATTCTCCACCTGGCAGGACAACCGGACCAAGCTGCTGGGAGAAAATCTCCCACAAACCAACTACCTCCAGTTGAACCAAGCGCTGGATGGTTTGGAACTGGATACGATGCGCTATCCGCATGATTCGGAGCACAACTACATCTCTCAAATTGACCAAAAAGTGGCCGAGGAGGCCGCAACCTATCTCGCTACCCAAGGGCCGGACTTGACCTGGGTGTATCTCCAATACACGGATGACATGGGACACAAATTTGGGAGAGGTCCCGCAATGGATGCCGCCATCCAAAAAGCAGATGCGCAAGTAGGACTGATTTGGCAGGCCATCCAACAGCGGCAGCAAAAGGGAGAGGACTGGCAACTCTGGGTCACTACCGATCACGGTCGCAAGGAGCCCGATGGTAAGGATCATGGAGGCCAAAGCAATGCCGAACGAGAAATCTGGATCAACACCAATGCCAAGGACCTCAACGAACGATTCGATTCGTGACAGGCGGCTATGGTAGATCTACTCCCTTCGATGATCCGTTTTTTTAACCTGATGGTGCCCGAGCAGCAGGAACGCGAGCTGGATGGAGTTCCTTTGACCGGACCCCTCTCCCTGAGCAACCTGACTTTGAGAGGTAAGGGGAAAAAGCAGTTGCTTACCTGGACTCCAGGCTCGCAATCCGAAATCCTTTCGGTTTACTGGAGCCCCACCGATCACTTTGGGGAAGGAGGATCGGATGAGTACTTTTTGCTAGGAGAGGGGCCTTCCGATTCGAAGCAGTTTGCACTCCCGCCGGACTTGGGTAAAAAATCTTTCTTCAAGGTACTAGTGGTAGGGGAAAACCATTCGGCAAACACCTAGAGGGTGTCGGGGAAAAAATAAGGTTTACCTGCCAACGGCAGGTGAACCCGGGGTAAAATGATTACCATATTTCGCACAATCCGCAAAGGCGGGTTGACCTGCCGTGATTGGTCAACCTACCTTCGGTAGGTCAATTAACCCCTAAAAACAAATTACAAAAAAAGGCTGCCCTGATCAGGACAGCCTCGTTATTACTGTGTCTAGCTGCTTAACCTGCCATCACAAAAAACAAGCCTTGAGGTTCAAGTAAGTTTGCGGTCGACAGTTAGCAGTGTACTTAATTCACCCCTCCTTTTCGAGTTGGGGATCGTTTGCCAGGCCATTCGGTAGGCTCTCCTGTACGAGGGTTGATTGGAATGCGCTGCTTTCGGGACACAAGCCCTTCTTCTTCGCAGGCCATGTACACCAAGATGGCGGTGAGAATTACATTTTGGCGTACGTCATCAAAAACAATCTTGTCGTAGGTGTCCAAATTGGTATGCCAGGTATAGTTGAAGTAGTTCCACGGCAAGGCACTCAAGTTGAAGGCCGGAACACCCGCCGCCACAAAGGACACGTGGTCTGTTCCTCCCGCTCCAGGATTACCAGGAAACTCCGTTTTTAAGTCCTGGGTAATGTTTCGAGGCACCTTGTTGAGCCAACGGCCTAAGTATTCGTAGCTATCTACAAATCCCTGTCCTGAGATATTGGCGATACGGCCGGTACCATTGTCCTGGTTAAATAGCGCTTGGATCTTGCTGATCATTTCAGGATGGTCTTCCACAAAGGCTCGAGATCCATTTAAACCTTGTTCCTCCGATCCCCAATGTCCTACCAAGATGGTGCGCTTGGGATTGGGATACACTTGCTTCAAAACCCGCATCACTTCCATCATCAGGATGGTGCCCGTGCCATTGTCTGTAGCACCTGTGCCTCCATCCCAAGAGTCAAAGTGTGCGGAAAGCATCACGTACTCCTCCGGCTTTTCACTGCCTTTGATTTCAGCAACGGTATTGTAGGTCGGTTGCAAGCCGGTTTCTTTGGACTGGGCATTCAGGTGCAGTTGTGGTTTTTTGCCACTTTCTGCCAAGCGATAAAGCAGGCCGTAGTCTTCTAGGGAAATGTCTACGGTCGGCACTTTTTTGGTAGAGGCAGAGAAAATCTTGTTGGCACCAAATGCATTGGACCAGTTGGAGGTGAGGATACCTACGGCTCCTGCATTTTCAAGTGCGATAGGAAGTTGGGTGCGGTTTTTCCCGGTAGCTTGGAGACGCTTGGTCCAAGAGGCATTGATGGCGGTGCGCTCGGCTTTCATTTTTTCAAAGGAAGCAGGTATGCTATGCTCCTCCCAGTTGTCATCTGGTCGCCCAGTAGGCTGAGGGACGGAGATCATCACGAACTTTCCTTTTACGGAAGGAAGCCACTTTTGGAAGGCCAGGGAGTCGGCAAATTCAGGAAGAATGACTACTTCTCCTTTTACGCCTCCCTGAGGGGAAGCAGGGCTCCAGGCCAGCTGCGTGCCGGCCAAGGACTTGGTCCAAGGGGCAATCATATCGATGTGGGTGACGCCTCTTTCCCAACCTCTCCATTCTCCCCACTTTTCGTTGCGGGCAGGAATGCCCCAACTCTGGTAGGTGGTGACGGCCAAGTCATGGGCCTTTTGCATTTGTGGGGAGCCGACCAAGCGAGGACCTACCCCATCCATAAGTTCATGGGCAAGAACTTCTAGTTTAGAATTTTCGGTTGCTTCTTTGATGATGGCATCGATGACTGGGTTTTGTGCTTGTAGCTGTACAGAAACAAAAAACACCAGACCTAGGTACCAGCTGTTGCGGATTTTCATAGCGAATCTATTTAATCCCTAAAACTAGGAATTAACTTCAATTTTCCTGAAACCGCTGGTGGATAATTGTAGACAGTCAGTCAACGGCTAACGGATCCTAGTACAATGTACCAAGTACGAAGGTTGCATTCTAATCCTATTCAAACAACGCCTCGACTGTGGACAAATAAAATTTCCTCCATTTGTCTAAAACGGGATGGATTTTTCTTCTGCTTCCAGTTTCTTTACGTAGAAGTTTGGTAAATCTCTCTCCCCATGGCAATAGCTCCGATTCAAGAATTTTTAAAAAAGGCCTTAGAAGCATCTGCTGAACCTGCTTCTTTCACCTGGTTGGCCGAGCAAGCCGAAAAAATCAAGGCCTCCAGTTCCCCAAGCCCCTTTTTTCTAGCCTTTTCCCGCGCCTCCAGGTATTTCAATAAAGAGGGGGTTTCCTGGGTTGAGCCAGCTAGTGGACTTCTCCCAGAGGGAGTAGATCCCGGGGCATGGGACTGCCTGCAAGTGGCTAGAATGTACCTAGTACTCCAGCTCCCTGCCAAGCAGGAGGCCTGGCTGTCCATCCTGCAGCAAATGTTTGAAACCGGAGACATGTACGAGCAACAGGCCCTTTATGCGGCCTTGCCGCTATTCCCCAATGCAGGAGGACTCTTGCCTCGGGCGATTGAAGGCTGTCGTACAAATATGTCGGTGGTCTTTGATGCCATCGCGCTGCGCAATCCCTATCCCTCGAGATTCTTCCCGGAGGCCAACTGGAATCAGCTGGTCCTCAAAGCCATCTTTATGCAGCGCCCGCTCTACCTTATCCAAGGCTTGGATCAGCGGCGCAACCCTTCACTTGCTGCCATGACTAGAGATTTTGCGCACGAGCGCTGGGCAGCCGGTAGGGCAGTGATGCCAGAAGTATGGCGCCTGCTCGTGCCATTTATGAGTTCCGAGTACCTGGATGATCTGAAAAAAGTGCTGGCCGCTAAGGATGCCACAGAGCAAAAAGCTGGCGCTTTGGCAGCCTACCAGAGCGGCTATGCTCCTGCTCAAGCACTCTTGACGTCCTATCCCTTGCTTCAGGAAGCCTGCGCAAACGCTACCTACAACTGGGAAGACCTAGGAATAGAATTTCAAAAAAATTGAGTTTAATCGACTAGCAAACGCTAAATTCACCCAATTACTTCCGCATCTATCCATGGAAATGTACATAGATCCCCACATTCACCTGGTTTCCAGGACTACCGACGACTACGAAGCCATGCGCAAAGCGGGCATTGTAGCCACCATCGAACCTGCATTCTGGTTGGGGCAGCCCCGCACCGAGGTGGGCTCCTTCAAAGATTATTTTTCCACCTTGGTAGGCTGGGAGAGATTCCGTGCAAGCCAGTTTGGCATCGTTCACTACTGCACCATGGGGCTGAATTCCAAAGAAGCCAACAATGTGGCTCTGGCGGAACAGGTCATGGAACTCTTACCCCTTTATGCGGGTAAGGAAGGGGTGGTCGCCATTGGAGAAATCGGCTACGACGATCAAACCGAAGCCGAGGATAGGTTTTACCGCCTGCAACTCGAGCTGGCCAAGGAGGTAGAGCTTCCCGTATTGATTCACACCCCTCACCGAGACAAGAAAAAGGGTACCACCCGCTCCATGGATGTGGCAGTAGAGCATACCATGGATCCGTATTGGGTGGTGGTGGACCACAACAATGAGGAAACCGTAAAAGAGGTGCTGGATCGCGGTTTTTGGGCGGCATTTACCATTTACCCACATACCAAAATGGGCTCCGAGCGAATGGTGGAAATCGTCAAGCAATATGGTCCGGAACGCATCATTGTGAATTCGGCAGCAGACTGGGGCATTTCGGATCCCATTGCTGTGCCTAAGACGGCCGCGCTGATGCGCAAAATGGGCGTCCCTGAGGAGCATGTTCGCTTGACTACCTACCAAAATGCACTTACCGTATTTGGTCTAAGTGGACAAATGCACGAAGACGATTGGCTCAAGGCTGCGCCCATTGATCAAACCAAAAAACTGGGAGGCAACTCCGTCCTTCGCGGCGGACAGGTTCCCCGCGTGGAGGGGCCTGATGACCGTGTAGAAAACTAAGCCATGGCCAGTAAACTTTTTGCCTATCTCCAACTCACCCGACCTGCCAATGTGGTCACAGCAGTAGCAGACATCTGGGCTGGCTTTGCCATTGCCGGAGCCTGGGATGGGATGGCCACCAATTGGATTTATGGGGATCAACTGTACTGGTGGAACCTGCTTTGGCTTTCCCTGAGCACCATGGGCTTGTATGGTGGGGGGGTGGCCTTCAACGACATCGCAGATGCGGAATTGGATGCCATCGAGCGACCCGAGCGTCCGATTCCCAGTGGACGAGCATCCAAAAAAGGGGCGATGGCAATGGCATCGATTTTACTTTTAGCGGGGGTGGTCTGTGCCTTTCAAGTCAATTCACTTGCCGGGATACTGGCCATTGGAGTCGTGGGATGTGCCTTGCTGTACGATTACTGGGGCAAGCACCAGTTCTTTTTTGGACCCATCAACATGGGCTTGTGTCGGACTGGGAATCTCCTCTTGGGCATCTCGGTGGTACCTGCCTTGCTGGAGAGTAACTGGTACCTAGGCTTGCTGCCGCTCGTCTACGTAGCAGCGATTACCTTGATCAGTAGAGGGGAAGTCCATGGAAAAAATCGCAGTGCCCTGTTTCTAGGAGGAGCCATGTATGCGTCTATTTTTGTAGCCCTTTTTCTTCTGGCTTACCAAAAGAGCCCGGGATACCTCCAAATTTTGCCTTTTTTAGCCTTCTTGGGCTACCGCTTATTTCCTCCCCTCTTGCAAGCGATCCGAACACAGGAGCCCATGTACATCGGGAAATCTGTGAAAGCGGCAGTGCTTTCCTTGATTTTGGTGAATGCCACCCTCGCTACGGCCTTTTCGGGCTGGCCCATAGGCTTGGTAATTTTACTTTTGCTTCCCCTCTCCTTGGGCTTGGCCAAAAAATTTGCAGTGACCTAATCGCGATTAAATTCAATTTCTTTCACATCTTGCATTTCCAGTCGAGCTATCCCATTCCAAAATGCCTACCATTCTCCAACAAACTTTCTCGGTACCCTTTCGCTACCCGGTTGCGTTCACGGAGCATTTGTTTGCAAGTACCCAAACCTTGTTTGTGGATACCTTCCCAGAAGGGCAGCTGGCACGAGTATTTTTTGTGCTGGACTCTGGGGTAGTTGTTCATCATCCCAAACTAATTTCCCAAATCAAATCCTATGTAGCAGTCCACTCCTCGCGGCTTACCCTGGTAGCCGAACCTATGGTAGTGGAGGGAGGTGAGGCGTGCAAAAACGATACAGAGGCCTACCAACGCGTAGTGGAAGCAAGCCATGTCCATGGCATTGATCGACACTCCTATCTTGTGGCCGTTGGGGGAGGAGCAGTGTTGGACATGGTGGGCTTTGCAGCTGCGATTTCCCACCGGGGCATTCGCCTCATCCGCATTCCTACGACAGTCTTGTCTCAGAACGATTCTGCAGTGGGCGTAAAAAACAGCATCAATGCCTTTGGCAAAAAAAATTACCTAGGCACCTTTACCCCTCCCTTTGCGGTGCTCAATGACTTTACCTTTTTGCAAAGCTTAGAAGACCGAGATTGGACCTCAGGAATTTCGGAAGCTGTGAAGGTGGCATTGATCAAGGATCTTGATTTTTTTGAGTGGTTGGAAAGAGAGGCCCCAGCGCTTGCAAGGAGAGAGCTTGCTCCTATGAAGGAACATATCATTCGCAGTGCACAGCACCACATGGCCCATATTGCAAGCAAAGACCCCTTTGAGTTTGGCTCCAGTAGACCTCTTGATTTTGGACATTGGGCGGCACACAAGCTAGAGAAGTTGAGCAGTTTCCGCATCCGACACGGAGAGGCGGTTGCCATTGGCATAGCCTTGGATTCGGCCTATTCCTTTTTGCAAGGGCGAATTGACGAATCCGATTTACTCCGTATTTTTAATTTGTTTCGGACCTTGGGGCTTGCCTTGTATGCACCCGAACTTCAAGAGGAGGCCTTGCTTCAAGGACTTAAGGAATTTCAAGAGCATTTGGGAGGAACCTTGACCATCATGTTGCTAGAGGCTTTGGGCAAGGGAGTTGAAGTACATGAAATGGATCAAACACTTATTTTGAAGGCGCTGCAGCTGCTAAAAAGTTGGGAAAATGCTCCTATTTTTTCAAAGAAATAGCTAATTTTTATCCATGAAGATTAAGGATTTTCACCTGAGTTATTGCAGCAATATCCATGCAGGCGAGAGCTGGGAAGCTACTTTTCAAAACCTTAAAATTTACATTCCAGAAGTAAAAAATCGTTTGGGTCACAAGGGGTCCTTCGGCATAGGGCTACGTCTTTCTAACGAAGCTTCTTTGACCTTGGAAAGCCCGGATCGACTTAAAGAATTTCAGGAATGGCTGCTAAGGACAAATGCCTATGTGTATACGCTCAATGGCTTCCCCTTTGGAGGGTTTCACCGAACCAAGGTAAAAGAGCAAGTGCATGCACCCGATTGGACCACGGAAGCCCGTCGCGATTATACCATCCGTTGTTTTCGGATTTTAGCCCAGCTCCTTCCCGAGGGAATGGAAGGAGGAATTTCTACTTCTCCACTTTCTTACAGGTATTGGTTTGCCGATGAAACTGCAAAAAAGGAAGCTTACCAAATCGCCTGCATGTATCTCATCGAGGTAGTGGAGGTCTTGAATCAAATCAAGAAAGAGACAGGAAAACTCCTACATCTCGACCTAGAACCCGAACCCGATGGGCTGATTGAAAATTCCAAAGAGCTCATTCGCTTTTTCAAAGTTTGGTTACTGGCTAAGGGGAAAAAAGCCCTTTCAAAAAAGTGGAATTCAGACGATAAGGAGGCCGAACAAGCGATACTTACCCATATTCAGGTCTGCTACGATGTCTGTCATTTTGCGATAGTTTACGAAAAACCCGAGCAAACCTTCAAAAAGCTTGAGCAGGCAGGCATTCGTGTAGGTAAAATTCAGCTTTCTGCAGCGCTACAATTGCTTATTCCTCCCTTGGCTAGAGAACGATTTAGTTTGGCCAAACGCTTGCAAAAATTTGCCGATACCACCTACCTCCATCAGGTAGTGGGAAGGAAAAATGGCGGGGAGCTTACCACCTTTCCCGACTTACCTCAAGCCATCGCCAAACTTGAAACTACCGAAGACTTGGAATGGAGAGTCCACTTTCATGTTCCTATCTTTTTAGAAAATTATGGAACGTTTCAGTCCACTCAGGGAGACATTCTAAAAGTCCTTGCCTATGCGCTGAACAATCCAGGACTTACTCGGCATTTGGAAGTGGAAACCTATACCTGGGAAGTGCTTCCAGAAGATACCCACCTCACCTTGGGGGAGGCCATTTCTCGAGAGTTGGCCTGGGTCAGGGAGCAACTCCAATAAATTAACGAGGCTACACATTTCCTGCTGATGAAAAAAACCGTTGTCCTCGATATTGTCGCGCTTTCTCCCAGAGTAATTGGAGAACATACCCCATTTCTAAAGAAATGGATCGCAAGCAAGCACCAAGCGGTGGTGGAGCCCGTGCTTCCAGCAGTGACCTGCTCTGCTCAATCTACTTACCTTACGGGAAAGTGGCCATCTGAAAATGGCATTGTTGGCAACGGCTGGTACTTCGAAGAGGAATGTGAAATCAAGTTTTGGCGGCAGTCCAACAAGTTGGTACAAGGTGAAAAAGTTTGGGACCTGCTGCGCAAAGAAGACCCTAATTTTACCGTGGCCAACCTGTTTTGGTGGTACAACATGTACAGCACGGCGGATTTTGCGGTGACCCCAAGGCCTCTCTATCCGGCTGATGGCCGGAAGTTGCCCGACTGCCATTCCCAACCTATGGAACTGCGGGACCGCCTGCAAGCGGAGTTGGGCCCCTTTCCTCTCTTTAGCTTTTGGGGACCCGCGACGACGATTGCTTCCAGCCGCTGGATTGCGGAGGCAGCCAAAAAAGTAGACCAGTGGCATAACCCTACATTGAACCTGATTTATTTGCCGCACCTGGACTATTCCTTGCAGAAGTATGGCATTGACTTCGCCAAGATTGGGAAAGACCTGCGGGAAATTGACGACCTGGCAAAGGACCTGATTACCTACTTTGAAAGTCAAGGAACTCAGGTGCTGCTCCTTTCCGAATACGGCATTACTTCCGTGTCGAAGCCGATCCATCTCAACCGAATTTTTAGAGAGAAGGGCTGGATTCAAGTGAAAAATGAATTGGGTTTGGAGACCCTTGATGCAGGTATCTCGAAAGTCTTTGCCGTAGCGGATCATCAGGTCGCCCACGTGCACGTGCAAGATCAGTCCTTACTTGCCGAGGTGAAAGCCCTCCTTGAAGCGATTCCAGGAGTGGAAAAGGTGTTGGATGCCCAAGGGAAAAAAGACGCGCATTTGGATCATGCCCGTTCAGGGGATTTGGTGGTCGTAGCGGAGGCCGATTCCTGGTTTACCTACTACTTCTGGCTGGACGATGCCAAAGCCCCCGATTATGCCCGCTGTGTGGATATCCACCGGAAGCCCGGCTACGATCCGGTGGAACTGATAATGGATCCCTCCATCCCCATTCCCATGCTGAAAGTGGGGACCAAACTCATCAAGAAAAAGCTCGGCTTTCGCTACTTAATGGATGTGATTCCTTTGGATGCGACTCTTGTTAAGGGAGCACATGGTCGTGTCCCAGAATCGGATTTGGACAAGCCGCTCTTGGTTTGTGAGGCTTCCTTGACACAAGAAACACGCATCGCTCCCACGTCAGTGTTTGACCTGATCGTAAAGGCAGTACAGGGGAGATAGAACTAAATAAAGAAGTTCTTACCCCGTTTTCTCCATCAAAAATACCCCCATCTCCCGTTGTCCATAGACTAGGACCGTCTTGGGGGCTTCGAGAAATCGGAATCCCAGGCGTTCCAGTTGCTGCAGCCCTTCAGGCAGCAATACATAGCGTTCGGATCCGTCTGGTAGGGCGTACCGACCTTCGCCTAAGTCCTGACTGTCTTCCAGGAGGTTGCCAAAACCGGTACACATCCGCACCCAGAAAATTCCTCCGGGCTTCAGTACCCGATGGATTTCAGCGATCATCTTCCAAAAATGGGTATGCCTCTCTGCAAAGTGGAGTACGGCCGAACTGAGGACCGCATCAAATGCCGCTGCATGAAAAGGGATGGCAGCACCATCGCCCACTTGAAAGCGGTGGATGTCTGTTTCAGGATTTAGTGATTTGGCCAGGTAGCGGCAATATTGGATAGCGACCTCATTCGGATCGATGCCAAAAATGGAATAGTTTTTTTGCAGGAAATACACGGCATTTCGACCCTCTCCACAGCCCACATCCAAGATTTTCATGTCCTTGGTAAATCGACCTTTGAGGAGTTGGTCTAGCAGGTAGTTATCCACATTACCTAGAAGGCCGTTGAGTTCATCGATTTCCATCTTCCAATAGGTCTAGGGCAGCAATAGCTTTGATTCGCCCCACTTCTATCAACTCCGCAGCACGGTGAAATTCCAGGGTTCCAGCTTGTTTACGAGAGACCTTAATCTGAACGTCTACGGGATAGTTTTCAAGAAGTAGTTGGCAATACCGGTCTTGTAGCAGGTCAAAAGATCGGGTGACGAGCTCCAATGCCGAATAGCTGCGCTGGTTTTCTTTCTTTTTTTCTTCTGGAAAATAGGCCTTCACTTTGCCTTGATACTCCTTTACCCAACTGGGTAGTGCAAGTCCTTGGGGCTTGCTCGCGGGTTTAGTAGGGAGTTCCAAGTAATGTTCATCCAAGCCATTGGTGTCTACCACTACTACTTTATGGGCATGTGGATCAGAAATTAAGGAAATGGGCACGGGGTTGAGGACTCCTCCATCGATAAAGTGCCTTTTTTCCACTTTGGCAGGTAAAAAAACCGAAGGAATGCTCCCTGAGGCGCGGATAGCTGTATATAAACTCCCTTGCCTAAAAACCTGTTCTTTTCCTGAATTCACATCCACGGCATTGCATGAAAATGGCAAGAGCAGGTCTTCTATGTTTTGATCGGGAATGACTTTTTTCAAGGCTTGAAATACCTTTTCCCCTTTGATAAACCCTCTGCTAGAAAAAGTAAAATCCATCAAGGAAAAGACATCCAATCGGTCCAAATGGCAAATCCAATCTTTAAATTCATGAAGCTTTCCAGCCGCATACATGCCTCCCACTAGGGCTCCTGCTGAGCAGCCTGCGATTTCGGCAATCGTATAGCCTCTGCGCTCCAACTCTTCGATCACCCCCACATGCGCCAATCCCCTCGCTCCACCGCTACTCAATACCAATGAAACTGTTTTGTTTTTTGACATATATTTAGGGTACAATTTGCTTCCAACCCCTGAACACATCACCCAACGAAACTAAGCATTATGTCTGAATTAAAACCCTTTCACCTCGCTTTTCCTATCCGTGACATCGAAGAAACCCGCCTGTTTTATGGGGATCTGCTGGGTTGTGACATTGGCCGCAGCACCGACAAGTGGATTGATTTCAACTTCTTTGGTCACCAGCTGTCTGCTCACATCAAGCCGGATGAACTTGCTAACGCCAAAACAAACGAGGTGGATGGAAAAAATGTTCCTGTGCGTCACTTTGGGGCTATTCTCGGTTGGGAGGAATGGCATGACCTTGCGGACAAGCTTAAAGCCCAGGGCATTGAATTTGTCATTGAGCCCTACATTCGATTCAAGGGGGAGGTAGGAGAACAGGCCACCATGTTTTTCTTGGATCCTTGCGGCAATGCCTTAGAATTTAAGTCTTTTCAAGATCCATCACAGATTTTTGCGAAGTAATTCCCTTGAACGCACTGTCCCTATCCGCTCGCCTTGGTAAAAAGCTCCTGCTAGAAGGAAAAGAATACCTTTTCTTCAACGGGACCTCTTACCTAGGCTTGGATGGCTTGGAAAGTTATAGGTGGATGGTGGAAAGCAATGTACAGAAGTGGGGGATGCATCATGGGTTAAGTCGAACCAACAATGTTCGACTTTCGGTTTACGAGACCTTTGAGGATTTTTTTTCAGCTCAGGCTGGGGCTGAGCGTGCTGCACTTTTCAGTTCCGGCTACTTGGCAGGGATCGCTGCTTGCCAATACCTTTTTCCCAAAGTAGATCAATGCTGGACTGCACCAGATGCGCATCCTGCAATCTTGCCCTCTGGTGTACAAGCTGATTCCTCGCTGAGTTTTTCCCAATGGACAAATTCCTGCTTGGAGCGCGCTTCGCGATTGCCTTCACAGCAAATTCTGATCCTTGGCAATGCGGTAGATCCCCTTAAAGCAGAAATTCATCCCTTCGACTGGGTCTTGGCTATTGCTGAGAAACATGAAGTAACTTTGCTCATTGACGATAGCCATGCCTTCGGGGTTCTGGGAAATGGTCTTTACGGTACCTATTCCCAATGGAAGCACAAAAGCATTCAACTCTTGGTATCTGGTTCCTTGGGAAAAGGCTTGGCCACGCCTGGAGGAATAGTCCTGGGATCGGAAGACATGATACAGGGGATTAAATCCCAATCCATTTTTGCAGGAGCATCTCCCCCTTCCCCGGCCTTGATTCAAAGTTTGATGGATGCACAGGATCTCCTACATCAGCAACAGAGAAAATTGAAGGAGCTGATCTCCTTTTTTTACCAACAGAGTAGTCAGCTGTCCCAAATCAGGGGTAACCAAAACTTTCCTGTATTCGTGTACTCTTCGGATGCGTGGACAGAAAAATTGCAAGAGCAGGGCTACATCACCTCTTCTTTTTCTTATCCTACTTCCAAGAGCCCCAAAGTCAATCGAATCGTACTCTCGGCGAGTCATTCCCAGGAAGAGCTAAGTGCTTTACTCCAAATTTTAACCCATCTCGCAGCCTCCTTATGAAGAAGTACTTGATATCCCTGCTAGCATCCATCCTTATTTCAGCGTGTAATTCGGAGCCCCCAGTGCCTTTTGTGGAGGGATTGGAAGAGTACCCTACATTGCAAAAGGTCCTTGCAGATACCGCTAAATACCAGGTCCAAATTCTCTACACGCAGATCGACCGCAACGAGCATGGGAATCCCCTCTTTACTACCTACTCCTTCAATGTAAATGATTCTCGATATTTCTATCCAGCTTCCACGGTAAAGTTGCCCATTGCGCTGCTGGCATTGGAATGGTTGGAGGAGCAAGAGGGGAAAGGATTGACTTTGGAAACGACCATGCTGACCGACTCGGTACGCCCATCCCAACTCCCTGCATGGAGCGATTCAAGTGCTGAAAATGGCCTACCCAGCATCGGGCATTACATCAAAAAAATACTGCTTGTCTCCGATAACGATGCCTCCAATCGCCTGTATGAATTGCTAGGGATGGATTATATCAACCAAAAATTGAAGGAAAAGGGGCTTGGGAATTCGGTGATTACCCAGCGCTTGAGTTTTCCCATTTCTCCGGAGGAAAACCGTCAATTTAACCCCATTCGATTTGTGGATACCGCTGGAAAGACCCTTCTGGAAATTCCTGCTAGACAAGCCGATAGTGCCTATGTGGTACCTGGCTACCCGAAGTTGGGCCGGGCCTACTATAGAAATGACACCTTAATGCAGGGGGGGATGGACTTTTCTTACAAGAATAAATTTTCCCTTGCCGACTTTCATGGGGTGGTGCAGCGGACAATCTTTCCTGAAGCCTTTGTTGGTATAGAGAGGTTTAATCTAAATGAGGAGCACCGAAATTTTGTGCTCAAATATATGAGTATGCTACCAAGAGAAAGTGACTTCCCTAGGTACGATACTGCCGAATTTTACGACAGCTATTCCAAGTTTGTCAAGTTTGGAACAGACAAAGCTCCGATTCCAACCCGCTTCCGATTGTTCAACAAAACCGGATGGTCTTACGGGCACCTGATTGATGGTGGCTACTTTGTGGATTTTGAGACCGGTGTGGAGTTTTTCGTCTCTGCAATTATCTATGTCAATGAAGATCAAATTCTCAACGACGATCAATACGAGACGGAAGAGGTGAGTTTACCCTTCTTTGCAGAATTGGGAGAGTATTTGTACCAACGGGAATTGAAAAGAAAGAAACAGCTCCTACCGGATTTGAGTAAATTCAAGATGGGCTGGTGATTTTTTTATATAGAGTAGGCCAAACCCATCCTCCTTAGTAAACGGTTTCAGCACCTATGAGCGCCACCATGGGCCTGGGGTAATTTTGGAAGGCAAAGGAGCGAACTTCCCAGGGTTGATGCACATCAAACCCCGCGATGGACCGTAATTCTGGGATCCAGAGCCGTACAAAGTCTCCATTTCGGTCATATGTTTTTGCTTGACGAAGGATATTGAAGTAGCGATTTTCTCTGGGATCGTTGCCAACCCCAGCCACATACATCCAGTTGCCCCAGTTGGAGCAGGGATCATAGTCTATCAATTGGCTTTCAAAGTAGCTTGCTCCCCAAGTCCAATCTATTCCCAAATCATTGACCAAGAAGCTTGCAACAAGCTGTCGACCTCTGTTGGACATAAATCCAGTAGCTTGGAGCTCTCGCATGTTGGCATCCACAAATGGAACTCCTGTCTTCCCCTCTACCCAGCGCTGAAATTGCGCTTTGTCCCTTCTCCAGGAGTCCATTTGATTTCGGATACCTTTTCTTAGGAAAATTTTATTCCCGTGCTTTTTGGCTATAAATCGAAAATAATCTCTCCAAATCAACTCAAGTACCAACCAGTAGGTACTTTCATTTTTTATTCTTTCTTTTTCGTAACGCTTCACTTCTGTGTAAATCGTACGGGGAGAAATACAACCCAAGGCAAGCCAAGGGGAGAATTTGGAACTGTAGTCCATACCTATCAATCCATTACGCGTCTCCTTGTAGCTTTTGAGTAGGTCCTTTTCCCAAAAATAGGACTGGAGTCGCCTCCATGCTGCGGATTCTCCTCCACGTATCTCAATTCCCGAGTGCACCTCTGCCTTGGGGCGATCCAGTCCGTAGCTCTTTAGCGTTGGAGTCCCTGTAGCATACTTGCTTAGGGCTTCCATAGGGTAATTTATTGCAGTGGGTCTAGCAAAGGGGGCCCGAACCTTACTTTGCTTTTCTACTTCTTTTCTAAATTGCGTAAATACTTCAGGGAGCTGCTTGATAGGAAAGGGCAGGTCGTCCTTGTGGTATAAGGTGCTTTGCCAGAAACTTTCACAAGCAATCCCCAAAGAGAACGCTTTCTTTTCTACTTCACGATCCACAGCCCGCTCTTCGGAAGTGACTTCCTTGGAAAAGAAAATGGCAGAAGCCCGAATTTCTTTTGCAAAAGAAAGCATTACGTCTTCTGGTTTCCCTTGAAGCAGCACTAGATCTGCGCCAAGCTCTTGGAAGGAAGTTTTGAGATCTTTTAAGGACTCCAATAAGTAGGAAATGCGGAAATGACCTGTTTTATGAAATCCCAGAGAAGTTTTTTCCAACATCCTTGGATCCAGACAGTAAACGGGAACTACTTCTCCCCCCTGTTGGATGGCTCTGACCAGGGTCTCGTTATCTTCGAGACGAAGGTCATTGCGCAGCCATACCACAATTCTAGAGCTCTTCATGAGCGACTAACAGACTGTGTAATTAAAGTGTTTGAAAAATTTTGATAAAACTTTTTTCAGAAGTTTTAAAAATCAAATGATTTTCAGGGCAACTGGAAAAGACCTAAAGGTTCAGCCAATAATTGAGTTTAAATACCAGAGAACGCTGTTTGGGAAGAAAACTTTCGGGGAAGTAGTTGTCCGTGTACACCAAGAAAAAGTCCGAAACGGGGGCATAGCGCCATTGCAAGCGGGTATTGATATTCAGATTGTCGATTTGACTATTGTACTGCACAAAGGTAGTCCAAAACAAAGACTTGGTGAAGGTCAAGTCAAATCGTGGACCGACCAAAACCAAATCTGCATTACGCTGGGGATAGGGCAAGCGGATTCTTGCGTAGTTGAAATTCATGGAAATATTGGCCAAATACCCTAGGCGCACTCCAGTTTGAGACGTGATGCGCTGAATATTACCCGTAAAATATTCCCCAAACTCTCCTATCATTCCAAAATTGATCTGTTTTCTTGGATTGGTACGAAACTCCACTAAAAAATTTTGGTAGGAATAATCTGTTCCTGCTGCCAAGGATTCACCCCCAGATCGGGTGGGATCAAAATTGGAAAATAAATACACATAACGGTTTCGCTGGGTGATTTCTAATTCTGCCAAGGAATTGAATCGAATCAGGTATCCAAAATTGATATCTCGATCGGTAGTTCCCAAGGTTTCGTTCCACAATCCTTCAAATTCGACTTTTGGACCATGTCGATTGATGAATTTGGACTTGGGATAAAATAGGTAAGTAAGGTCTGGGTTGATGCGTTTGAAGTCCGATCGAGGGACAAAACCCACTTCAGGGTTGTAGGATTTTCCCACATCTTGGACGCTAAAGGTCCAATTCCAGTGTAGGTCATTGTACAAGAGGTAAGCATTGAAGGAATAGGGCTTATCTACTTTTTCGGATTCAAAGGTACGGTGGTAAAATACCTTTCCTGTCCATTTTCCATTGGCAGAGTTGAGGTTGTAATCGACTCCCAACAAGCGATTGTATGCCGTCGGATCAAACAGTTGCTGGTACTCGTCTAGGGCCAAGGATTCTTTGTTGACATAGATCAAGCCAATGTTGGAACGCTCAAACACCTTCCGTTGGAGTGCGAGTACGGTAAAATTTTTGCCTACAATGCCCGCAGCATCGTCCGAAGCAGTTTGCATATTCATGGCTCCTACTCGCCAGTTCTCGTTCAATTTTCCACTCAGTCGAGCCCCATAAATGATTTTACTTTGCACATTTTGGCCCGTAGCGGAGTCGATGTCCACCCCGATTCTTCTAGAGAAGAAAGGTCGGGATCGAGGCTGCCCAAAACTGTCAAATAGGTCGCCATTTTCAAGGAAAAATTGTCTCCTTTCGGGAAAGAATATTTCGAATCGGTCTAGATTCGTCACCTGCTGATCCACTTCCACCTGCGAAAAATCTGGGTTGAAGGTCAAGTCCAGGTTCATGGCTGGTCCGATGCCGATTTTGGCATCGCCGCCGATAGCAGGTCTAAGGGGTTCGCTGCTATTTTCAAGAAAGTTTCTAGACGCTCGTCCCGCTACATAGGGGATGAGGGAGATGTTGGCCCCTTTTTTCTGCAAGGGTTCTTCAAACACTAATTTGCGAAGAAAGGCCGTGGAAATGATGGAAATATTTCTAGGGATAGGCGCCCAGGTAGAGCGCTCACCGGTATGGCTATCCACTCGGTAAAAGTTGACATTCCAATTTTCAGTTCCCTCTTTAAATCGTAGGGTAGAAAGTGGAATAATTGCTTCTACTTGCCACTGATTATCCAAAATCTTTGCCTCAGAATACCATTTGTTGTCCCAAGCCTGATTGAGGTCGTCAGGACGAGAGCCCCCATTAGCTAGCAAAGCTTCCCGTTGCACCCCATAAGGGTTTACCCCAAAATGGAAGGCATTGGTACGGTCATTGAAGGTGTCAAAAACGAAAGTAATCCCATCGTTTTGTTCTCCTCGGTAATCCCTTCGCAAAGAAGTAGACACGTATTTCCGTGGCCCAGTATTTTCCATGATGGCCGCCAAATAGAGGTTGGTGTCATCAAAAGCAACTTTCACCCGGGTGGGAATTTTACTCTTGGTGGTGTCAGATGGGAAATACTGCATAAAATTGCCATTCCATCCTTCGGCATCCTTCCAGATGGCTTCATCTAAAATACCGTCCAAGGTGATGGGTTCTTTCAGTTTAAATGCATAGGCATTCTGTTGAGCAGGGGCTTGTGCTTGTGCTTGAAAAAAACTGCTTACTCCTACTAGGATAAAAAAGAATAAAAAACGTTTCATAATGGATTTTCCGAGGGTACAAAGATAAGGCTTTTGCCTTGGGAGGGTCCTTGGATTTTTACCAATGGTCAAGTGGACCCTTTCAATGGGGAAATTAGTTTCAAATGCTCAGCCTTGGCTTTTGAAAAAACCCGATTCTAAATTGTCCCCACCCCGTTCTGAAGCGTGCCAATGACTTCCATGTTGATGGTCACGGAATCCCCTTTTGCCAAGGAAAAATCATCGGGCACAATACCGGTTCCTGTCATCAGAAAACAGCCATTTGGAAAGGAATTGGCTCGGAAAAGCCATTGGGCTAGTTCTTCTGGGCTTCGCTTCAATTGCGCCAAGGTGGTTTCCCCCGAAGCGGCCAGTCTCCCCTGCCGATGCACCTCCAAACTGATCTTGGTGGAAGCGGGCAGTGGTTCTTCTTGAATCAATAGGCAAGGCCCGAGAGAAGCGCAGCCCTGGTACACTTTGGCTTGAGGAAGGTAGAGGGGATTTTCCCCTTCGATGCTGCGGCTGCTCATGTCGTTGCCGATGGTGTATCCTTGAATTTTTCCCGATGGGGAAAGCAACAGTGTCAGCTCGGGCTCGGGCACATCCCAACTGGAGTCGGTACGGATCTTGACTAATTCTCCAGGATTGGATACCCGGCTGGCAGTGGCTTTGAAGAAGAGCTCGGGACGCTCGGCCACGTAGACTTTGTCGTAAAAGGTAGCTCCACCGGCATCACTGGATTCCTCCATTCGAGCGGTCCTACTCCGAAAATAAGTCACCCCCGCAGCCCAAACTTCCTGAGTTCCCATGGGGGCGAGCAGCCCTTCCCCGATGCACTCTTTCGCTTTTTCGAGACTTATTTTTTCCCAATGACTGGCCTCCGAAGCCAGCAATTTGGGGAGCTGCTCCCTGCCGAGCAACTGGTCCCAATCGAGTTCAGGGCCTAAATAATGGCTGTCGTTTAGTTCCAAAAGTGTTCCTGAAATCAATTTGTACAATCGCATCGTAAAGTGGTTTGAGGTGGATGCTTCAAGTTAAAAAAAAGTAAGGAAGTACAGGCTTTTGGAAAAAAACTTTTCCCCCCTAACTTTGTTTTCAGATCATAAGGGGTGCCTTAATACAACGGGCTGAGATCATACCCATATTACCTGATCCGGGTAATGCCGGCGAAGGGAAATGAGCATGCGAAGTAAAAACAGATTCCAATTGAGGAAGGGCTAGCCTTCTTTCCGAAGTGTTTTTGCCTCGCAACCGGGTAAACAATCAAGGAAAACCTCCCCTGGGTTTTCTCCTGTTTCACTCAAAAACCCGAAAGGGAGAAATTATGAAAAAGTTAGTTCTTCTAGGACTGTACGTACTGTTCAGTCTACCTACTTGGGCACAATCCAGCCTAAGCGGGAGAATTTACGATGCCAAAACCGCCGCTCCTTTGGTAGGCGCATCTATTTGGATCGAAAGTTTGGGAAAAGGTACCGTCACAGATACGGATGGGAATTTTACATTGGCACGAGTGCCCAATGGAAAGCAGGAAATCCGAGTTTCCTACGTGGGCTATGAAACCGTACGCAAGGCAGTGGAACTTCCTCTGTCAGCCTCCCTGGAACTAGGCTTGGTGTCCAAGGATTTCTTGAGCGAGGAATTTATTGTGTCCGCTACCCGCGCTTCCGAAAGTACGCCGACTACCTACACTACGGTGGATAAGTCGGAACTTGCCAAGCGAAATTTGGGGCAGGACATTCCTATCCTCCTCAACTTTTCCCCCTCCGTAGTCAGCCACTCCGACGCAGGAGCTGGGGTGGGCTACACGGGAATCCGTATCCGAGGCACCGACCAAACCCGCATCAATGCCACCATCAACGGCATTCCACTCAACGATGCGGAGTCGCATGGGGTCTTTTGGGTGAATATGCCGGACTTTGCCTCCTCGGTGGACAATATCCAGATCCAACGTGGGGTGGGGACCTCTACCAACGGCGCCGCTACTTTTGGTGCCAGCCTCAACTTTCAGACGGACACCCGACGCAACGAGGCCTATGCCGAAATTGACAATGGATTCGGCTCTTTCAACACCTGGAGACATACCGTCAAAGCGGGAACAGGCCTGCTCAACAACCGCTTTGCGTTTGATGCACGTCTGTCCAAGATTACTTCAGACGGTTTTGTGGATCGGGCCTTTTCAGACCTAGGCAGCTGGTTTGTGTCGGGAGGATACTACGGAGAAAAGAGCGTCATTAAATTGATCGCTTTTTCTGGAAAAGAACAAACCTACCAAAGTTGGGCAGGGCTTCCCGAAAGCAAGTTGAAGACCGATCGAACCTTTAATTCCTACACCTACGATAACGAAACGGACAATTACCAGCAAGATCATTACCAGTTGATTTACACAGGAAAAGTGGGTTCCAACTGGAAGACCAACCTGGCACTGCATTACACCTACGGACGTGGTTACTACGAGCAGTTTCGAGAAAATGATAAACTTTCCCGTTACAATTTACCCCATGTGGTGATTGGCAGTCAGGTGATTTCTCGTACCGATATCATTCGCCGTCGCTGGCTGGACAATGATTTTTACGGGTTTGTAGGGTCGGTAAATTACATTTCTACCGATGGCAAACTCGATTGGATCATCGGGGGAGGTGCCAATCGTTACGATGGAGGACACTTTGGAGAGGTCATTTGGGCGAGAATTGCCGGGGCAACCAACATTCGTGATCGCTACTACGACAACAACGCCGTGAAGGACGACCGAAACATGTACACCAAAGCCACCTACGAGATCGAGCCTGGGCTGAATCTATTTGGAGATTTGCAGTTGCGCGGCATCTCCTACTCCTTCTATGGAGTGAACGACGACTTACGTATCGTGGATGGTCAGGCAAACTATACATTTTTCAACCCGAAGTTTGGCTTCTCCTACGAGAAAGCAAAGCAAACCTGGTATGCGAGCTATGCCGTGGCCAACCGGGAACCGACCCGCTCGGACTTCACCGACAATCCAATTACCGAAGTGCCCAGACCCGAGCGCCTCAACAATGTGGAGGCGGGTGTACGAACCAAATCGGGTAACTTCAGCTACAATGCCAACTTCTACTACATGGGTTACAAAGACCAGTTGATCCTGACGGGACAGATCAATGACGTGGGGGCCTATATCCGAGAAAATGTGGCATCTTCCTACCGTGCAGGGATGGAATTGGATGGAGCCTACCTCCTTTCCAAGACCTGGACCTTGGGGGGTAACCTCGCGCTGAGTCAAAACAAAATCCGGGAATTTACCGAGTACATCGATGATTATAGCGTGGATGAGTTCCGACAGGAAACCAACACCTATACCGATACGGACATTGCCTTTTCTCCGAATGTGGTGAGTTCGGCGATTATCGAGTACAAGCCGAACAAAAACCTGTCCCTCAACTGGATGAGTAAGTACGTAGGCAGACAGTTTTTGGACAATACCGCCAATGAAGCTCGGTCCCTGGATGCCTTCTTTACGAATGACTTGCGAATCAGTTATTCCGCGACGCCTCGCTTCTTCAAAGGCCTGGAAGTGAATGTGTTGATCAACAATATCTTCAATGAAATGTACGAGCCCAATGGCTACACCTTCAGCTACTTTGTACCTGGAGGAAATGGCCGAGAGTTGGTGACAGAAAACTTCTTCTATCCTCAGGCCGGAACGAATTTCTTGTTGGGGGTGAAGATGAAGTTCTAAGTTTTTGTACGAGGAATGGACCAGGAAATACAATGGAGATAGCGTAGAAATAAACTCCGCTTCGCTCCGTGAAATAGCAGCTGGATAAACTATTTCACCGATCCTGCCTGCCGAAGGCTGGCAGGATCGATCTATTTCCATTCTATTTCTACCTTATTTCCACGGTATTTCAACTATTTTCTACCCTACCTGTGGTTCCTACTCCGGAAAAAGCGTCTTATCCAATCCAGGTACGATCCTCAGCGCATTTTTGTAGTACACCTTTTTCAAGACTTCGTCAGATAGGCCCAAACCATACATGCTCCAAAAGGCATGGTACTTTTTGTAGTAGGGGAAATACTCGTCCTCGGTTTCCAGTACCCGGAAGTAGGTGTAAAACTCCTCCTTGTTGTAGGCATCTTTGCCGAAAAGAATGCGGTCCTGGTACTTGGTAAAAAATTCCTTGGCCCGTCGAGGCTGACGTCCAAGTTCCGCGATGATGGCACCAATCTCGTAGTTGACATTAGGATAGCGATCCAAGTGCGCTCCAGCAGCATCCAAATCGTTGGCCATCCAACCCATATGCGCATTGATAAAGGTGGTTTTGGGATGCTTCGCAAATACGCGGTGCTGCTCAGCGATGATTTGCTCAAAAGGTGCTGGGTCGGTAGCAGAACGGCGACGGTTCGGATGAAGCTTGAGTTCCAGCCAGCGCTCGTTGGTGGAATCCATGGGCTGCCAAAACTGGGCAGGATCGGCAGCATGGATGAGTACTGGAATACCGAGTTCCCCTGCCTTGGCCCATACAGGATCCAAATCGGGATGGTCCACGGGAATACGCTTGCCGGCATTATCCTTGGAGGTTAGGCCCAAACTCTTGTAAATCTTCAAGCCCACCGCTCCAGCAGCCACATCTTCTTCCAACTCCTTTACCGCCAAGGAGGACCATTCTGGTGTACCAAAACCGTTAAAATTCAAGTTGGTAAACACCATGAATCTGCCAGGGGCGTGGGTCTTAAACTCCTGCATCATGCCCTTGATGTACTCTTGCTGTGCATTGCTATTGCCTTGTCCAAATCCCCGCCCACTCAGGTTGATCATGATGCCCATGTTCAATTCATCCATTTCTCCTCGAAGTTGGTCGATCTTGGATTTGTTGATCCCTCCTTGGTGGCTGTGGATGTCGATAAAGGGAAACTTGGCCCGCGTCACCGGATGCTGGGGCACCTTGAGTGTGGAAGGAGGATTGTAGGACTCAAAACTCATTTCTTGCGCGAAAAGAGATCCTCCGCCCAGCAGCAAAGCGAAAAGAAAAAGACTAATTTTTTTCATACATTCTAAGAATAGCAAAAGAATAGAAAATCCCAGCATTGAGCTGGGATTTGAAATTTAGCGGGCAGTTCCTCCGTCAATCACTTGACCAAAGAAAATGGAATTCATAAACAGCTTATTGGTACCAAACCAGAAGGCGCGGAAGTTAGGGTTGTCCGCAAAGCCCACAATCCTTCCTCTGCCTTGACTAGCTACACGGATCACCGCGCTCTCCTGTACTCCAGGCAGATTGCTGGGGTGCAAGTAGCCAGATGCCAAAGGATCTTTGGTGTAAACTAGTGGATTGGCATAGGGGTTGGCGGAAGGCTCTAGGAAGAAATTATCATTTCTGAAGGTGAAAAGGTCTTTGCTCACATAGCCATAGCCGATAGGATGGCTGGTGTCCAAGGTAGATTTGAAGATGGCTCCGAATGTTTGCTTGGCTCCGGTAGCATTCTCAAAGTCTGCATAGTTTTTCTGCACCCCTTTCTCCGCGTTATCTACCTTTCTGAAGGTGAAATTTCCGATTTCATTTTGTGCCAACCAGCGCAATGCGCCTCCCTTGGCCACCAAGGTATTGCCTTTGCTCACCCAGGTTTTGAGGGCAGCAGCGCCGGACTGTCCCAGTTGCCCGTAGCTTCCATCCGCCATGAGGATCACCGAATAGCGATCCAGGTTGGTGCCGCTTACGGATTCCAAAGGCAGTAGGGTTACTGGCATTTGCATGCGCTGATCGAGCAAGTGCCAGATTTCTCCGGCTTCTCCACTATCCACACCCCCATCGACTAAAAGCGCGAGGGTAGGGGTATTCAAAGGAAGCATAAAAGTGGACCCTAGGTTGGCGCCCTGCGTGTACCCTGTCGTCAATGCGTGGATATCCACGTGAGCAAATCGGGCAACCTCTTCTAGTTTTTTGAAGAAGGCTTGCGAATCAAGCCCACTTTCGCCTTTGTCAATTAGCAAGGTGCCTCTGCCAAAGGTTTTCCCTTCTGCGGTGGAGAATTCTTTGGTGGCTACTCTCACTAAAAATCCAGCCTTCAACAACTGATAGGCCGCCTTAGGGGCATAGTAATCGGTCCACTCCATTGCGTATTGGTAGGCTCCGGCGGAACCAATTACCTTGCCAGGGGCTGGTGCAAAACTGGACTTATCCACAGGGCTGACGTTGGCCAGATTCACGATGCGGCTATTCAAGGCCATAAAATCCACGCCAAAAGCCATGGGGTAGGTCCAAGCTGAAATATCGTAAAACAAGCTGTCTTGGAAGGTAGTTCGCGTTTCAAACATGGCCTTGATCAAGCGGTATTGTGGCTGGTCGGCAGGCACGATGTAGGAATTTCCTTTTTTAAACTGCTTACCATTGATCACCAAGTCTTCCTTGAGGGAAAAGAGCTTGATGTCGTGCTGTAGTATCAAGTCCGCCAAATGATAACTGCGTGCATCTTCCTCCGCAGCACCAAAAATATAGGCCTTGTTGATGTCCGCATCGGTTTCTTTTTTGATGTCGCTGTAGAAATCCTTCATCCACTGGTTGAGTTCCACGCGCATTTCTTTGGTGGCCTGGTAGGAGGATAGGTTGGCGGTGAACTGGTTGCGGATCGTGAAAGGAAAACTCAAAAGGCCATTGTCCGTTTCTTGAAGGTGTCCTCTGGAACTAGCTTGTTCAAACAAGATGCCGACGGATCCCTGCACATCCGGATAGGTAGATCCCTTGCCGTAGTAGAAGTCGTCGTAGTTTTCCTGATTGTAGTACAGCGAACCGATTTGGTCCAAGGCTTTGGCATGGTAGGTTCCGATCTTCTCGGTCAGCTCGAAGTTTTTCTTGGGCGTCAAAGGGTGAACACGGGAAGGGACGCCGGGCTGAAAAAAGAAGGTACTGTTGGAGCCCATCTCGTGGAAATCCAAATGCACGTTGGGCAACCAGCTTTGGAATACGCGTACGCGATTTCTGGATTCAGGATGCTGCACTGGCAGCCAGTCTCGATTGAGGTCAAACCAGTAGTGGTTGGTGCGTCCTCGAGGCCAGACCTCGTTGAGTTCGCGCTGCGCTGGATCTCCATTTAGGATGTAGGGTTTGTGGGAGTTGACCCAGGAAGCAAAGCGGTTGAGTCCATCCGGATTGATGGCTGGATCCAATAGGAGCACCATGTCCTTGAGGTCCGCTTCGATCTCATTGGCGGCAGCAAAGTGATAGGCTGCAAGTAGCGCGGCATTGGCTCCACTGGGTTCATTTCCATGGACGGAGTAGCCCATAAAAAGTACTGCGGGCATATTGGCAATGTTGACTGAGGCCGCTGGGTCCCGGAGTTTGGCCCGCTCCGCCTTGATCTGGTCCAGTTTGGCCAGGTTGGAGGGCGCACTGATGGTCAATAGGGTTTGGGGGCGCTTTTCGTAGGAGCGTCCCGTTTCCTCAAATTTAACTCGGTCGGAAGTGGCAGCTACGGCCTTCATGTACATGACCAGTTGGTCGTGGGTCACATGCCATTCGCCTACTTCATAGCCCAGTACCTGCTTGGGAGTAGGAACTTTCGGGTTGTAGGTATAGCCTTTGGGCAGGTAGTAGCCCAGGTCTTGGGCAAAGCCAAATTGACTGATTAGTGCTAGCAGTAGCACAGCGATGATATTTTTCATACTTCAGGTGTAAATCTTTCCCTAAAGTCCTTATTCCTGAGATTAAAAAAAACATTTTGGGACTGATGGTTAAAAAAAACCGCCAGTAGCACTAATCAATGAAAAGTTCAACTTGAAAAAATATCCTTCAGCGCCCCTTTCAACTCTGGAAATTCAAATTCAAAACCTGCCTTTTGAATCTTTTGGCTAGACACGCGATTGCCGCCAAGAACCATAGCGGCCATTTCTCCCAAGACCAACTTCAGTGCAAATCCTGGCACCCCGATTCCCAAATACGGCTTTCCCTTGGCCAGAGCCGCCTCCTTGGTCAGTTGTTGGTTGGTGGCGGGATTAGGCCCCACGGCATTGTAAATGCCCTGAAGCGTGGTTTTTTCGAGTGCAAAAACAAATAGGCGCACCAAGTCTTCCACATGGATCCAACTCATCCACTGCGCACCCGAACCCAAAGGGGCAGCCACGGGGGGCTTGAGGATTTCGGCTAAGGCTCCTCCCTGCGCATCCAAGACGATTCCTATCCGGAGAATGACGCATCTGAGAGGTAAGGCTTCCATCTTTTTCACCTCTTTTTCCCAGGCCAATACCACTTCTGCCAAAAAATCGGTACCCGAAGCACTGCTCTCATCCAACAGGGCGGCACCGGTATCAAATCCATAAAAGCCTATTGCAGAAGCAGAAATAAAGGCACTGGGCTTGTGACTTGCCTGCTGTATCGCTCGGTGCAATAGCGCGGTACTTTCAGTTCGGGAGCGAAGGATGGCCTTCTTTCGCTCCGCCGTCCATCGCTTTTCTGCTACCCCCTCTCCGGCCAAGTGTACCACTGCATCGGCCCATTCCAGCGCTTTCGGATCTATTTCCTGTTGCGCTACATCCCATAGAAAATGGGTTCGCTGCTGGGGTTTTCTGCTAAGCCAAGCCACGGTATACCCTTTTTGCTCCAGCAAGGCAGTAAGTTGCTTGCCTACAAGTCCTGAGCCTCCAGTGATGAGAATGTTTTTCATGAACGCGTATTTGGTGGATAACTCATTTGCGCGGCAATTGGTTGCTAAGCGGTAGCGATATGTCATAAAATTATGTTTCTTGCCTCTTGAATTCTTTCCAATCACTTTTCCCTGTACTTAAAGGGACCTTAAACTTCGATTATCTTGTTGAAAAACATTCTTTTTTGGGTAGCAATGGGTGCTTTCGTGGGAGTCCTTTCAGGCTCGGCCTCCGCTATTTTTTTGCTTTCCTTGGATGGGGTGGGCCAGGTTCGTGATGCCCGCCTCTGGCTTTTGGCAGGTTTACCCCTTGCAGGATTTACCATAGGCTATTGCTACCACCGATACGGTTCTGGAGTTGAAAAAGGGAATAACCTGATCATGGAGGGGATCTATACTTCCCAAGCTACCCTGCCCTTGCGGATGGCTCCTTTGGTCTTATTCGGCACCTTGGTTACCCATCTTTTTGGAGGTTCGGCAGGTAGGGAAGGGACAGCGGTGCAAATGGGGGCTTCCCTAGCGGCTCAACTAGGCAAGCGTTGGACCTTGGATGAGAATACAGGCAGGACGCTGCTGATCTGTGGGGTGGCAGGGGGATTTGCCTCCGTATTTGGCACGCCGCTGGCAGGAGCAGTATTTTCTTTGGAATGGGTATTTCGCCGAAAAATATACCCTAGCGCTATTTTTCCAGCATTCTGGTCTGCGTTTACAGCTTATTGGGTTTGCGATTGGGTCTGGGGGATTAGACATACCGCCTATGTGATTCCTGAGGTGGCTCCCCTTACCCTGATCAACTTGGCTTGGATGATTCCAGCAGGGATAGCCTTTGGGCTTGCCGCTCGCCTATTTGTGGAGGCGGGTCATGGGGTCAGTCGACTCTTCAGCAGCATTTCCTATCCCCCACTTCGACCCCTGATCGGGGGAATGTTGGTAGCAGGAATCGTATACTTCACTGAAGCCTATACCTACGTGGGACTGGGTATTCCACGAATGCTGGAGGCCTTCGAGACCCCCCTACCCTGGTATGATTTTTTAGCGAAAACAGGCGTGACAGCCTTGACCCTAGGCTCAGGGTTTAAGGGGGGAGAAGTCACCCCACTTTTCTTCACGGGTGCCACCTTGGGCAATGCGCTGGCCACCTACATCCCGCTTCCATTAGCACTTTTGGCAGCTTGTGGTTTTGTGGGAGTGTTTGCGGGGGCTACGAATACCCCTTTGGCGAGCACCCTGATGGGCATGGAATTGTTTGGAATTGAGGCAGGAATTTACCTCGGGATTACTTGTTTGGTGGCCTTTATTTTTAGTGGAAAGGGAAGTATTTACGCTTCCCAAGACCTAGGTTGGAAAAAATCTTTGCCCTAAGGCAGTCTTTAGCCTTCAATCCAGGTAATACACCCGTTTCACCCGCCCGCTGATATTGGTAAGCAGCTCGTAAGGGATGGTTCCAATTTGATCGGCCAGCTCCTTCAAGGAGATCTGCTCTCCATAGACTATAGCCTCATCTCCTGTTTTGGCTTCCGGAATCGAGCTCACATCTACCATCACCATATCCATGCAGACATTGCCGATCACGGGAGCCTTCTTGCCATGAATGAGCACATATCCCTTCCCTTGGGAAAACCTGCGGTCGTAGCCATCTGCATAGCCAATGGCCAAGGTGGCGATTTTTCCTCCTTGAGGCAAAAAACCCTTTCTCGAATACCCGACGGTTGCCCCCGGAACTAAAGTCTTTACTTGGGAAATGGTGGTTTTCAAGGTACTGACAGAATGTAAAGAGGCATCGTGGATGCCTGTGACCTCTACTCCATACAGCCCAATGCCCAAGCGCACCATATCAAGTTGAAAATCAGGATAGCGCACGATACCTGCTGAGTTGAGGGCATGACGCAGGGGCTTGTAGCCAAGCGCCGCAGCAATCGTCTCGCTCATGGATAAAAATTGCTGGAGCTGCTGCATAGAAAACTCGTGGTGAGCTTCTTCATCAGCCCCCACCAGATGGGTGTATAGGCTAGCTACATGAAGTTCTGGGAATTCTTGAACCAGCCTTTTCAATTCTTGCAGCTGAGAGCCATCAAAACCCAAGCGATGCATGCCCGTGTCCAAATCTAAATGAATAGAAAGCGCAGTTCCCTGATTTCTTGCAAATTGGCCCACCTTGGTAAAAAATTCTGGACTAAATACTACGGGTTCTAGGTCAAAGGTACTGAGCAGTTCAAAGGATTCTTCGGCTGGGTTGAGGACCATGATGGGCAATCGAATGCCTTGTTTTCTTAAGGCAACTCCCTCATCAGAAAACGCTACAGCCAAGTAATCTGCCCCCATGGTTTGCAAATGGTTTGCAATTTCAGTGGCCCCTCCCCCGTAGGCAAATGCCTTGACCATGACCATAACTTTGGTCTTGGGGGCAACCTGTCTTTTGTAAAAATTAAAATTGTGGGTTAGGGCATTCAGGTTGATTTCTAAGGTGGTACCATGGATGCGCTGCTGCAGTCGGTTGACAATTTTTTCAAAGGCAAAAGAACGGGCACCGGTAATGAGGAGCAAGTCATTTTGAAACGCTTCGCCGTCTAAATTCAGAAGCAATTCTTCTGTACTCGGAAAACAACGGAATTGATCGCCAAACATTGTTTCTAGGCGTTGGATTTCAGTACCCACCCCAATAATTCTAGAAATGCCATAGGAGCATATCAAAGCAGCTACTTCTGCATAAACTTTTTCGGGAAGGCCTTGCTGTAGCAAATCGGAAATGATGAGCACTTTAGAGCGTTTGGGGCGCTGCTGACTCATAAATTCCAAGGCTACCTTCAATCCTGCCAAATCGTTGTTATAGGTATCGTCAATAATCAAAGATTCGTTGATTCCCGCTTTGAGTGTAAGCCGCATGTCCACAGGCTTGAGGTGCTGCAGGCCTTCTTGGATGGAAGGAGGGTCTTCCCCTAAGGTTAACGCTGCTACAAGGGCATGGGTGACATTTTCTAGGGAAGCTTGGTCGGTAAAGGGGACCTGAAAAGTAGAGGTTTGGAGATCTTGTTTCATTACTACTATTCGGGAGCCCAAGTCCTGGGTTTTCCAAGATATGCAGAAGGTCTCTCCAGGATATTTGGACCAAGAAATTCGCTTTTCAGGAGGAAGTTTTTTTTCAATATGCCGGGCGAGCAACTCATGATCTTTGCAGTAAATGAGCAATTGGCATGATTCGAAAAGCTTTAGTTTTTCCTGAATTTTTTCCTCTATACCAGAGAATCCTTCTTCATGAGCAGAACCTATATTGGTAAAAATTCCTATTTCCGGTTGGATCATTTCTGCCAAGGTGTCCATATCTCCTTTTTTGGATATTCCTGCTTCCAGGATGGCCACCTGATGGTAGGCCTGTATACCAAAAATGGAAAGAGGGACCCCTACTTGGGAATTGTAGCTTTTTGGACTTTTTGCTACCACAAACTGTTGACTAAGCAGTTGACCCAGCCACTCTTTGATAATGGTCTTCGCATTGCTCCCCGTGATGCCTAGGACAGGTTTGGTAAATTGTTTTCTTTGGTATGCAGCGATTTGCTGAAGGGCCACTCGGGTATCAGGCACTTGCACAAAAGTAGCCTGATGGAGCCATTCACCAGGAATAGGCGGGGATGGATGTACGATAAAATTTCGTACTCCCAGGTCCAAAAGCTCTGAAATAAACCGAAAACCATCTGCCTTGGCCCCCTTTAGGGCCACAAACAGGGTTTGCTCTGGATGAAGAATTTGCCTTGAGTCAATGCCAATTTGAGTAAGCTCTTGGATAGAGTTAAGCCCCAGCAACTTTCCTCCGGTAAGTTGGGCTATTGCAGCGGATGAAATAGGGCTGAGCATGGGTTAATCCTGTAGTTTCTTTCTTAAGAAAAACACCTGCCGCAACCAGCGGGGAAGGAAAATTGCCCCCAAAATCAAATAAGGATAATAGGAAAACAATCTCCACACAATGCTGGTGACGAAGGTATATTTACCCAAAAATTGTTCAAAAAACTGGGCATAGAAAAACTCTGCCGTACCACTACTTCCTGGGGTAGGTGAAATCATCATCACAATCCACATGATTACTTGTCGCGCGAAAACGATCACGTGATCAAAAATATCCAAGGGAACAAACCCAGAAATTAGAACATTAAGCATGAGGTACCTGGATGACCACACGAAAATGGTAGCTCCTACGATTTTAAGCCAATACACATAATTTTTCCCGTAAAGTTGTTGGGAGGCTTCTATAATTTGATCACCATATTCGTGTGCATCTGCTTTCCAGCGGCGAAGAATTCCAAGGGAGAAAATCTTGACAAGGATCCATTTAAACACCTTTGGTTTGTAAAATAGGGCGGCAGCCATGACCAAACCGTAAGAGGCATAAAGCCCATAGCTGATCCAAAAGATGGCCTGTAAGCTACTCCCCAATTGAGACTCCAAAAGCTTATTTTCTGGGAAAATATATCCCTGCGCCAGGTACAAAATGATTGGGGCGCCAATAACAAAGAACAGGTTATCTAAAATGGCTGTAACCATCACGTAAGCGATGGCTTTGCCCATCTTGATGCCTTCCTTATTGAGAATAAACATGGCTACCGCCGTACCTCCCACTACAGAAGGAGTCACTGCAGAGGCAAATTCCCAGAGAATAATCACATAAAAAGCACGGGTCCAGGTGAGGTGTTTGTCCGTAATCTCTCGAATACGATAGATGTAGCCAAAATCTCTACAAAAAATCACCAGAAGGGACAGAACAATAAAGAAGGGGGAGGCATCTACGATAACCCTAAGATTCTCTGCAGATAAATTAGGATCCAAGTAAAACATGGCAAAGACAATACCCAAACCGATGATGATGGGGAGCCAAACTTTATTGGGATTCAAAGTTTGGAAGATTTTTTTGTTGTCTATTTTCATGCTTTGGCGGTAACAGGCTCAATATTTTCCACCCAGAAATTATTGTATCCTTCTCCCAAAACTAGGGTCACTTGGGCGAGTTGTAGCAATTCTAGAATCGCTAGAAAGGTGTAAATAACGAAGATTTTGTCTGGATTGTAGGAAATAAACTCTGTAAAGGGTACTTGGGTTTTAAGGCGAGTTTTTTCAAGCACAAAATCTTTCTGTTGCTCTATGGTGTAGGGATAATTGACCACCGTATGGGTGGGAGCAGCAGATCTTGATTCCATTCTTATCATGCATTTTTGGAATACATGTAGCAATTTATACAAGTCTACATGCTGCAGCTCTGCTTCGACATCCTCCACTTTGCTGAGGGACTGAATTTCCTTTACCAAATTGCCCCGCTTTTCCCTTGAAAGGCGCTCCAATTCCAAATTGGAAAGTTCTTCTACCACAGATTTGTATTTTTTGTATTCTAAAAGGTTTCGGATGAGCTCCTCCCTTGGATCAATTTCCTCGCCTTGCTCATTGAGCTCTGGTCTAGGAAGTAGCATGCGCGACTTTATTTTCATGAGCGTGGCCGCAAAAAGTATAAATTCGCTGGCTACCTCAATTTCCATGCTTTCTAAAGCTTGGATATAATCCAAAAAGTCATGGGTGATTTTTGAAATGGGAATATCGTAAATATCAAGTTCATCCCGTTCAATAAAGAAAAGCATGAGGTCAAAGGGGCCTTCAAATAAGGGCAATTTGATTTCGAAACTCACTTAGTTCTTACTTTTTAAATTAATTTTGCAATCACCTAGTCAAAGATATTCAATTCAAGTCAATAAATTGGGAACTGAAAATAATGAGTACCTTCGGCAGTTTAGATTCTTAAACCAAACAATCGGATGAGAGATCAGTTAAACTTATTCGATGCTAACTTTTAGTGAATGAAAATTCAAGCAGGACCCTTACTTGCCCAAATTCAGCACCCCGCTGATTTAAAAAAATTATCAAAAGAAGCTTTGGTGCAAGTTTGTGAGGAATTGCGTCAATTTATTATTGATAATGTTTCCGTTTACGGAGGGCATTTTGGCGCCAGTTTGGGTGTAGTAGAACTTACGGTAGCCTTGCACTATGCGCTAAATACTCCAGAAGACCAATTGGTTTGGGATGTAGGGCATCAAGCCTATGGACATAAAATCCTTACTGGACGAAGGGATATTTTTCATACCAACCGTGTTTACGGAGGGATCTCAGGATTCCCAAAAAGAAAAGAAAGTGAATTTGATACCTTTGGTGTGGGGCATTCCAGCACGTCCATCTCTGCAGCTTTAGGAATGGCCATGGCTTCCAAGTACAAAGGCTCTCCCATTCAGCATGTGGCAGTCATTGGAGATGGTTCTTTGACAGGAGGGATGGCTTTTGAGGCATTGAATCATGCCGGAGTAAGTGGGACCAACTTGCTCATTATTCTCAATGACAATTGCATGTCTATAGACCCCAACGTGGGGGCACTGAAAGATTACCTCACCGACATCACCACCTCGCATACCTACAATAAAGTAAAAGATGAGGTTTGGAATGTTTTGGGCAAGCTAAGCAAGTTTGGCAGCAGTGCACAAGAAATTATCTCCAAAGTAGAGGGAGCGATCAAGTCAGCGGTATTGAAGCAGAGCAACCTTTTCGAATCCCTAAATCTACGCTACTTTGGGCCTGTGGACGGTCACGACGTAGATCATTTGGTGGAAATTTTAAAGGACTTGCGAGACATCCCTGGCCCTAAAATATTGCATTGCATTACCGTCAAAGGAAAAGGTTTTGGTCCAGCAGAAACGGGTAACAAAACCACCTGGCATGCCCCAGGACTTTTCGACAAGGTAACGGGAGAGATTTATAAGAAGATGCCTTCTTCTCCTCAAGCTCCTAAATACCAGGATGTCTTTGGAAATAGCTTGGTGGAATTGGCAGAACAAGACTCCCGCATCATGGGGGTAACTCCTGCCATGCCTTCAGGATCCTCCATGAATATCATGATGGCAGCCATGCCAGATCGTGCCTTTGATGTGGGCATCGCCGAACAACATGCCGTGACCTTTTCTGCGGGAATGGCAACCCAGGGATTGGTCCCTTTTTGTAACATCTACTCCTCCTTTATGCAGCGGGCATACGACCAGGTAATCCATGACGTATGCTTGCAAAATTTACCCGTAGTATTTTGTTTGGATAGGGCTGGTTTTGCCGGGGCAGATGGGCCTACCCACCACGGAGCCTATGATTTGGCTTACTTTAGATGTATTCCCAACCTAGTGGTATCAGCTCCTATGAATGAGGAGGAGTTAAGAAACTTGATGTATACGGCCACGCTTTACGGATCTCCCTTCTCCATACGCTACCCAAGAGGTAATGGGGTCATGGTAGATTGGAAAACTCCCTTCCAACAAATTCCCGTGGGACAAGGTCGAAAAGTAAAAGCTGGAGAGGAAGTAGCTATTTTGACCATCGGGCACATAGGCAACTATGCCGTTCAAGCCTGTGATCTGCTTGAAAAAGAGGGGCTTCATCCCGCACACTACGACATGCGATTTGTCAAGCCCTTGGATGAAAAATTACTGCATGAAGTTTTTTCCTCTTTCAAAAGGGTGGTTACCGTAGAAGATGGCTGCCTTTTGGGAGGGTTTGGTTCTGCTATTCTGGAATGGATGGTAGATCAAGGCTATAGTGCCCAGGTAAAACGACTAGGCATCCCAGATGAAGTAGTAGAGCACGGGGAGCAATTTGAATTGCATCAAGAGTGTGGATTTGATCTCGAGGGTATAGCCAATGCCGTCAGAAGTCTTGTTCCTCACCTCCAATTGGCCTGAGCACCCCGGCATAAATGATTCATTTTTTTGAAAAAGGGCAAGGACAGCCCCTGATTCTCTTGCATGGATTCTGCGAAAGTAGTGAGCTTTGGGACCCCCTGGCAATGGAGCTATGCAAATCCTTTCGTGTACTTTGTCCTGACCTCCCCGGGTTTGGTCGATCCCCCCTAAACCACAGCAGCTTTACCTTGGAGGACATTGCCGAGCAATTGGAGTCATGGATGGAACTGCATGGCATCCATTCTCCCATCCTACTAGGACATTCTTTAGGGGGCTATCTTGCTTTGGCTTTGCTCGAACGCTTGGGCACAAGAGTCAAAGCGATAGGCTTGCTGCATTCTACCGCCTTGGCCGATGAAAAGGAAAAAATAGAGACCCGAAACCGAACCTTAATTTTTTTGAAGAAGCATGGAGTAGAAAAGTTTGTCACCTCCTTTATTCCTCCCTTATTTTCTCAAAAGAATCAAGCCCAGTTTAGGGGAGAAATAGATGGCCTTATCCTTAGAGCCAAGCCCTGCCAAGTGGAAACCCTGATGGCTTATACCCTGGCCATGCGCGATCGCAAGGAACGCTTGACCCTAATCAAAGAATTTTCGGGACCAAGTCTCTTGCTCGCGGGGACAGAAGACCTTGCCGTAAAAATTGAATCTAGTAGAGTCCAAAAAGGAGCATTCACCCATTACGTAGAATTACAGGGTGTGGGCCACATGGGAATGATAGAGGAAAGAGAAAAAGTCCTAGATAAGGTGCGGCAATTTTTAGCTACTGCCATGAAATAGGTAGTGCCTTTTCCAATAGTACCATAGCAGCTTCTAGGTATTTTTGATCTATGGCGTCAAAATCATGTAGTTTCGTGCTGTCTACATCTAAGACCATTGCTACCTCATTTTCTTGGAAGACAGGAACGACGATCTCTGATTTGGATGCAGCGCTACAGGCAATGTGTCCTGGAAATGCATCCACATCAGGGACCAAAATGGTCTTTTTTTCTTTCCAGGCTGTACCACAGACTCCTTTGCCATAAGCGATTCGGGTGCAGGCAATGGGCCCTTGAAAAGGACCTAAAACCAATTCCCCGTTTTTGACCAAATAGAATCCTACCCAAAAGAAACCAAAGCCTTCTCTAAGAGCGGCTACCGTATTAGAAAGGTTGGCATAAAGGTCAGATTCATCGGAAATCAAGCCTTCGATCTGGGGGAGCAAGGCTTGATAGCGTTCTTCTTTGCTAGCTTGTGAAGGGAGAAATAAGGATTCAGCCATGGTAATACAAGTCAAGTTGATCCTCGCCTATCGCATACGAATCGGCAGGAGATTGTGTTAGTCTGGGTGCAGCAATACCCCGTTTGAAGTGAATGGGAGACGTAAATACGCGGGCTTCGTCCCAAAGGTCGGCCGCCAAAAACTGATGCAAGAGCTGACTTCCACCTTCTACTAGAACACTCTGAATGTTTTTTGAATGAAGGTCGGAGAGGATTTCCTTCAAGGAAAATCCTTTGGGCAATTTTATCCAGGTTAGGGCCCCTTGCTTTTCATTTTTTAGGGTATTGTAAATCCAAGTGGGACTTTGTTGGTCAAAAAGATGTAAGTCTGTGGGCAATTCCAAGTTTGCATCTAAAACGATACGGAGCGGATTTGTGCCCACCCAATCCCGTACGCTTAGGCTTGGATTGTCGTATTTTGCCGTGTTTTTTCCAACTAAAATAGCTTGCTCTTCTGCCCTCCATTGGTGTACCAGTTGCCTGCTTTGGGCATTACTTATCCACTTGGAATCAAAATTTTCCCTAGCTACAAAGCCATCGTCAGTTTGGGCCCATTTGAGTACCACATAGGGGCGTTGTTGCTGTACTTGACAAAAAAACCTACGGTTTTGGAATCGAGCTTCATTTTCCAAGAGCCCAAGCTCCACAGAAATTCCTGCTGATCGGAGGATTTCGAGCCCTTTTCCAGATACAAGAGCGTGGCTGTCGAGGGTAGCAATGACCACGTGTTTGATTCCTTTCTCCACCAAGAGATTTGCACAAGGGGGAGTTTTTCCCCAATGCGCACAAGGTTCTAAAGTGACGTAAAGGGTAGACTTGCCGATCAGGTCTTGATCAGAGACAGAGCCAAGGGCATTAACTTCCGCATGCGGACCGCCGTAATATTCGTGGTAACCCTCTCCAATGACTTGGCCTTCATGGACGATGACACAGCCCACAAGAGGATTAGGACGTACCTTTCCCTTTCCCCTTTCGGCTAGCTCCAAAGCACGTCGCATGTAGATTTCCTGATCCATGTGTCTTTCACCAAACTACTCCAGTCACTCCTTCTTCCTGAAAGTTCTTTTGGGAATCCAAATAGCCCTTTCAAAATCCGGAATTTCATGTCAAAGGTAGTTCATTCCTCTCATTCCTTGCTACACCTTGGGCTTGGACCTACGGGAGAGGAGAGGATTTCCCAGGGCCTTGAAAAGCTTTATTTTTTGGGCGAGTAAAAAATCATTTCCCGCTTTGTAACTTTGGCCATGATGAAATGGGAAAAATTATTGTCCTTTGAGCGATTTGGTGAGGAAATAGGGGAGGGATCTTCTACTCCCTTAAGAAGTGCTTTTGAGGTAGACTACGATCGGATCATTTTTTCGGCCCCTTTCCGAAACCTCCAAGACAAAACCCAGGTGTTTCCTTTGCCCGAACATGCCTTTGTGCATACCCGGCTGACCCATAGTTTGGAAGTTTCCAGCGTAGGGAGGTCTTTGGGTAAAGCTGCGGGAGAATTTCTTTTGGAAAAATATCCCTCCCTTTCTTCTTTAGGTATACATTCTGCCTCCATTGGATCTATCGTGGCAGCCGCCGCACTTACTCACGACATTGGCAACCCCCCATTTGGCCATGCAGGGGAAGAAGCGATTTCAGATTTTTTTAGACTACACGAATGGGGGAAGGTCTGGCAACAGCAAGTGAGCAAAGAACAATGGGCGGATTTGATCAATTTTGAAGGAAATGCGCAAGGGTTTCGAATGCTGGTCTCCAAGGACAATGGATTAAAACTTACCTATGCTACCTTAGCCGCCTTTACCAAATACCCCCGCCCAAGCCTTATCGGTCAAAGAGACCTTGCCAGAAAAAGCCAAAAGAAATATGGCTTTTTCACCAATCAATTGGCTGATTTTGATCAAATGGCTAGGGTTCTGGGACTAGAAAAAATCAGTAATGATGCCTGGGCTAGGTATCCCTTAGCCTTTTTGGTGGAGGCAGCAGACGATATTTGCTACAACATTATCGACCTAGAAGACGGCTGTACCATGGGCCTTCTTTCTTTTGAAGAGACACTTTCTTTGTTGCAGCCTATTTTGGGATCCCAATTAGATAAAGCAAAATTGAAGCAGAGAACTCCTTCCCAAAACCTGGGTATTCTAAGGGCTTTGACCATTGGGCAATTGATACGAGAGACGGTGCAGGTCTTTGGATCACAGGAGCAACACATATGCAAAGGAAATTTTGATAAGGCCTTGACCGATCTTATTTCTTCGGCAAAGCATTTGGCAGAGATCAGCTCCATTTCGGTGAAAAAAATCTATCGTTCCTCTATGGTTTTAGAAAAGGAGGCGGTTGGATTTCAAGTGTTGGAGGGCTTGCTTGCTGTATTTTCAAAAGCGCTTTACCAACAAAGCTATGCCCCAGATCAATTGTCTGGCAAAGATAAAAGCATCTTGCGCCTTCTCCCAGAGGACTTTCCTCTCAAAGGACCAGGCAATACAGGGAATCCTTATCTTTTACTCCGGACCTTGGTGGATTTTATTTCAGGGATGACGGATAAACATGCCCTGAGCTTGTATCGTCGGGTCCATGGAATTGCCTTGCCAGGACATTGAACCATTTTTTTCTTTTAAATCCTAAGGTATAGGGTCTTCCTTTGACTCTTACCATTGTATGACTTCATCGGCTAGGTAATGCGGGTATAGCTTGCGGTGTTGCTTTTTTACCTCCTGAATCAACGCGGCTCTAAACCCTTCTATATTTTCTCCTAGGGCAGCTGCCATGAATACGGGCCTGATCCCGTTTTTCTTTTCGTATGCTTCGGCAAGCGTCTTAAAGTCCACATACCTTGTTTCTTGAAGTTCATGCTCGCTGATATGTAGCAATTCCGTTTCTGAAGGGAGTTGCTGTACCTGATCCACCTTATTGAATACAAGCAGAACGGGTTTGTTTCCTGCATCGATTTCTCTGAGCGTTTGGGTGACGACTTCGATGTGGTCTTCAAATGCATGATGAGAAAGATCTACCACGTGCACCAGCAAGTCAGCTTCTCTGATTTCGTCCAAGGTAGACTTAAAAGACTCAATCAAGTGGGTAGGGAGCTTGCGAATAAAACCTACCGTATCGGAGAGCAGAAAGGGAATATTTTCCAATACTACCTTCCGCACGGTCGCATCTACCGTGGCAAAAAGTTTATTTTCTGCAAGAATATCTGTTTTTGTAATCAAATTCATCAAGGTGGACTTGCCCACGTTGGTGTAACCGACTAGAGCCACACGCACAATCCCTTTCCTTCCTTTTCTTTGCGTTACTCCCTGTTTTTCTATCTCATGCAGCTTCTCTTTGAGTAATGATATTTTGTTTCGAATGTCCCGCTTATCCGTTTCGATCTCTTTTTCACCAGCACCCCCTCGTGTGCCTGTTCCTCCACGCTGACGCTCCAGGTGGGTCCACATTCGGGTAAGCCTGGGCAGGAGGTATTGAAATCGTGCCAACTCCACCTGAGTTTTTGCCTGTGCAGTTTGTGCGCGCTGAAGAAAAATATCAAGGATAAGTAGGGAGCGGTCGTAAATTTTGACCTTTAATTCATTTTCCAAATTTCGCATTTGGGAGGGGCTCAAGTCATCGTCAAAAATGACCATGTCGATCACAAAGTGCTCCACATAGGCTTGGATTTCTTCCAATTTCCCTTTGCCTACAAAGGTGCGGATGTCCGGTTTATCCATTTTTTGGGTAAATCGATACTTGGTTTTCGCTCCCAAGGTCTCTGCCAAAAAAGCCAATTCATCCAAATGCTCCTCTACTTCTTGATCGGATTGGTGCTGTCGGATAAGTGTAACCAGCACAGCGGTTTCTTGTCGCGGCGCGGTATCGTGTAATTTTTGCAGTTTGCGAGAAAGTTTACTCATTCCGAGGGAGGGGTTTAAAAAAAGTCCAGGCCTGGCAGATCAGGTCGAAATCTCTATACAAGCTCTAACCTCTTACTGGCATTTACAAAGTTGAACATAATTCCTCAAAATTGATTAGGATACTCGCCTAGGTAGTGGTTATTTTGCTCATCCAAGAAAAAATAGAAGTGTCGCTATGGCTGAAGTTCACCAAACTCCCATACCAGGGGTTTTAGAAATTTTTCCAAAAGTATTTTCAGACCCTAGAGGATATTTTTTTGAATCTTTTCGACAAGATTGGCTGGAAAAAATGGGCGTGCAAGAAAACTGGGTGCAAGACAATCAATCTTTATCTCAAAAAGGCACGGTCCGAGGCCTTCATTTTCAAACGGGCTCTTATGCTCAGGCAAAATTGGTTAGAGTAATTTCTGGGAAAGTTTTGGATGTGGTTGTTGACCTACGAAAGGGCTCTTCCACTTTTGGTCAAAGCTATGCCACAGAATTGGATACTGTAAAGAACAATTTGTTGTACATCCCCCGAGGGTTTGCTCATGGATTCTCGGTATTGGAGGATGCTATTTTTGTATACAAGTGTTCCAATTATTACCACAAAGCTTCCGAAGGAGGCATCCTTTGGTCGGATCCCGAATTGAATATTTCGTGGAAGGTAGATCAACCCATCCTCTCTGAAAAGGACCAGGAATGGCCCACTCTGGCGGATTTTGTCCTTCAATCTGGCGGGGGGCTGTAATCCCTATGAGCTATATCATCAAGAATACCTTGGGTGGAGTAAAGGCAGGAAAGGGCAAGCTATGAATATTCTCGTCATCGGAATTACTGGACTTTTTGGAAGTCACTTGGCACGAGAATTCAGTGCTTTAGGAAAAATACACGGCCTAAGAAGATCAAATACTCCCCAGCTCACAGGAAATTTGAATCAGCTGGACATCCATTGGCACGAAGGGGACTTATTGGATATTACTTCCTTGTCCGAAGCCATGCAGGACATGGATCTGGTAGTCCACGCTGCTGGCAAGGTGTCCTTTTCTCCAAAGGAAGAAAATGAGCTCTTCAAAATCAATCATCAAGGCACTGCCAATGTGGTCAACGCCATGCTGAGTGCTGAGGTCAAGAAGTTGGTTTATGTGAGTTCTGTAGCTGCCTTGGGTCTGCTTCCGGATCAGGAAGAGTACAACGAAGAAGCGATTTGGGTAGACGACTCCGAACAAACCGCTTATGCACTTTCCAAATATCGAGCGGAAGTGGAAGTTTGGAGAGGAGAACAAGAGGGCCTAGAGGTATTGGTCGTAAATCCCTCGGTGTTGCTTGTAGAAGCAGCGTATACCAAAAGTAGTGCAGCCATATATACCTATGTAAGGCGTGGGAGTCTTTTTTATCCTAAAGGCAGTATCAATTACATCGACGTCCGTGATGCCGCTACCCTCACCCGGAGCTTGGTCGAGAAAAATGCTTGGGGGCAACGCTTTATTTTGTCTAATGAAGGGATTCCTTATAGTGATTTTTTTACTGAAGTAGCCCGGGTATTTGGAGTCAAGGCGCCCAAATGGGCAATTCCTGATTGGGGGATTTCATTACTTTTTCCCATACTAGGTGTATTGCGGAGCCTAGGGCTGGGAAAAAGCTATCCCCTTACTCGGCAGGTGACAAAAAATGCGCAGCGAAATTGTCATTACCAAAATCTAAAAGTGCAGTCTTATGTTGCATTTACCTACCGCTCCCTGAAGGAAACCTTACATTGGGCAAAATCTGCATCCCTAAACTAATTTGCCTATCCTTACGTTGAGGTAATGTAAAACAAGGCTTCACCCTCAGCCCCCCTAGTCTTGTTTTGGATAGCTCAAAAATTAATTTCTGTTTTTTGGAATTGTAATTTTTTGTTATCTTAAAAAAACGTTAGCAGCACCGAATGACCGGAGATCACGATCACGATTGGGAAGAAGACAAAAAGCTGGTAGAGCGATTTGAAGATTCCCTCAAGTCTAATCTTGACTTGTATTTTGAAGAGGAAGAACTGGAGGATATCATCCGGTTTTATTTTGACCAACAAAAGTTTTTGAAAGCTTTGCGGGCTTCGGAATATGCTTTAGAAAAATTTCCCTTCTCTGTAGAGATCCGCTTGCAGAAAGCCCAGTGTTTGATTTTCAACGACGAGTTGGAAGAGGGCTTAGGCATCCTCGAGCACCTCAATAATCTATCCCCCAACAACGAAGACATTGTTTTGGCCTTGGCCAATGCCCAAATTTTGGCAGGAAATCTGCAAGAAGGCATAGACTTGCTGGAAAATTACCTTCCCATGGCGGAAGATAAGGCGGAAGTGTTCTATTCCTTGGGAAATTTGTATCGAGCCAAAGGAGACAACAGCAAAGCAAGTTTCTACTTTAAGGAAGCCGTAAAAAACAGAATCAATCACGAGGATGCTCTTTTTCAGTTGGCCATGATCACCGAAGAGGAAGGCTCCTTTGATGAGATCTTGGATTTTTATCAAGAATTTATCGATCAAGATCCCTATTCGGCTGGGGCTTGGTACAATCTGGGAGTGGTGTACAATCGCCTAGGGAGATTTGAGGAAGCCATACGGGCCTACGAATATGCCCTATTGATTGACGATGCTTTTGCTTCTGCCTATTTCAATATGGGCAATTCTCTGATGAATACGCAGCAATTTGAAAAGGCACTAGAAGCTTACCAAAATACCATCAACTGTGAGGGGGCCAATGCCGAAAACTGCTGCTATATGGGAGCCGCCTACGAAAAGTTGGGAAAGATAGATGAAGCCTTCACGTATTTCAAGAAATCTGCAAAGCTGGACGAAGAGTATGACGATGCCTGGTTTGGCTTGGGGATGTGCATGCTTAAAAAAGAAAAATTTTTTGAAGCGATTCACTACTTCAAAAAAGCCATCCACCTCAACAAAGACAATGCAAATTATTGGGTGGGCCTGGCCGATGCAGAATTTAATCTAGGTAACATGCAGGCGAGTTCAGACGCCTACGAGGAGGCGATCAACTTGGAGCCGGGCATCACGGAAGCCTATATCAACCTTTCCATCATTTATTTTGAGCAAAATCGCCTGGAAGAGGCGGTAGATGTCATGCGAGAAGGAATGGAAGAGCTACCCGAAGAGGCAGAGCTACATTACCGCTTGGTGGTGTATCTGATCAAACTTGGCAAATACAAAGAGGCCTTCACTTATTTGGAAAATGCATTAACTTTGGATTTTGAACGGCATACCTTGCTGTACGAGTTGATGCCAGAATTGAAAAAACAAAAGGCCATCTACAAGATAATAGCCCAGTATAAGGATGACCATCCCAGCTCTAACCTTAATACCTAGCAAATGAATTACGTGCTGAAGAATCTCCCCCTACGGACTGAAAAGCCTCGTAATACGGGATTTACCATGGCCATGGACAAGGGCCTTAGCCTTAGAGAAACAGAGGACTTTGTAGATAGCTGTGCAGATTTTGTAGATATCGTGAAGTTTGGCTGGGCTACGTCCTATGTGACCAAGCACCTTAAAGAAAAAATTGCCGTTTATAAAGCCGCAGGTATACCTGTTTATTTTGGAGGGACGCTGTTTGAGGCCTTTATCGTACGAGGCCAATTTGAAGACTACCGAAAAGTATTGGACACCTTTGGGCTTGCTTATGCAGAGGTATCCGATGGCTCCATCTCTTTGAATCATCAAAAAAAGTGTGAGTACATTCACCTCTTGTCCCACCAAGTCACTGTCTTGTCGGAAGTGGGCTCCAAGGATGCGGCCAAAATCATCCCCCCCTACAAGTGGATCGAGCAGATGCAAACGGAGCTCAGTGCGGGAGCCTGGAAGGTGATTGGAGAAGCTCGTGAAGGGGGAAATGTGGGGCTTTTTAGAGATTCTGGAGAAGTCAGACAGGGCCTCGTGGAAGAAATCCTTACTCAGGTACCGGAAGAAAAAATCATATGGGAAGCTCCCCAAAAATCTCAGCAAGTGTGGTTTATCAAACTGCTGGGCGCCAATGTGAACTTGGGAAATATCAGTCCTTCTGAAGTTATTCCATTAGAAACTATACGATTAGGCCTTCGTGGCGATACCTTCGATCATTTTCTTGGAGAAATTAAGCTCTAACTTTATCTAATTCTCGCTGCGGCTCATTTTTGCTGCTTTCCTTTGCTTTATGCCTTCATTCAAAACATACGGGCTCACTTACCTCAAGGGTATGGCCATGGGGGCCGCCGACATCGTACCAGGCGTATCTGGGGGATCCATTGCCCTTATCGCAGGAATTTATCAACAGCTATTGGATAGTATCAACGGGTTTAATATTCAAAATCTGAGCCTATTGAAATCCTTTCAGATCAAAGAATTTTATGCCCGAGTCAACGGCACCTTTTTGCTTTGCCTGGTCAGTGGAATTTTAACCAGTATTTTTTCCCTTTCAGGTGTGATTACCTACCTGATAGACGAACACCCCATCCCCCTCTGGTCCTTCTTCTCTGGATTGATTTTGGTGAGTGCCTTTTTGATATTAAAGGACATTTCCCGATGGACCTTCGGAGTGGTAATTGCCGTGGCTATTGGCACTGCCTTCGCCTGGTGGGTGACTAACCTCCCTCCGACCACTACTCCAAATGACTACTGGTTTACATTTGTAGCCGGCGCCATTGCCATTTGTGCCATGATCTTGCCTGGGATAAGTGGGAGCTTTATATTGTTGATTTTAGGGCAATACCAACGCATCCTTCAAGCGGTCTTGGACAAAGACTTTCTTACTCTGGCTCTTTTTGCTAGCGGGTGTTTGGTTGGAATCTTATCTTTCAGCAGGGTAGTCTCCTACTTGTTACGAAAGTTTCATTCGGCTACCATAGGCTTACTTTCTGGATTTATGTTGGGCTCGGTCAACGAGCTTTGGCCTTGGAAAATAGGCACTTCTTGGAGGACCTCTTCCAGTGGTGAGCAAACCCCTTTTCTGACCGAAAATATCCTACCTACAGATTATATGGCTCAGGTAAACAAAGCTCCTGAATTAGGATGGGCTATAGGCGCATTTTTCTTTGGCATAGGTTTGGTCCTTCTTATCGAGTGGCTGGCCAGCAAACTTCAGCAGGAGTGAGAAAATTCGGCTTGATCGGTTACCCCCTTGGGCACTCCTTTTCCAAGAAATATTTTACTGAAAAGTTTGCCCGTGAGGGACGAAGCGATTGCCAGTTTGAACTTTACGAATTCCCCCAAATTACCGATTTTACCGCCCTTCTTGAGCAGGAAAAAGACTTGGAAGGGCTTTCGGTGACCATTCCTTACAAGGAGCAAATTATCCCTTATCTGGATGAGCTAGATCCAGCCTGCCAACGGGTTGGCGCAGTAAATTGCATTCGTATCCGAGAGGGGAAAAAGGTGGGCTTCAATACGGATTATCTTGGTTTCAAGCAATCCCTGCAATCTTGGCTTGGCGATATCATGCCGGCTGCTTTGGTCTTGGGAACAGGTGGTGCCTCAAAAGCCGTGCAGCAAGCACTACGCGACTTGGCGGTTTCTTACCAAATTGTTTCCAGATTCAAGCAAGAAGGGCAACTTACCTATCAAGACCTTGCCGAGAATATGGCCTGGATGCAGAACTATCCCCTAGTAATCAACACCACCCCATTGGGTACGTTTCCAAAAGTCGAAGGGATACCCGAGTTGCCCTTAGAGCAATTGGATGGGCGACATTTGGTCTATGATCTGGTATACAATCCTCCCATTACTCGGCTGATGCAGGAGTGCATGGATCGAGGAGGAAAAGCAAAAAATGGGCAAGACATGCTCGAATTGCAAGCAGAGGCGGCTTGGAGCATTTGGAATAGCCCACGATAAATGGCATAGTCTATTTTTTTGATCTAGAGCGCAAAATACCTTCTCGCATCGCCTACTTGCTTGTTGCCTCTAAAATGTGGAGGTTTGGTTTATGAATTCTTTGCAAAAATCACGTTGCCCTTGGTGCCTAGGCTTTCCCGAATACATCGCCTATCACGATGAGGAGTGGGGCGTACCCGTCTACGATGACCGCACCCATTTCGAATTTTTAATCTTAGAAAGTGCCCAGGCAGGCTTAAGTTGGGCTACTGTCCTAAAGAAAAGGGAAGGCTACCGTCGTGCGTTCGCAGACTTTGATTACACGCAAGTGGCCCTTTTTCCAGAATCCTATGTACTGGAATTGCTTCAAGACAAGGGAATTATTCGAAATGGCTTAAAGATTCGTGCTGCCATCAACAATGCCCAACGCTTTCAGGAAGTGCAACGAGAATTTGGCACCTTCACCAAATACATCTGGGGTTTTGTAGGGGCTAAGCCCATCCGAAATTCCATCGCTCCAGGAGACCCTTATCCCGCCACCTCTTCAGAGTCTGATAGCCTAGCAAGGGACATGAAAAAGCGAGGATTTAAGTTTTTGGGGAGTACGGTGCTCTATGCGCACCTACAGGCCACAGGCCTAGTCAATGACCATCTAAATACTTGTTTTAGAAAGAATGAGGTATAAAAAAAGGAGGCAAGAGCCTCCTTTTTTCCAGGTTTAAAATTTTTACAGCTGCATCATCAACAAATACACGCCTGCTCCAGCAAAATAACCAAGTGCTGCAAGGAAAGAGATGCGTTTCAAATACCAGCCAAATTCGATTTTTTCCATTCCCATGGCAGCTACCCCGGCAGCAGAGCCAATGATCAAGATGCTTCCTCCCGTACCGGCACAGTAGGCAAGGTAAGTCCAAATAAAATGATCCACGGGATACTTCTCTAAGCTATACATGCCCATGCTAGCGGCCACCAATGGAACGTTGTCTACGATGGCAGATAACACACCAATCAAGGTGATGATGATACTCTTGTTCCCAATAGCTTCATCCAAATAGGCAGCGAAATTGGCTAAAGTTCCCATAGATTGTAGGGCTCCTACAGCAAGCAGGATACCTAAGAAAAACAAGACGCTGGGCATGTCTATTCTGCTCAAGGCATGTCCCGCGGTGTAGTGCTTCCGCTCAAATTCGTCCATATGCGGATTGATCAATTCCGATACCACCCACAATACCCCAAGACCTAGGAGCATCCCAAGGTAAGGAGGGAGGTGGGTGAGGGTTTTGAAGATGGGTACGGAAATCAAGGCGCCTATTCCTAGCACAAGCATCAGGTTGCCTGTTTTCACGGAAGAACCAGAAGACTCCCCCTCTTCTTTGAATTCCCCTAGAGTACCCTTCATGGTGAAGGTGAGGAAAAGCAAAGGAACGAGTGTACATATGATGCTTGGGATAAAAAGACTCTTCATGATGGATGCCGCAGAGATTTGTCCTCCTATCCACAGCATGGTGGTGGTCACGTCTCCAATAGGGGACCAGGCACCTCCTGCATTGGCTGAAATGACGATCATCCCTACAAAGAAAAGCTTCATTTCCTTGTCAAGGACCAGCTTTCTGACCAGTGATACCATCACAATGGTCGTAGTTAAGTTGTCCAAAACAGAGGATAAGAAGAAAGCAACAATACAGACGACCCACAATAGTAGGATTGGACTTTTGGTTTTGATTCGATCCGTAATGAATTTGAAGCCGTGATGGGCATCTACTAGCTCTACAATGGTCATTGCCCCCATCAAAAAGAATAGAATAGCTGCGATTTCTTTGAGATGATGGCCCAATTCCTCCTCTACAAATTCTAAATGATTTTCTCCGCCACTTACAGTAAAAATAGTCCAACAAATCACTGCAGTTAGCAGGGCTGAGGCAGTTTTGTTGATCTTGATGGGATGCTCCAAGGCAATGGCCAAATAGCCTGCCACAAAGACGATGATAATGACTAACTCCATTTTTCTGGGGTTTTTGGTGATGAATTAGGTTTAACTCTGGTTTGATTTTTTCTAAAAAGCGATTCTAACCCCTTTATCCTAAAAATCCTAACCCGGGAAGAAGAATTTGCCTCAAAATCCTCTTCTGATCATGAATCTTGATTTAGATAGAATGGGAAAAATCTGATCAATCTTGAACCATAGCCCAAAATATCTGAGCTTATTATTTTTCTGTTATTATTTTACATGAGCTGTTCTAAAGCTATTTCATAGGAGGTTTGGGAGAGTTTTGTTCTCCCTTGATTTTTGGCATGTGTTTCTTTTAAGGCTTTTAGAATGGTATGGCTTACATCGGCGAAAATGGCCTGATCTGTAAGTTCCGCAGCCTCGCTCATCAAATAAGCAAACACCCGAGCCATTCCACAATTGGCGATGAAATCAGGGATGAGGGAAAGTTGCTCGTCTGCCCACACGCCCGTGGGTCCCACAAATATCTCTGGATCGGCAAAGGGCACGTTGGCCCCGCAAGAGATAACTTCCATGCCAGAGCGTACCATACGCTCTACTTGATCTTTGTTGACCAACCTTGATGCTGCGGCAGGAATAAAGATTTCTGCAGGAAGGTCCCAGATTTTTGCATTTATTTCTTCAAAGGGGATCATCCCTTCTGCCTTGAGCTGATTGCCCTCCCGATATAAGAATAGTTCCCGTATTTCGTTTAAGCTAAATCCTTCCTTTCGAATTAGCCCTCCATTTCTGTCAATAATTCCAACCATCTTCACTCCTTCTACTGCTAAAAAACACGCTGCTGCTGCTCCCACATTTCCCCATCCTTGGATGACGGCTCTCTTTCCCGCGAGTTGACCTCCCCAAAGAGCATAGTAATGTTTTACGGCCTCTGCCACCCCATACCCTGTAATCATATCGGCGACGGTGTATTTCTTGTTGCCATTGGGAGTGAAGTTGGGATCTTCCAAAACCTTAGAAACCCCTTGTCGGAGCTGCCCTATTTTTCGAATTTTTTGAGGTTCGTTGGCTTTGAAATGTCCGTTGACAATCCCTTCCTGAGGATGCCACAGGCCAAAAGATTCGGTGATAGGGATGACTTCGTGAATTTCGTCAATATTGAGATCCCCTCCTGTGCCATAATAATTTTTCAGTAAAGGCAATACTGCTTTGTACCAGCGCTGCAGCACTCCTTCTTTTCTAGGATCAGATGGGTCGAAGTTTATTCCAGATTTGGCTCCTCCTATGGCCGGGCCAGAGACGGTAAATTTTATTTCCATGGTCTTGGCCAAGGACTCTACCTCCCGCTTGTCCAGCCCTTTGCGCATTCGAGTGCCTCCACCAGCTGCCCCTCCTCTCAAGGAATTGATGACTACCCAGCCCTCTGCTTCAGTTTCACTATCCTTCCATTCAAAAATGATTTCTGGGGCTTTTTCTTCAAATTTTTTGAGTAAGTCCTGCATGATTTTTTGGGTTTATATTTTGCCCAAAAGTAAAAAAAATTAAGACAGGCGGAGTACCCTCTGGAGATCTTATTCGTAGATGACCCCTCCGCAAGAATCTCTTGAGGCTCCAGTCACTGAAGCGAGCGCATTGGCATCTCCCCGAAGCCGTAATACGCCAAGAAAAGCAAAAATAAGGGCTTCTTTAAATTCTATGACTTCCTTACTGGCTTCTACTTGTACCCAATTCTGCTGCAGGTGTTCTCCCAATCTTTCTACAAAGTACAGGTTGTATGCACCACCTCCAGTGATCAGAACTTTGGGAACCTTGGACACGGCATATTGCTTTACCAAACGTGCAATTTGACATGCAAAATGCTCCACCAAGGTGGCCAAATTATCCCTAGGAGATAAATTAAATTGACGTAAGACCGGAATGAAATCCGCTTCAATATCTTCTCGGCCTAATGACTTGGCTCTTTTAAGGGAATAAAATGCAAGGGAGTTAAGACTATCCAAGAGGTCTTGGTGCACATTTCCTTCTCTAGCCCACTGTCCTTCTGAATCGTAGGGCTTTCCTAATTTTTGGGCCTCTCGATTGAGTAAGAGATTGAATGGGCTACTATCAAAGGCAATTCTCTTTCCCTGAACCATCATAGACAAATTGGAGATGCCGCCTAGATTAATGCAAAAATCTACTTGAGGGAAAAGAAAATGGTCTCCAATAGGCACCAAGGGAGCTCCTTGACCTCCTAATTGAACATCCAGCATTCGAAAATCTGTAATTACCTTTTCCCCACAGGCCTGATGTAGGGCCCATCCATTGCCAAGTTGAAGGCTTAGTTTTTTAGTTGGCTGATGGAATACCGTATGTCCATGAGAGGCCACGGCTTGAGGCTTAACTTGATTAGCCATACAAAACTCCTTCACTTGAAGCCCCATCCATGCCCCAAAATCTACATCAAGTTGGTAGAGATCCAGACCAGTCATCTCATGACTCGTTGCCAATCTATGACCTAATTCGGTGGGGAAGGCAAGGGTCTCCGCCTGGAGGATCTCAAAGCTCCAACTTCCCTGTTGGTATTCAAAATGACAATGTGCCAGGTCCAAGCCATCCCCTGAAGTGCCTGACATCAATCCCAATAAAGTATACCGTTCGGGGTGCATGAGTTAAAGATTGTTAAGTAAACACCTAAGGAAATAATTCTTCCTAACTTCTTTTATGCTGGTCCCAAGTTACTCAACTATACTCAATCTTGATCTAAAATTGGGTGAATTCTAAGCTTGGAATCCTGCTTTCAACTGTCGAAAGCGCCAGATGGAGCATGACCTGTTACTAGAAATATCTCCGAATCTATGTGCCTTGCTGCTATAATCTTTTGATTCATACACAAAAGACCACATATTTGTAATCCCAAAGTTGGTTCCTCTAGGAACTAAAGTGAATTCTAAACCACGATGTTGCGTAAAATAGGGTTTAAAATGCTGGGTGTTTTTTGCACCCTTTTATTATTTTCTGAGGCCTTTGGCCAAAATAGCTCCTCTATTTACAGCGGTTTGGGGGTAGGTGAGTTTGGCTTTGGTGGCCAAATTCAAAACCAAGGCATGGGAGGTCTAGGCATTAGCTTTGGCACCGGATGGAATGCAAATACCGTAAACCCTGCACTTACTACCAGAAATACAATTTTTAATTTTCAAGCGTCTCTCAACTACAAGAGGATTCAAATGCAGAATAGTGCGGAAAAATCTCTAGTGGATGGGGGAGGACTTTCTTACGTGGCGGTTTCCCTGCCTGTAAAATCAGGGAAATTCACTTCTGGTTTAGGTTTGGGACAGATTTCTAGCATCAACTATCGATTGAAGGTAGATAGCCCCGTGACTAATTCAGAGCTTACAGCGAATAGTTATTTGGAAGGCGATGGGGGAATTTCAGAAGCCTACGTAAATTTTGGGTTTTTATTAGCGAAGAATTTGAGTTTTGGTGCGCACGCTTCCTATCTCTTTGGATCATCCATTCGCTCCAATCAATTGCTTGTTTTTGATAAACAAGGCGTAGAAGTGGGCAGGGCTTCCGAATACTACGAGCGAGTGAATGTTTCCGATGTAGCCTTTAAGCTTGGCGCCCATTACTATTTTAAGACTTCGGAGAAAACAAATTTGCATTTGGGAGCCATCTATCAAAAATTTGGCCATGTAAATGGAACAGCATTTGCAAAATTAGCGCCTATTGGCCAAGCTAGTAGCCTCAAAACGGACGGTGACCTACTAGCCAATAATGTAAAAGGAAGTATTTACCTGCCCAATCGATATGGGTTTGGTTTGAGCATAGAAAAAATTAATAAATTCGTGATTGGCCTAGAGGGACAATATCAAGATTTTTCTCAATACAGAAACTTTTTTGGGCAACCCCTAAGCCTGCAAGCAGCTCAAAAAGTTGGGCTTGGATTCCAGATTGTTCCCGATTACATGGACTTCGATAGGTTGTTGAATAGGGCTACGTATCGGGTAGGGTTGGAATACTTGCAAACACCTTTTTTCATCAATCAAACCGATATCAACGATATTGGCATCAACTTTGGGACATCTATTCCTGTAAACCAACTTTCATTGGTAAATCTGGCAGTCAAGGTAGGAAGAAGAGGAACCGTAGAAAATGGATTGATTCGAGAAGGATATGTCAACTTTTCCCTTGGACTTTCCCTCAACGACAACAGTTGGTTTTACAAACGAGTATTTGAATAAGCTGATAAGTAAACATTTAATCAAATTTTGAGTAGTACAACTAGGTAAAAAAAACAGATTAAACCTCAATTCTTATGAAACGCAATTTATTTCTTCTTGTCTTTGGAGTCCTGCTTTTGGCAGGGGGAGCGCATGCACAAGAGGGCTGGAATTGGCCTGCTGACCCAGCTCAAGAAGCTAGAGCAAGAGAATTCAATGCCGCTTATACAGACTATATGAAGGCCGAGCAGTTTGTAGAAGCCTCCAAGCCCTTGAGTTGGCTATTGATCAAGGTGCCTAGCCTCAATGAATCCTTATACATCAATGGAGTGACCGTATACAAGGGCGCTGCCGATAAAACTGCAGATGCTGCGCAAAAACGAATCTACCAAGACAGTGTGATGGCCATCTACGACAAAAGAGGGGAGTTGTATAATAACGCCAAGAAGTGGATAGAGAACAAGGCCTATTTTGGATACCAATTCTACAAAGGAGATAAAACCAAAATTTCTGGGGTAATTGCTGATTTTGATAAGGCTATGGAATTGAATGGCAACATCAACCATCAGTTGATCGCTGCCTATTTTGACTTGGTTTATAGAAACTATGCTTTGAACAAAGCCTATACTCCAGAGCAAGTGCTAACTATATTTGATAAAGCCAATAAATTGCTAGACATGTCAGCAGCTGAAGGAAAGGATGTCAGTGGAACTCGATCTACCTTAGAATCTCTATTGGTCAACATGCAATTGATCGATTGTAATTTCATTGAGAATACCATGGGACCCAAGTTGACCGCAGATCCTAGCAACGAGGAAATTGCGCAGCAAATCTTCAAGTATTCGGTACAATACAAGTGTTTCTCTTCTAATGCTTTCTTAGCTGCTCTGGAGATCATTGATAGCAAAAACCCAACTTTTGCTACCTCTCAGGTAAGAGCTATGCGCTACATGGCCGCAGGAGATTTTGATAAAGCAGAGCCTGTCTTGGAAAAAGCCATGATCTTGGCTGAAAACAATACTCAAAAGGGAGAAATACAAATGGAATTAGCTAAAATATATGCTAAATCAGGTAAAAAATCGGCGGCGAGAACTGCAGCAAGAGAAGCAGCAGCTTTGGATGCCAACTTATCTTCCTCCGCCTACGGCTTGATCGGAGACTTGTACATGTCAGCGTACAACGATTGTAGGGGAGGTGAAAGCCGTGCCAAAGATTATGCAGTTTTTATTGCAGCTTACAATGCATACCAAAAAGCAGGAGACTCTAGAGGAATGGGTAGCGCAAGGGCAAGATTCCCGTCCAAGGAAGAATTATTTACCGAAGGATATCAAATAGGATCGGCCATCAGCACTGGATGCTGGGTAGGAGAAACCGTATCCTTGTCGACAAGAGACTAAGTATTGTCTCACTATTTTGACAGGAAAGGCAGCTTCAAGCTGCCTTTTTTGTTTTTGCATGCACTCTTTCCTACTATCTTTGTCATGAAATGAAACGATACCTTCCCTTGGTTCTAACGCTCTTGAGTGGATGGAGTACTTTTTCCTGCAGGGAATCCATAGATCCTAGTTCACTCGCTCCTTACGAAGGCCCCATCACTTCTGCTATGGATATCCATATTCTCCATAGCGATTCCGCAGTCCTTAGGTCTGAAATTACAGCTCCTAAGCAATTGGAATTTGCCAACGGAGATTTAGAATTTCCTGAGGGGATTGATATTCAGCTTTTCTCTATCGATGGACAACTAGAAACTACCCTTCGAGCGGATAGAGGGTATTTTATTCGCGACAAAAACCTTTACAAAGGGGAAGGTAACGTACAAGTAAAAAACTTAAGGAAAGACCAACGTCTGCAAACGGAAGAAATTTTTTGGAATCAAGCGGAACGAAAAATTTACACCGAGAAGTTTGTAACCATTCAAGAAAGGCAAACTTTGTTTAACGGAACAGGCATGGAGGCAGACGATGGATTTTCCAATTATACCCTCAAAAAAGTCCGAGATAGCCGAACTTTACTTCCTGGAGAAGGCCTATGAAACTTTTAGATGCTAGCTTACTCTCGATTTCCCTAGCTTTAATGGTGGTAGGCATTCACCAGACTTGGGCCAATGGCATAGGTTTTTCCTATCCCCTATTCATGCTGGCTGTCGGGCTTTTGTTTTGGTTTCAATTACGTAGAAATAAAGTCCCAGCTTCAAATCAGCAACAAATCCTGGGCCGTAAGAAAGGTAAAAACCTAGGCCGAAAACGTTGATCATGGATACCTATTACCCCTGGCTTGCACTTTTAGCTCTTTTATTGGCTTCATTTTTTTATGGAATAGAAACGGCTTTTCTAGCTTCAAATAAGCTCCAAATAGAACTTCAAAAAAAACAAGGGGAGCTGAGTGGAAAGATTTTGAGCAATTTTTTGAAGCAAGCAGATCAATTTATAGGCACCACGCTTTTTGGGTTTTCTCTCATGCTGGCAGCTTTTGTGCTGTTTTTTTCTTTGAGTTTGGATCAAGCTCTGGAAAAAGTTCTCCCCGAGATCCCTGGAAGGGAAATTCTATTTCTTGTAGGAAAGATTTTCTTAGGTATTGGGATAGCAGTACTTACCCTAGACCTGGTGACAAAAAGATTTTTTTTACTCCATGCCAATCGACTTTTATCCTTTTTTGCCTTCCCCCTTCTTCTGGTCTACGGGTTATGTTATCCCATCGTATGGTGCTTGGTGATTCTTTTTGGCAAGAGTCTTTCACGAGTACTTCGTCTAGATTTCATTGATGAAAAACCCCTTATATCCCAGACAGAGCTTAGGACGTACATCAAAGAGCAGTTTCGTCAGTACAGAGGCTCGGCTTCTATGGAAATTGATTCTAAAATTTTTGCCAATGCTGTACAATTTAAAACCGTACGCGTGAGGGATTGCATGGTACCACGGACCGATATTGTAGCAGTGGCCTTGGAAGATTCGGTGGCGTCGCTTCGTAAAGTGTTTGAAGAAAGTGGGCATTCCAAAATAATTATTTACAAAGAATCCATAGACGAGGTCATTGGCTATTGCCACCAATTGGAACTTTTTAAAAAACCAAAGGCGATAGCAGACATCTTGACTTCCATTATCATTACTTCTGAGTCCGCTTTGGCTAATGAGCTTTTGGTTCAATTTATTCAAGAACGCAAAAGTTTGGCCCTGGTGGTAGATGAATTCGGGGGAACCAGCGGCATTATTGCTATGGAAGATATCATTGAAGAAATTTTTGGAGAGATTGAAGACGAATACGATCACGAAGATTTGACCGAGCAGGTGATTGGAGAACAAGAATATTTGATGAGTGCTCGGCTGGAAATAGATTATCTCAATGAAAAATACAGCTGGAATTTACCTACAGGAGACTACGAAACCCTCTCAGGATTGGTGCTTTTGCATACCGAAAACCTACCCAATATTGGAGAAACGGTCACCTGTGGGCGATTTACATTTACTATCGTCTCCAAATTGGACCACCGCATGGAAACTCTTCGAGTGAAAATCAAGGACACTTCAATAAGGTAAGCTGGGACATTGTTGAGTGGTAAATTTTGATTTTCGCCCTGAATGCTATTATTTTGCGACACTTTAAACTAGTGAAGCAGCAACAATGGCCTTAATAAAGCAAATTAGACAACGTACAGGTCTCGCTATCGGTGTAATCGCGGGAGGCTTGATTTTATTTCTCCTAGGCGGGGATTTATTGAGCCCAAATTCTACTTTTTTCACTTCTAATGACAACATTGTAGGGGAAATTGCAGGAGAAGAAATTACCCTAGAAGAATTTGCTCAAAAGGTGGAGGAGTTTAAAGCCTCCTTCCAGCAAAGAACAGGCAGAGTGCCCGCAGAACCCGAAATGGTTTCCGTGAGAGAGCAGGCCTGGCAGGCCATGATCGTAGAGCGGGTATTCGAAGAGGAATACGACAAGTTAGGGTTGACGGTCACTAGCGAGGAGCTAATTGATATGGTTCAAGGGAAAAATATTGTTCCTGAACTAAAGTCCCAGTTAATTAATCCGCAAACAGGTCAATTTGATAAAACGCAATTGATCACCTTTTTACAATCTTTAGAGACTGCAGATCCTGCGCAGCAAGCGGCCTGGGCTCAGCAAGAAAAATTATTTGTACAAGCAAGAAATCGGGTCAAATACGATAACTTACTTGCTACTACAGAATATGCCACCACTGCCGAAGCAAAGCTGGAACATAAAGCGGCCAATACCATTGCCGATGCTTCTGTGCTTTTTCTTCCCTACTACGTCATTCCTGATGGAGACATAAAAATTGAAGACAGTGAGCTTGAGGCATATCTTTCTAAAAATCAAGAAAAGTTCAAAGTAGGCAATTCTGCCAATTTGGAATACGTGTCTTTTAGCATTCTTCCTAGTGGGGAAGACTCAGCTGCCGTCATTTCAAAAATTACCGAGCTCACGGCAGGTTTGAAGGTGGCGGAAAATGATTCTGCCTTTGTAAGTCAAAATTCTGAAATTCAACTTCCTTTCCAAACCTATGCTCCTGGAGACGCTTTGCCCGTATCCCTAAGTTCCAATGTAGCACTGTTAGTGAAGGGGGAAACTTATGGACCTTTCATTACCTCCTCCTCTACCTATGTTTCCTACAAGGTTACGGATCAATACACAGGAACGCCGAAAATGAGAGCTTCCCATATCTTGTTTGGTACCGAGGGAATGGACGATGCAGCTAAAGCCGCGGTAAAGGCGCAGGCTGAAACGGTCCTTGCTGAAATTAAGGCTTCGGGAAATTTTGTAGATGCCGCTAGACAGTATGGTCAAGATGGAACGGCTCAAAACGGAGGAGACTTAGGCTGGTTTGCAAAAGCCGATTTTGTGGAACCGTTTGCCAATGCCACCTTTGCTGCTTCCTCCAAGGGTTTGCTTCCTAATTTGGTGGAAACAGAATATGGGTATCATATCATAGAAGTGACCGAACTTCCATCCTCTGCCTACACCAAGTTGGCAGTATTGGAACTTGAGCTCGTCGCTTCAGACCTTACCCGCAACGGAGCATTTAGAAATGCGGATTCCTTTGCAGCCGAAAGTGGTAACCGAAATGAGTTTACCGAACTAGCCACTGAAAAAGGATACAGAATCATTCAAGCCAACAACGTGGAGGCTACTTCTAGAAACCTCAACAACATCACCGATGCCAGGCAGGTGGTCATATGGGCTTTTGGTGAGGCTTCAGAAGGCGAGGTATCTACCGTGTTTGAACTAGATAATACCTATCTGGTAGCTTCTTTGGTCAGTAGAAAAGAAGAGGGAGAGGCCCAATTGGAGGATGTAAAAGATCAGGTAAAGCAGTTGGTGATGAACGATAAAAAGGCTGCCATGATCCAGCAAAAACTTACAGGAAAATCCACCTTGGAGCAGATGAAGGAGGTCTTCCCAGATGCTTCGTTGAATGAGGTTCCTGGACTACGCCTAAGTGATTCGGTGCTGCCTGGAATTGGATTTGCACCAAAAGCGATCGGAACTATCTTTGGATTGAAGAAAACAGGACTTCTTACCCTGCCTGTCCAAGAGGATATTGGGGTGGTGGTAGCCAAATTGAATACCCTTACACCTGCTACTGAAATTGGAGATTATACCTCTTACCAAGCCCAATTGGCACAAGGGGCTTCACAGCGTATGACCTACCAGATCATGATGGCCTTGCAAGAGTTAGCCAAGGTGAAGGATTACAGATACAAGTTTTTCTAATGAAAGAAATAAAATAAACCCATGTCGAAAGGCATGGGTTTTTTGTTTTAAAATTTTTGGAGAGAAAAAAGTAGCTTAGGCCATGAAGCATACGTTTGATAAGGTTAGATTTAAGGAAAAACTAGAATCCTCTGGTAGCTTTCCCATGCTTTACTTATTTAAATTTATTGTGCCTTCTGGAAAAAAAACTGAAGTTGGCCTACTTTTTCCTGGGGAAAAAATCATCATAAAGCCCAGCAGTGCCGGTAAGTACGTAAGCACTACCATTGAAAAACGGGTTGAAAATGCGGAACAAATTATTGCGCTCTACGAAAAAGCATCCCAAATTGAGGGAATCATTTCTTTATAAGGTTTAGCTCATGTGGATTGAAGAAAATAACCAACTTAAAAAAAGCTTTGTCTTTCGGGATTTTTCTGAAGCCTTTGCATTTATGACAAGGGTGGCTTTTTTAGCGGAAACCCAGCAGCACCACCCCAATTGGTCCAATGTGTACAATAGGGTCGATGTGTCATTGACTACTCACGATGCAGGAAATATGGTCACCGAAAAGGATAGAAAATTGGCCAAAGCTATTGACCAACTGCTACCATGAGTCAAACGGTCGTTTCCCTTTATTTGGTACCTACACCTATCGGTAACCTGAAGGACATCACACTCAGAGCCATAGATACTTTAAAATCAGTAGACGTGATTTTGGCAGAGGATACTAGGACTAGCGGAGTTCTACTGAAGCACCTTCAACTTTCCAAAACCCTGCAAAGCTACCATAGCTTCAACGAGCACAAAGCCATAGTGAAGTTGGTGGAGCGGATGAAAAAAGGGGAAAGCTTTGCCCTAATTAGTGATGCGGGAACTCCCGCTATTTCAGATCCTGGGTATTTATTGGTGAGGGAAGTACTTTCTGCTGGTCTGGAAGTTTCTTGTCTTCCTGGTCCTACGGCTTTTGTGCCTGCATTAGTGGCCAGTGGGCTTCCTAGCGACCGCTTTGTATTTGAAGGATTTTTGCCCCATAAAAAAGGAAAAAAGAGTCGAATAGATTCCTTGTTGACAGAGGCAAGGACCATGATATTTTATGAATCTCCACACCGCTTGCTGAAGACCTTGGAGCAACTTGTGGAGGCCTTAGGCCAGGACAGACAAGCTGCAGTGGCTAGGGAGCTTTCTAAAATTCACGAGGAGACGGTCAGAGGTACCCTGGCAGAACTTATAGCGTACTACCAAACTCATCCCTTGAAAGGGGAGCTCGTCTTAGTTGTGGCTGGCTGTCCCGAACATCGAGAATCTCGAGAGGACAAACAAGCGAAGAAAAAAGCTGGCTGGAATACAGCCAAATAACTGTTCCTTCTCTACATGTCTATGTAATTTCCTTTCTTTCGAACCTATGCTATCTTCAGAAAAATTATCCCAGCTGCTTACGGCCACAAGGACCATTGCCACTCAAGTTGGGGCCTTTATTGAAAAAGAAAAACTCTCCTTTGGAATGGATAAGGTAGAGCACAAAGGCTTTAATGACTTGGTCTCTTATGTGGATAAAGAAGCCGAAAGACAAGTGGTAGATCAGTTACACGCCATTTTACCAGAGGCTGGATTTATCACCGAGGAAGGCACTTCTACCACCCGAGGAGAACACTACCATTGGGTGGTTGATCCCTTAGACGGTACTACTAATTTTATCCATGGACTTCCTGTATTTGCGGTAAGCATTGGCTTGATGGCGCAGGAAGAGGTTGTGCTAGGTGTAGTGTACGAGGTCAATCGTAGGGAATGTTTTTATGCTATGAAAGGGGGTGGGGCTTTTTGTAACGATCAACCCATTCAGGTCAGTAAAGCGCCCAAGCTGTCCTCCTCCTTGCTTGCTACAGGATTTCCCTATTACCAGTTTGATTTGATGGATAAGTATTTCAGTTCCATGAAGCTGCTCATGCAAAAAACCCATGGGCTTAGAAGATTGGGATCTGCGGCGATGGACCTCTGCTATGTAGCCTCCGGCAGAATGGATGGATACTTTGAGTACAACCTCAACTCCTACGATGTGGCAGCAGGGGTGCTTATTGTTCAGGAAGCAGGAGGAAGGGTGACCGAATTTCTTGGAGGGAATAACTATATTTTTGGAAGGAATATTGTGGCCAGTAATGGGGCCATACACGATGAATTTTTGGAAGTTTTGGCAGAGGACTGGAAATAAGCTATCCCAATAACCAATACCATAAACCCAAGGTAATCGCTGAAAGGGGAATACCTAATCCACTCAGCAAGGCTGCAAGGCGAGGTTGCAATCCGAACTCCATGGCAAGTAAGGACCCCGTAATCATGGGTGCCATGGCACTTTCTAACACGGTTACCTTAAATTCTATACTTGTTGTAGGCAGGAGTTGGGAGTAAATGACCCAAACACAGAGGGGCGCTAGTACCAATCGAAAGCCTAAGCCATACCAAAAAAATCGAGATTGAATCCATTCCTTATCTAAGGAAATTCTCAATCCAATGACCCCCAAGGCTAGGGGGGCCATGGTCATGCTAATTCCTTGGAGAATTGAATGCATAAAATTGGGGACTTGTATGTTAGTCAAACTTAGGCCTATGCTCCCAAGCAAAAAAAGAAAGGGGGGAAAGCGAAATATGGTGCCAATGATTTTTCTATTTTCTGAATTGGTTTTTCCATAGCGGGCACCAACCCATAAGGAAAAGGTGGCAACCAATAAAAAAGACCCTCCCTGATCAATCAGCAAGGCTGTAGGAAGACCTTGATTTCCATATAGAGCTTCCACTACTGGAAAACCCAAAAAAGAAGTGTTGGCAAGACCTGCTACCAGGATCAAGCAGCCCGTCACTTCCTTTTGCCAAGCAAAAATTTTACCCAACAAACCAAATACTACCCAGGAAAGAATAAATGTAAACCATGCGGCGGAGATGGGGAGAAGGAGCGCTGTACCAAGCTTTAAGGGCGGGATATAGAGTAGCGCAAGTGCGGGCAACACTAGGTAAATCAATAGAGCTTGTCCTCCCTGGGCTACTTTTTCCTTAGGAAAATGGCGCTGCTGTTGGAGAAAAAAACCCAAGAAGAGAAAAGCAATAGCAATCCATGCACTCATACCAAGGAGTAAGGGAAAAGAATTGATTTCCATAAAGGTAAGCAAAGTGACAAGATTCAATCCTGGGCAAATACTATCTTTTACCTTCTTCCTCCCGTACTTATGTGCTGCTCCCTAATTCGTACTGTCCTTGGAGTTTACTCCAAACCGAATTGCTTGCGTTTTTCTTCGAAGTATTGGGAAAGTTGAGGATAAAAGGAACTTTCAGCCTCTGGAATTCCATCCAATACCAAAGCCATAGGATTAGGGTTGCTATCTTGATTGACTTGCATCCCTTCAATGAGCCAAATTAATTCTTCTAACTGCAGAGGCTCACTACTGGATGAGGGATAAAGAAGGTAGTCATTGCCATAAAAATCGACTGCCTCATAGTGTATTTTTCCTTCATTTTCATGGGCATAGATACTAATTTGTTCACCCCATGTACTTTCAGGATAGTGGAGGCGTACCAATAGGACAGAGGTATTTTCTTCTGAGAAAAAAGTAGAAGGCTGAAATAAAAAATCCATGGGATTATGAGCTTTAGCGTAGGACAAAAATGCAATTTTTGTCTTAAAGTAGGGCTTACTACCTGAATTTTAACCTTTGGTAAGAATTTTTGAATTTTCCTTCCTTGCAAGACTAGAGATTCATTGGATAATCAGGACTTTAAGGCTATTTTTGAGTTCCCTATTTGGCTGAGCTTGCTTGCGCATTCCCTTGGCTTCATTCCTATTATTCACCCCTATCTATGAAAAGAGATACCCTAGTTTTTGAACTTATTTCCAAGGAAGAGGATAGACAAAAAAGAGGCATTGAATTAATTGCTTCCGAAAATTTTACTTCCAAGCAGGTCATGGAAGCTGCTGGAAGCGTCTTGACCAATAAATATGCCGAAGGGCTTCCGGGTAAGCGCTACTATGGAGGCTGCGAGGTTGTTGATGAAATTGAGCAAATTGCCATAGATAGAGCGAAAAAACTTTTTGGAGCCACCTGGGCAAACGTACAGCCCCACTCTGGGGCGCAGGCTAATGCTGCTGTCATGCTTGCTTGCTTAAAGCCTGGAGATGCAATTTTAGGATTTGACCTTTCCCATGGGGGGCATCTGACCCACGGTTCTCCAGTAAATTTTTCAGGTAAACTTTACCAAGCGCATTTTTATGGTGTAGAAGAGACTACTGGGGTTATCGACTACGATAAGGTGGCAGAAAAGGCCCTAGCAGCGCAACCCAAAATGATCATTTGTGGAGCCTCAGCCTATTCTAGAGATTGGAATTACGAGAGACTAAGAGAAATTGCCGACGAAGTAGATGCCCTTTTGTTGGCTGACATTTCTCATCCCTCAGGATTGATCGCCCGAGGACTGCTGAATGATCCCTTGGAATATTGCCACATCGTGACGACCACAACCCACAAGACCCTTAGGGGTCCTAGGGGAGGCTTAATTTTGATGAGAGAAGATTTTGATAACCCTTGGGGACTTACTACCCCAAAAGGAGAAATCAGAAAAATGTCTTCTTTGTTGGACATGGGCGTATTCCCTGGTACACAAGGAGGACCATTGGAACATATCATTGCGGCCAAAGCAGTGGCATTTGAGGAGGCACTTTCCGATGATTATATGCAATACATCCTCCAAGTAAAGTTGAATGCCTCCGTCATGGCTGCAGAATTTGTGGCAAGGGGATATCAGATTATCTCCGGGGGTACTGACAACCATCTGATGTTGATAGACTTGAGGAATAAAGACTTGACTGGAAAACTAGCTGAGGAAACTTTAGGTGAAGTGGATATTACCATCAATAAAAACATGGTACCTTTTGATACCAAGTCTCCATTTGTGACTTCTGGCATGCGATTAGGTACCGCCGCCGTTACCACTAGGGGATTGAAAGAAGAGGATATGAAAAAAATTGTAGGACTTATTGACCGAGCCTTGCAGCACCATGCAGACGATGCGGTGCTTGCGCAGATAAGAGCAGAAGTCAACGCCTGGATGGTAAAATTTCCATTGTATTAAGCTAATATTTTAACGTGGCCTTAGATCAATACAAAGAAGAGAAAGAAGAAGGAATGTCCTTTTTGGACCACTTAGAAGCCTTGCGTTGGCACTTATTTCGCTCGGTAGCAGTTATTTTAATTTTTTCTGTAGTTGCCTTTATTGCAAAAGACATCGTATTTGGGGTCATCATCCTTGGTCCTTCTAAAATTGATTTTCTTACCTATCGGATGTTATGTGAGCTTAGCAGCTACCTTCAGCTTCCTGCTTTGTGTATTGATAACCTCCCCTTTACCATTCAAAGCAGACAAATGACGGGACAGTTTTCCATGCACATGACCTCAAGTATTGTAGTAGGCCTCGTCGCAGCTTTTCCCTATGTATTTTGGGAAATATGGAAATTTATTAGCCCAGGACTTTACGAAAAGGAAAGAAGGGCCGCAAGAGGGGCTGTATTTTTTGTGAGTTCTTTATTTTTATCAGGGGCCCTTTTTGGATACTATGTCCTTACCCCCATGTCTATCAATTTTTTGGCCAACTACCAGCTAGACCCTAGCATTACCAATGAATTTGATGTGACTTCTTATGTGTCTACCCTGACCATGTTGGTTTTGGCCTCTGCAGTCATGTTTCAATTGCCCGTAGTAGTGTATTTTCTTTCCATGTCCGGAATTGTTACTTCTAAGATGTTGAAGTCCTACAGGAGGCATTCTATTGTAATTATATTGATCGTATCGGCACTTATTACTCCTCCAGATGTGGTCAGTCAACTGTTGATCGCCATGCCGATTTTGGTATTGTATGAAGCAGGGATTATAATTGCCAAAAGGCTAGAAAAGCAAAGAGAATTAAAGGAAGCGGAGTTTGAAAAAAATAGAAGAGCTGAATAAAGACCATGACCAAGCGAATTGCCATAGGGGGAGATCATGCTGGGGTTGCCTATAAGGAGAAATTGATTCAACACTTACGCTCCCTGGGCCATGAGGTAAAAGACTTTGGTCCATACTCCATCGATTCGGTCGATTACCCAGATTATGTGCATCCCCTATGTCAAGGTATTGAAAAAGGCTCTTTTGATTGTGGAATCGTGCTTTGTGGAAGTGGAAATGGGGTTGCGATTACAGCCAATAAGCACCAAGGAATTCGAGCAGCCCTTTGCTGGAATGAAGAATTGGCAGCCTTGTCCAGGCAGCACAATGACGCCAATGTATTGGCAATACCCGCCAGATTTATTTCCTACGAATTGACTGAAAATATGTGTGATATTTTTTTATCTACGGATTTTGAGGGGGGAAGGCACTCGCATCGAGTCCAAAAAATTCCCTGCCAATAAAAAATCCCTTAAATCAAGGGATTTTTTATTGGAGCTATTGGATTATCTCCCTGCCACCTTCTTCTCTGCTAGTAGAAATGCATTGTAAAGGTTGGCCATTTTTCCAGATTTGCAGAGCTCTGAAAGGGCATAATCTTTATCTCCTGCTCGTACGGGAAAAGGAACAGGTATTCCTGATTCTAGAATGATTTGTTTTACCTCTGCTGCATTGAGTTCTGGGAAATGGGAGCGCAACACTGCTGCCAAACCAGCTACTGCGGGAGCTGCCATGGAAGTTCCCCCTTGAAACTCGTATTCATTTCCAGGCATGGTGGAATAAATTTCATCTCCGGGAGCAAAAATGTCCACAGACTCTTTTCCATAATTGGAAAACGTGGCAATCATGTCAGGGCCATAGCTTGGAGCAAGGGCTCCTACCGTGATGTAATTGTCCAAGGGACGTGCTCCACTTTTGCTGTAATGATCATTTGGATAATTGCTGTTTTTTGGATCATCTAGATCTATCCCGTCGTTGCCCGCTGCATGCACAAAAAGTACGTCTTTGGAAGCGGCATAGGCTAGAGCTTCTTGCACCCAGCTAGCGTGGGGAGAAAATTTCTTTCCAAAGCTTGCATTGATGATCTTGGCTCCGTGATCTGCAGCGTATCGTATGGCATGTGCTACATCCTTGTCGTATTCGTCACCGTCTGGGACAACTCTCAGGCTAATAATTTTTACATTTTGGGCCACGCCCTTTACCCCTTTTTTCGATTTTCTGTTTGCTGCTACTATCCCTGACACGTGGGTACCATGGCTTTCCTCAGGATCTCTGATGTCTGGATTTCCATCGCCGTAGCCAATTTCAGTGAGTATATAGGGATCATCTCCTACTTCAGCTCTTGCATTGAAATCCAAATTGAGATTGTAGTCAAGCTGGGCTTGGTAGTAGGCGACTCCACCTCTCAAATCAGCAAGGACCGTAGGTACATCCTGTCCTGTACCATATACTTGAAAAAGAATTTCCAGCAATTGTTCTTCTTCCTCGTTTACAGATTCATACTTTTGAAGGTCTTTGAAGGAATAAAAATCCTTGCCTAATTTTTTCTGTACGGTTTGGTCGGCAAGAGCCACCATCTTTTCTATTTGCTGGAGCTGAGCCAAGGAAGCAGTGGTTTCTGCTATTCGTGAATCTAATTCTTTCTTGGCTTGGCTTTGAAGGGTACTGTCCCCAATCTTTCTTGCCAAAATCCGAGTAAACTCCAGTTGCTCATGGTAGGACTCTCCAAGAAAATTATAGCCATGTACATCGTCCGCGTATCCATTTTGGTCATTATCCACCCCATCTCCGGGGATTTCTTTAGGATTTTCCCAAAACAATCCCTTCAAGTCCTCATGATCTAGATCAATACCTGAATCAATGATGGCCACTAGCACCCCTTGTCCTTTTCTTTTTTTGATTAGTTCCTCATAGGCTCTTTCTACACTCATGCCTGGAACGGTATCGAGCATAGGATCTAGGTGGCCCCATTTCTTGAATTCAGCTGGAGAAAGTTCGGTAACTCTCTGCTTGGAGCCTGCTGATAGAGAGGAGGAAGTCAACACGGATGAACTCGTACAACCAAGGACGAGGAAAGAGCAAACAGCTAGTACTAAGGCGGGAATTTGGCTAAATTTTATCATATCAATTGGATATTTATGACGGTATATTTTTTGGATTCCACTTCAGCAAATCGATTGGGTAGAAAATATCTGTAGATGGAGGGTATCGTAGGTCTTATTTTTTCTCATAAAGACCAGGGCTAGTCTCCTGGTAATTTTTTTGTAAAATAGGAAGTTCTTGTAAAAGGATGTTAAACTGCCCCTCTTCATCCAGAATCAGTTCTGGAGCTTGCTTTTGTATCATATAGTAAATTTGGGCTTTTTCCTCCAATTTTTTTTCTCGATTCAAATAGCTTTTTGACATGTTGTAATTCAAAAAGGGACCACCCAGCGAGATATTCAGGTAGGGGCTAGGATCATTGCCCATCACCAGGATTGATTTTCTTTTAGGGATGATATGGGGAGAATCTTCTAATACAAAATAAGTAGAGTCTTGAGAAGTACGGCTATTCCAATAATTCATTCCCAAAAAGGGTAGCCCTAAGGTCAATCCGTAGAATGCAGGTTTGGCAATTATTCCCCAGTTAAGATGGAGAAACAAGTGGGTGATTAAGTAGGTAAGGCCTGGGATAAAGATTACCAGTTGGTAGGAGGCCTGATTTTTAAAAAGGAAAAATAAGGTAGAGGAAAAGAAGAGCAAGAGTAAAATCAGTTGGCGCTGCTTTTGTTGATTGATGGTAGAGCCACGAAGAATTCCACCAAAAATGTAACCTACTATTGCAAGAAGCAAAGGAAAAATTGCAGGAATCAACCAACTCAGCATTGGCTGGTAGCTATAGCTGGGATAGCTAAAGAAAATAGGCCAAACTTGAAGAGCTTGTTCTAGCCCATCGTTCCAATAATAAAACAAGAGGATAGAAATAATGGGAAGTGCAAAGCCAATGAGGGTAAGGAAAAGTTGGCGAAAGGAAAAGCCAGAAATAACCAAGCCTGAAAATATAAGATAGGGCAGAAAAAATAGAAAATGCAGGTGGAAGCCCGTGGCTAATCCTCCATAAATTCCTATGAGTAAGGTAGATTCATTACTTTCCTTTTGTAAGACGGTTTGAGAAAAAAGTTGCCCTAGTGCTAAAATTAAAAATGTGCTCCCCAAAAGCGTGGGAGATAATTGTCTCAAGTCGAAAGAAAAATAAAACAAAGCCGCCATAATGATGGCAGGGAGATAGGTGTTTTCGTCAAAAACTCGAAATTTGATCAGGGTACTATTCCAATAGTAAATTTGTGTGCCCACCAGAATGATTCCTAACAGTTCGTAGACCCATTCACTCCTTCCAAAAACAGAATGAATGGCCATGAAAACCCCAGCCGAAAGTGGGCCTGTATCGTCTATAATATCTACATAAAGCAAATACCCTTCGCTCAATCTTTCTCCTAAAACCATCCACAATAAAGTGGGGCTAGTAGTAGGAAAAGTAAAGAATAGAGCGGACACCAAACTGACTACCACCAGGTAGATTGCAATACCGAATAGTCGAAAAGGATCGTTGACTCTAAAGAAGTTAAGCAAGGCCTGTAGTCGCTTAGGTTGGTTTTGGGTCGAAATTAAAGCATGCCCGAGTAAATCACTAAATTTGTAGTATAATTACTTCAGATGGAAAACAAAAGACAATTAAAGTACGCAAAATTAATTCAAAAAGAACTAGGGGATATTTTTCAGAAGGAGGCAAGGCATGTTATAGGTCCTGGCCTGGTTACCCTAACGAGGGTATTGATGAGTCCAGATCTGGGATTGGCAAAGGTGTACCTGAGTTGTCTTTTTGGAGATACCAACGCCAAAATAGAGAGCATCAATACCCATAAAAAAGAAATCCGCCACGCCTTAGCCAAGCGAATCGGAAAGTCGGTAAGGGTAATTCCAGAACTAGCCTTTTTCCCAGATGATTCTGCCAGTTATGCTCAACACATGGATAAGATCATTTCTGATCTGGAAATTCCCCCAGCGCCAATGGACGAATTAGAAGATGACGAGTAATTTCCTCAAGATATGGTGAATACCAGCTCCTTCATTGCTAAGCGATATTTTAAAAGTAAGAAGAAACAGCACTTCATTACCTTACTTTCTTGGCTTGCAGTAGTTGGGGTAGCGGTGAGTACCATGGCTTTGGTTGTGGTGATGTCCGTATTTAACGGATTGGAAGAAGTCATTCGTGGTTTATTTGCCAGCTTTGACTCAGAACTTAAGGTAGCTCCCACGCAAGGGAAGAGTTTTGAGGTTTCAGAAGATTTTTTGAAAGCCGTTGCTGCTTTGGAAGGAGTGGAAGAAGTCGTTGAAGTGATTGAGGACAATGCCCTTTTAGAATATAGAGGCAACCAACAAGTAGCACGAGTCAAGGCCGTTTCTTCAAATTTTTTAGATAAGGAGAGATTTTCCCAAGGATATTTCTGGGGGGACACTTCTTTGGGTTCGTCCCAAAGGCCTGGCGTCATCTTGGGTAGAGGCCTTGCCCATTCCCTCTCGGTAAACTTGGGGGAGTTTAATGCTCCACTTACTGTCTATTACCCCAAAACCCCTCCTTCTTCGGGTAGTCTTGATCCCAGCCGCTTGTATGCTCAAGCTTCTCTTGAGCCGAGGGGATTCTTTAGCATTGAACAAAGTTTTGACAACGGGTACGTCATAGTCCCTCTTGAATTTTTTCAAAATCTTTTAGAATATGGACCCAAGCGAACTGCCTTAGAAATCAATGTAAAAGAAGGCTATTCTATCGCAAAAGTACAAGAATCCCTGCTCCTACATTTGGGATCCAAATTTTCAGTAAAAAATGCTGACGAGCAGCATGCTACCTTGATCCGTACGGTTAAACTTGAAAAGCTTTTTGTTTTCCTCACACTCACCTTTATACTAACACTTTCTTCTTTCAACATTTTCTTTTCCCTGAGCATGTTGGCCATAGAAAAGAAAAAAGATATTGGCATTTTGAAGTCTTTGGGGGCTTCATCCTCTTTGATTCGTGCTATTTTCCTCAAGCAAGGGGCCATAATTGCTTTTTCTGGTGCCTTATTGGGCTTGGTGCTAGGTATAGTGCTTGTCCTGTTGCAACAGCAATTTGGGTTGATTTCATTAGGAATTTCTTCAGGGGTGATCGACGCCTATCCGGTGAAAATCAATTTACTCGATTTGCTGGGTATTGGACTTGCTTTGATTGGAATTACCCTGGCGGTATCCTGGCGCCCTGCATGGATAGCTTCTCAAGTGGATACCTTGGAGGCGTCTTGAAGCAAAAAATTCCTTTTCGTGCAGAAAGAGATGAACTGATTCCCTTATTTTAGAAAGATTTTTAAAAGCCTCTATGGAAAAAACGAGTGTGGATGTTGTCGTAGTTGGCCTTGGAGCCGTAGGTTCAGCTACCCTTTATCAACTCAGTTTGAAGGGGGCCCAAGTACTAGGTATAGATCAATTTACTCCTCCTCATACCTTGGGTTCAAGTCACGGAGAAACTCGCATCACCCGACTTGCCGTAGGCGAAGGGGAAGAATACGTAGCCCTGGCCAAGCGTTCTCATGAATTATGGGATCAAATTGAGTTCCAATCTGGGAAAAAGATAAAAAATCGTACGGGGGGGCTTTTGATCGATTCGGCTGAGGTGGCTTGGTCCAAACATGGTGCAGAAGGATTTTGGGAGCGCACGCTAAGGTATGCTCAAAACCAAGGCATTGAACATAGACTTCCGAATGTCCAAGAACTATCTGCAACCTTCCCAGGGCTTCAACTCCCAGCAGGTAGTAAAGTGTATCAAGAGAAAGAAGCGGGATACCTTTTTCCAGAGGTAGCTATCCAAGCTCAACTGGATCTAGCAAAAAAAATGGGGGCAAGCATCTGGACCGAAACGAAGGTAAAGGCCATCTTGCCCCAAGGCGAAAAGTTTGTAGTGGATGTAGGTTATGCAAAAGTAGTTTGTAAAAAACTAATCCTAAGTGCTGGAGGCTGGGTCAAAGATTTTTTACCTGAGCAGCAGCGCAAGCAACTACGTATCTGTAGACAGGTGCTCTACTGGGTAGAAGTAGATCAAAATTTTACCGATTGGAAGCAGTATCCGGTATGGATGTGGGGATTTGGCCCTAATCTGGAAGATTTTTTGTATGGATTTCCTTCCCTAGATGGGAAGACCATCAAGGTAGCTACCGAATCCTTTCTTGAAGTAGATCATCCAGATCAACTAGAGCGAGAGGTGAGTCAAGAAGAGATTGAAACCTTCTGGGAGACCAAAATAAATGGGAGAATCCAGGGCTTACGCAAAAAGGTAACCCAAGCGGTGGTTTGCTTTTACACGGTAACTGAAGACGGAAAATTTATCCTAGAGGAGATGCAGGGCAATCCAAACTTTTTATGGGTTTCGGCTTGCTCCGGACATGGATTCAAGCATTCTGCTGCCCTCGGAGAAGTTTTGGCCCAGAAAATGGGCTGGTAAGGCTATTACTTGCCAAGTTACACGCTATACTGAAGTGAATGTGCTATTTTTGTGCCTGATTTACATGACCTAGGCATGGCAAAAAAACATGGGATTGCGCTCGAGCCAGAAGAAAAGAGGAAGCTGAGTAAGCAGAATCTGAGTAAGTTGAAGGGCATTTTTCAATTTATTCTCCCCTACAAGGGGGCCTTTTTCCTAGGAACTATTTTTTTGTTTTTATCCTCCCTCACTTTGTTGAGCTTTCCCTATGTAGCAGGTAAATTGATCGATACTGCTCAAGGGACTAATTGGATTTTTACCGACCTCAATCACATCGCCTTCCTATTGATAGGTATTTTGGCAGTACAAAGTGTTTTTTCCTTTTTTCGTGTTCGGTTATTTGCCCAGGTTTCTGAAAAATCCATGCGGGACATTCGCTTGGCGGTTTATTCTCGTTTGATTCGCTTTCCCATTCGTTTTTTTGATCAGCGAAGAACAGGAGAGTTGATTAGCCGAATTACTGCAGACGTCGGGCTTTTACAAGATACCTTTTCTACCACCCTGGCAGAACTCTTTCGACAAGTAGTCACCTTAGTGGCAGGGATTATTTTTTTATTTATCAACACTCCCAAGTTGACCTTTTTCATGTTGGGTACATTCCCCGTTTTGGTTGTGATTGCGATGATTTTTGGAAAATATATTCGTAGGCTATCCAAAAAGACCCAAGATCAATTGGCTGAGGCAAATGTAATTGTAGAGGAAACCTTACAATCCATTGCTACGGTAAAATCTTTTGTTGGAGAATCTTATGAAACAAACCGGTATGCCAATGGGCTTAAAAAAGCAGTGGCTATTGCCCTCCAAGCCGCAAGCTTCCGAGGGGCCTTCATTTCCTTTGTCATTTTTGCACTCTTTGGAGGCATTGTAGGGGTCATGTGGTATGGAGCTAGCCTGGTAGCCACCGGAGAATTAAGCGTAGGCGAGTTAGTATCTTTTGTCTTGTATACCACTTTTATTGGAGGTTCGATCGCAGGCCTTGGAGACATCTACAGCCAATTGCAAAGGGCTATCGGGAGTTCGGAAAGGGTACTTGAACTTTTAGAAGAAGAGTTGGAACCCGAGCAAGGACAAATCATTTCTACCCTTACAGGAGAAATCGAGTTTAATCAGGTGAGTTTCTCATATCCCACTCGACCTGAAGTAGAGGTGCTCCAAGAAATATCCTTTCATATTCGTCCTGGAGAAAAAATAGCCTTGGTAGGACATTCTGGAGCTGGAAAATCTACCATCACTCAATTGCTTCTTCGATTGTACGAAGCCAGCCAAGGCACAATACTTGTGGATGGATATCCCCTGAATGCTTGGCAATTAAAATCGCTGAGAAGTAAGATGGGAGTAGTCCCCCAAGAAGTACTCTTGTTTGGAGGTAGCATTCGTCAAAATATTGCCTATGCAAAGCCTGAAGCCTCGGAGGAGGAAATCATTTCTGCGGCTAAAAAGGCAAATGCTTGGCAATTTATTTCTCAATTTCCGGAGGGCTTAGACACCTTAGTAGGGGAGCGAGGCATCAAACTTTCGGGAGGGCAAAGGCAACGGGTAGCCATTGCCAGGGCGATACTAAAGGATCCTGTCCTACTCATTTTGGATGAAGCCACCTCCTCTTTGGATGCGGAGTCAGAAGTTTTGGTACAGGAGGCCTTGGATTTGTTGATGAAAGGAAGAACTTCTCTCATTATCGCACATAGATTGGCTACCATACGAAAGGCAGATCGAATCTTGGTCATCCACGAAGGAAAAATCGTGGAACAGGGCACCCACCGAGAGCTGGTAAAAAAATCCTCTGGTATCTATGCCAATTTGGTGAAACTTCAATTTGCAGATTAATCCAAATTGTGTGCGGTGAGGGACTTGGTGAGTCCTCCCACTTTTTCTTTTAGTATTGAAGAACCTGGAAAAAGTACGCGCATTTCTCCTTCATTTAGAAGTCGAATTTCATCCAAGTATTGTTCTGCGTCCACGGGATCCCACTTTTGAAAGCGACTTAGTTTGGTTTTTGTGAGTAAAAAAAACACCAAGGACCTAGGCATATATTGGGCAAAAGGAAGTGCATAATGGGCTTCTATAGGAAAAGACAGATTGGGAGTCTGAATAAAATGAGTTTTTCCAACACGAAGAATTTCAGCCGCCATTTTTTGTTGATTTTCAAAGGTATAGAGATGCTCAATGACTGAGTTGGAAAACACCAAATCAAATTGGCAATCTTCAAATTCTTTCATGTCTGTAGCATCTCCTTGCATGGAGCTAAGAGAAGCATGGCTTGTTGTTTCTAATTGCAGATTTAGTAGCGTGATGTGAATGTTGGGGTGAATTAGCAATTGACTATTCTTCCAAAAGTAGGCGGTCCCGCCTACGTCAAGGATCTTCACAGGTTTGTCTAAACTAAAGTTTTTGAAAAATAAACTTTCAAAAGTTTGCAGACGTTTGGCACGGAATTTATGCCCTAAAGACTGTGGATGATCGGAAGATGAAAAAAAATCTACTAGGGAGGGCATGCTAAATTTATTCGAAGAACAAGTATAATTTAATTCAAAAGTAATAAGCCTTGACAAATTCTTTCTTATTTTTGCATGGTTTACCTGTAAAGCCCTTGCCTATTCCATTTTTAAGGACAAGACTATATTTATTTTCATCTAGATTTTTATGAAGAAAAGATTTGATATTTATTTTCCCTGGTTGTTTACAATCAGTGATTTTTTAGCCTCTCTGCTTTCTTTGGCCCTAGCTAATTTTTTTCTTCAGCGTATGCAAGTATTGGGACAAACGCAATTTTCCGCATTTCTTCCCCTAGCACTGCTGTGGATCCTAATTTCTATTCTTAGAAAGGATTACAAGATCGGACGTACCGATGAATACGACCAAACACTCTCTAGCCTATCTGTCTCCCTACTTTGGTTTTTAGGTGCCACTGCGATTCTTTGGACTCCTCTCCAAGTGGGCAATTACCGATGGATTCAAATCGGATCCCTAGGTACTATCCTGGGGCTATTCATGGGAATATTTAGGGTAGCGGTCCACATGATGCTTAGAAAATACCGAGCTTCAGGAAATAACTATCAAAATGCAGTGATCGTAGGGAAAGGTACCACTAGCCCCAAGTTGGTGGATGTGCTTAGAATTAGAAAAGATTTTGGAATTAATTTTTTGGGATATTTTGATGATCAATCCGATTGTGAGCAGACCCGTGGTGGTATAGCAGAACTATTTAATCAGGCGACAACGTTGAATTTGGATTTGATTTATATTCATGAAAAACTAGATGCAGGTCTGGTTAAGCAAGTCATTGATTTTGCAGAGGAGCATTACATCAAGGTGAAAATGATTCCTGGACAAAGCCTTCAATTGGAAAAGAGCTTATCCTTTTCGAGGTATGGAGATTTTTTTGTCATCAACGTCAATGAAATTCCTCTCGATAGCGTATTGAATCGAATGGCAAAACGAGTCTTTGACTTGGCTTTTGCCGGTATGGTTGCCGTCTTTATTTTGTCTTGGCTTATCCCTTTGGTTGGGTTGTTGATCAAACTTGAATCCAGAGGGCCAATTTTCTTTATCCAGAAAAGAAATGGTTTAAATAATCGGGTATTTAATTGCCTAAAGTTTAGATCCATGACTCCTAACGACTATGCAGACTCTTTGCAGGCAACTAAGGAGGATCCCCGAGTTACTCGTATTGGTGCATTCTTGAGACATACCTCTTTGGATGAAATGCCGCAGTTTTTGAATGTAATCATGGGGAACATGTCTATTGTAGGCCCACGGCCACATACCCTACCCATGAATGAAACATTCAAAAATCAAATAGTACGCTACAATGCTCGCCACAAAATCAAGCCAGGCATCACCGGTTTGGCTCAGGTAAGAGGGTATAGAGGGGAAATTGAAAATAACTTTCAAATTCGCTCTCGGGTAAGGCTGGATGCTTTTTATATCAACAACTGGACCTTCCTTTTGGATATTGAGATCATGATCAAGACCGTATACGAGTTGATATTCAACCGAGAAAATGCCTATTGATTCGGCTTATAGATGTAATTTTTGTCATTCTACCCAGGGTACTACTTTTTTAGCTACAGAGCGCATGCTTGGTCTCGGAGGAACATTTTCCTACATGGCCTGTGCCTCTTGCGGATCTCTTCAGCTTATCGATGTTCCGAAGGATCTCTCCGCATATTATCCCAACACGTATTATTCTTTTTCCTCCTTACAGTATTCCACATTTTTTCGGAGAGCTTTTAAAAAGCTTCGCATGAACGCATTTTTGAATTCTGGATGGCCTTTTTTCTCCCCTCCATTTGGGGATTGGCTATTAAAGCTCAACCCCTCCTTCCACCAACGAATAGCAGATGTGGGATGTGGTTCGGGCCAACTTTTGTATGAGATGAGCATCTCAGGGTTTACAGACCTGCACGGATTTGATCCATTTTTACCGGAAACTAAGAAAATAAGTTCTGGACTTACCCTTTGGAAGTCGGACATCGCCTCTTCAGGGCTATGCTTTGACCTAATCATGATGCATCATTCCTTCGAACACATGGATAATCCCAGAAGGGTGCTCCAAGATGCGTTTGGTGCCTTAGCTCCTGGAGGGATCCTCCTTGTCCGATGTCCCGTGACAGATGCCCTCCTGTGGAGAGAAAAAGGCCCTTTATGGGTGCAGCTAGATGCTCCAAGACACTTACATATTCCCAGTACGAATGGGTTTCAAGTGGCCGCTAAAGAAATAGGCTTTTCCATCAGGGAGATAATTTTCGACTCTACCGGTTTTCAATTTTGGGGAACCGGCCTCTACGAGCGAGGAGAGATTTTGGATAGAAGCAAAATCAAGATCCATTTTACCGCTCAAGAACTTGCTGCATGGGAAGAAAAAGCCAAGCGGTATAATCAATCTGGAGAAGGGGATCAGGCCTGTTTTTATTGTCAAAAGCCCAAAATATAAGAAGGTATGAAGCAAATGGGAAAATACTATTTGGCTTTACTTCCCCCCGATCCCATTGAGCAAGAGATACGAGCGATCAAAGAACTTCTAAAGTCCAAGTTTAATGTCAAGTATGCCTTGAATTCTCCCTCCCATGTTACCCTTAAAATGCCCTTTAGTTACCAAGAAGCAAAAGAGGAGAATTTGGTAAAGCAATTGACCTCTTTCCTTCATAATTATACCCCTTTTTCATTGAAAATTTCGGGGCTTGGTCACTTTGGAAAGCGAGTAATCTTTCATCCCATACTTCTTTCAGAACCACTTTCGACGCTTCAAGCTGCATTAGGTGCATATTGTAAAAAATCCTTGCACCTCCCCTTAGAGTTAAGTGATCAAAATTTCCAGCCTCACCTAACTTTAGCCTACAAGGACCTCAAAAAGGATATCTTTACGGAGGCCTTGGCATTTGCTAAAGCCTATCCTATCGAAGTAGAATTTGAAGTAGAAAAGCTTTTCTTGATGAAAAGAACACAGGGGCGTTGGAATATCCAAGCTCCCCTTCCTTTGGGCAATCCTCTTGCTTAGTTCTGGTCAACTATAAAATGTAGTTTTAGTGTATCTATATCCTGCTGTTCTAGACCTTTTTCTTTGCAATCGAAACATTTTGCCCTCTAATCCTGATTTAAATGTATAGCATGGCGCCCATGAAAAAAGCACTTGTAATAGGTTCAGGAATCGCAGGAATCGCAGCTTCCATTCGGCTTGCAGTAAAGGGATATCAGGTGGAGGTATTTGAAGCCAACGCCTATCCAGGAGGAAAACTTTCACAAATCGAAGTATCAGGGTACAGATTTGATGCAGGGCCTTCTCTATTTACCCTTCCCGAGCAAGTGGAAGAATTATTTCAATTGGCAGGAGAAGATCCGAGCAAGCATTTTGATTACGAGAAGTTAGAAGTGGCTTGCCATTATTTTTGGGAAGATGGAATTCACCTAAAAGCCTATGCTGAACCCCTTCGTTTTGCCAATGAGGTAGCAAACCTTCTGGGTGAGCCCAGGGACCGAATTCTGGAGGCGCTGAAGCAATCTGCCTTTCTATACCAGCACTTAGCTCCTTTGTTTATGCACAAGTCCTTACACAAATGGCAGACCTGGGTAGGGCCTAAAGCACTTTCAGCCTATTTCAAGCTAGGAAAATTGGGTATTTTTTCCACGATGAATAAGGAAAACGAGCGCCTGTTTTCACATCCAAAAATGGTGCAGTTATTTAACCGCTATGCCACCTACAACGGTTCCAATCCCTACCAAACTCCAGCTACTCTCAATATCATTCCGCATTTAGAATATAATATTGGAGCCTTTTTTCCTAAAAAAGGAATGCATGATATCACTCAGAGCTTGTATTCCCTCTCCTGCAGACTTGGGATTCGCTATCATTTCGATTCTCCAGTGCAGGAAGTTCTGGTAGAAAAAGGTAGAGCCCTAGGCCTGCTGGTACATGATAAAAAGGTAGAAGGACAGGTGGTCGTCAATAATATGGACATGGTCAATGCCTACAAAACCATTTTGAAGAAACAACCTCAGCCTAAAAAATTACTCCATCAGCCTAAGTCCAGTTCGGCCTTGATTTTTTATTGGGGAATTTCTCAGCAATTTTCCCAGCTCGGATTACACAATATCTTTTTTTCGGAAGACTATGCTTCTGAATTTGACCATATCTTCAGCAAAGGGAGTATCTTTTCTGATCCCACGGTCTACCTCAATATCACCTCTGTTTGTAAGCAAGATGATGCCCCGAAGGGATGCATGAATTGGTTTACCATGATCAATGTTCCCAACAATCAGGGCCAAGACTGGGAAGTGCTGATTGCTGCAGCTAGAAAAAATATTTTACAAAAGTTGAGCCGTATTCTGAAAACGGACATCGCTCCCTTGATTCAGGTAGAAGAAATCCTGGATCCCAGGAGTATTGAGTGCAAAACTTCTTCTGCTTTGGGAGCCTTGTATGGCAACAGTTCCAACACCCGATTTGCAGCATTTCTTAGGCATCCCAATTTTTCCTCCACCATTCAAAACCTCTACTTCTGTGGAGGATCCGTGCATCCTGGGGGAGGGATTCCCTTGGCTTTGCTTTCTGCTAAAATCATGTCAGAAATGGTGCCCAAATAAAAAATTGCATGCAAGTCCAAGAAAACTAAAACAAAAAAAGGCCCGGGAGATATCCTGGGCCTTTTCTTCAATAACTACCATTAGCGAACTCTTTCTGCTTGATTAAAGAAAAAATTGCCTTCAATGGCAGCATTTTCGTCAGAGTCTGATCCGTGCACGGCATTAGCCTCTATAGATTTTGCAAATATTTTGCGGATGGTGCCTTCTGCTGCTTGTGCAGGATTAGTAGCACCAATGAGCGTGCGGAAATCTTCCACCGCATTTGCTTTTTCCAAAATGGCAGCAACAATTGGTCCTGAAGACATGTAGGCACACAAATCCTTGTAAAAAGGCCTTTCGCTGTGTACAGCATAAAATTTACCAGCCAATTCTGGGGTCAATCGAGTAGCCTTCATGGCTACTATGTTGAAGCCTGCCGCTTCAATCATTTTGAAAATTGCGCCAGTGTTGCCTGCCTCAAAAGCGTCTGGCTTAATCATGGTGAATGTTCTGTTTCCTGCCATGGGATTGGAGTTTCATTGGTTTGTTTCGGGTGCAAAAGTAGGTCTTTTTGAATCAAAATTGACTGTGTCAATAATAATTCTCTTCTACCCACTTCAGGATCAATGCTTTCCTGCTTTGGGATTTGTCTAAAATTTACTGACCTTTGCTGCCTCTGGAGCCTTTGGTGCAGCTGAAACGAATAAATGGAAGCTTTAGGTACGTTTAAAAAAGAACTTTCCTCTGCGAGGAAAATAGTCATTACCACTCATGTAAAGCCAGATGCCGATGCGCTAGGCTCCTCCTTGGGACTTTACAATTACCTTATTCGAAAGGGTCATGAGGTTACCGTCATTACCCCTTCTGACTACCCTTATTTTTTGACTTGGATGAAAGGTAACGATGAGGTTTTGGATTTTTCTTCCTATACAGATAGGGAAAAAGCACAGGCCAAGTTAACGACTGCAGAAATCATTTTTTGTTTGGATTTTTCTGCCCTAGATCGAGTTAATGCCATAGGCGATTTGATTCGGAAATCCAATGCCTATATTGTCAATATCGATCATCACCAAGATCCGGAGGACTTTGCCGACTTCAGGCTTTGGAGTACAAGTGCTGCGGCTACCTGCGAGCTCGTCTACGAGTTGATCGTAGCCTTGGGAGACCAAGCCTTGATCGATAAAGCCATCGCTTCGTGCTTGTATGCAGGGATTATGACCGACACCGGGGGATTTCGCCATCCCAATACCACTAAAAATGTACACTTAGTAGTGGCAGAATTGATAGAGGCTGGAGCGGATTCTGCCAAAATTGCCAATTTGATTTACGACTCCAATTCCATCAATAGACTCAAATTTATTGGATTTGCTATTACCCGAAGGTTGGTAATCTTAAAGGATTTACATACTGCGTATTTTGTGATCAGTAAAAAAGATCTTAAAAAATATCAAAGCCAAACTGGGGATACGGAGGGATTGGTAAATTATGCCTTATCTTTGGAAGGAATAAAGTTGGCTGCTTTATTTTCCGAGCGTGAGGACGGCATCAAAATTTCGTTTCGTTCTAGCGTGGAAGTACCTGTAAATAAATTCGCGGCGGACCATTTTCAAGGAGGAGGTCACGTGAATGCAGCCGGTGGTAAATCTTCTTTGAGCTTAAAGAAAACCGTGGAGCGATTCGAGTCCTTGGTACAGGAGCATCAAGAAGCTCTTTTCCACGCTCAAGTAGAATCCATTCATTAATCTAAACGCGTTACATGTTGAAATTCATCCCCTCAATTATGAAAAATTACAAACCCCTTATCCTTGTTCTTGCCTTGATTACAGGGGTGAGCACGCTTTCTTCTTGTCAGAAAACCAAGGTTACCGAAAAGGATGCCATCGAATATACCTACATCAAAGAAGGTAGCGAAAAGCCTAAAAATGGTGACTTTGTACTATACAACTTGGTTATCTTAACTCAGTCAGATTCCACCATTTACAGTACTTTAGAACAGCCCTTCCCAGGATATTTAATGGCCAACGATACCATTAAACCACAAAATGGTATGGATGAGATCTTCCTAAGTTTGAGAAAAGGTGATTCAATCACTTTTGAAGCGGCTGCCAAGCTTATTTTTAGTGGCAACCAGCCTTCTCCCATCAAGGAGGACGATGTAATCAAGGTTAGATTGGGAGCTTACGAGGTAAAAACAGAGGCAGAAATGCAGGCCTTCTACGAAGAAGCCATGCAGAAAGAGCAAGAAAGAGCAGCAGAGCGGGCAAAAGTATTGATGGTGGAAGAGTCCAAGACCATCGAAGCTTACTTAGCGAAGAATAATTTGAATGCTCAAAAATCCCAAAACGGACTGTATTACATTATTGAAAAGCCTGGTATAGGCCCAGAAACTACCCCTGGAACTACCATGTATGTTAACTATGCCGGCTATCTACTTGATGGCACCCTATTTGATACCTCCTGGCCTGATCTTGCCAAGGAAAACAATAAATTTGACGAAAGGAATCCTTACCAGCCGCTTCGAGTTAATGTAGGCATGGGTGAAGTTATCCCAGGATGGGACGAGGGTTTGATGCTTTTGAAAAAAGGATCCAAAGCCAAGTTTATCATTCCTTCTCCTTTAGCATATGGAGAGCAGGGATATGGTACGATGATTCCGGCCAACTCTATCTTGGTTTTTGACGTAGAAGTTACCGACGTACAAAAATAATCCGGCATCCTCATTTTCTTATCAAAACCCATGACTATGAAATCCAATGGTGTTGCAGCAATCGCCTTACTTATTGGGCTGTTTTCTTTGGTTTCTTGTATTGATCCCGATCAGACCCAAGAGGTGATCTTGCAAAAAGATAAAGAAGCCATAGAAAAATTTCTACAGGAGAATCCCATCTCGGCTGTAAAAGAATACAGTGAACCCATTGAAGGTTTTTATATGTTTTGGCAAGTATCTACCAAGGAA
>VGMU01000005.1 GCA_016866385.1 Bacteroidota bacterium
CAGAGGGATTGGCAAGAGGATCTCGTTTTATCCCAATCAATCTTAGCAAAGCGAAAATCAGAATTGGTATGGATCACTTCTCTGGCATCTTTCCAGGTAAGGGAGAGTCCATTAAATTGTAAAAAATGTGATACAATAAGGGAGGAAAATAATTCCCCAAAGGAGATGAGCTGATCGTAATGCTCATCGTAAGAATCCTTACTTGTAGGTAGAACCAGAATTCCAGAAGCTTTTTCAAAAAATTCTTTAAGACTCAAAAATACGGTATGATCTGCAGGAAAAAGAGAGGTACAAATGTCCCAATGGAATTCCTTTATCTGCTGCCAACCTGGCAAATAATTCTCACCAGCCAACTTTTTTGAAAGCAATTCCTCTAGCGCATTGGTGGTCTTTCCCATGGCAGACACGACTATCACGCAGGGTTGATCCATTCGGGAACGCAGAATTTCAACTAAGTTCTTAACGGCGGGCACATCTTTGACAGAAGCTCCTCCAAATTTGTATACCAGGGTATTCACCATAGCCTTTTAGCTGATCTTACAAAGCGAAGGTACATAAAGAAGTAGTCGCACCCATCATTACTCCATACCATTTGTAACTCAGAGATATTAGATTTGAAAGAAGATCCTTACATTAGGGCAGTAAAAAAAGTTAAATGCTATGATTACTAGATTCAGTTCCTTATTGCTTTTTCTTGGTATTACCGCAAGTTTGCTGTCGACTTCCTGTAAGCCAAAAATTGACGAAACTTTTGCAACCCAAACAGAAAAATTATTCATTAAAGTAGATACGCTTCACACTGGGTTGGAAAATCCTTGGGGCATGACTTGGCTACCCGATGAAACCTTGCTGATCACGGAAAGAAAGGGAGAAATCTTAGTCTTCAAGGAAGACAAATTTACGGGTGAAAAAATTCAAGGTTTACCTGCTGTACACCAGGTCAACCAAGCTGGGCTTCTGGACATAGCCGTTCATCCCAACTATGAGGAAAATGGATGGATTTACATTGCCTATGCCAAGCATTTTGAGGACAGTACGGCAGCGACTACCCTCCTTCGATTTAAATTGGACGGCACTACTGCTGTCAATCAAGAAGAGCTTATCGTGGCAGGTCCTTCCTGGAAAGGCGGTCGCCATTTTGGAAGCCGTATCGTATTTGATAAGGCAGGCTTTCTTTACTTTTCCAATGGGGATAAGGGAGATGTACCTATGAATGCTCAGAATCTAAACAATGCTCACGGCAAAATCCACCGGATAAAAGACGATGGTAGCATTCCTGCGGATAACCCCTTCAAGGACTCCTTGGGAAGGACCAGTTCCATTTGGACTTATGGCAATAGAAACCCTCAAGGATTAATTTACGACAAGGAAAATGATAGAATTTGGGAGGTAGAACACGGTCCCATGGGAGGAGACGAACTCAACTTGATTGAGAAAGGAAAGAATTATGGGTGGCCTGTGATTACTTACGGCATCAACTACGACGGCACGCCTATTACGGACATTACAAAAAAAGAAGGCATGGAACAACCCAAGCATTACTGGGTTCCCTCCATTGCTACCTGCGGTCTGGCCGTAGTGACATCAGACAAATATCCCACTTGGAAAGGGAATATCTTAGTAGCCGCCTTGGCCAAGCAACATATCGCTAGGGTTGAGATGAATGGAACAAGCTATGTAAAAGAAGAAAAATTGCTTCAAGACATTGGGAGGGTAAGGCAAGTAGCCCAAAGTCCGGACGGATACCTTTATGCGATTACTGAAGCGACAGGCTTGTTGGTAAAATTAATTCCCATTCGATAAAGTCCATATATCCTAATTCAAGAAGGCCTTTCCCTTGGATAAGGCTTTTTTTGTACCATTGGTTTAGGAATTCATTTCTCGCATAAAAAACCTTAGTCGCAAAAAAAGTCTACACGTTAAATTTTATAGATTTACACTAACTTAAATCCATTTAGAGATGAATCTTTACGCTACCTTTATTTTTCTCGCGCTCACCTGCCTTACTTTTCTTTCTGGCTTCTCTGGTTGCCAAGCTAGGGAAGGTGACATGCTTCCAGGCCCATTGGCCAAGCTTTCTCATACTACACAAACGGATAAGATGGTAATAAAGGTGGATACCTTACACACAGGACTTCAAAATCCCTGGGGAATCACTTGGATCAGCGAGGGCAAAATGCTAGTGACCGAGAGAAAAGGAGAAATTTTAATCTTCAAAGACGACAAGTATACTGGCCAAAAGGTGACAGGACTTCCTGCAATGTACGTAACAGGACAAGCAGGATTGATGGACATCTCCACCCACCCCAACTATGCTCAAAACGGTTGGATTTACATCGCTTACGCCAAACCTGTGAATAATGGAGGTGCTACTACCATTGCTCGATTTAAGTTGAACGGAAATGCAGTAAGTTCATTGGAAGAGCTCATCGTGACTACTCCCGAATGGAAGGGGGGCACCCACTATGGAAGCAGAATAGTTTTTGACAATCAAAATCACCTCTATTTCAGCAATGGGGAGCGCGGAAGTCAAAATAATGCCCAAGACCTCAGCAATTCTCATGGTAAAATTCATCGCATCCATGACGACGGTAGAATTCCTGCCGATAATCCTTTTTTATCCACACCGGGAGCCATTACATCCATTTGGACCTATGGCAACCGAAACCCCCAAGGCCTTTTTTTTGATAAGGCAACCAATCGCCTCTGGGAGGTAGAACACGGGCCCAAAGGTGGAGATGAACTGAATATATTGGAGAAAGGTAAAAATTACGGTTGGCCCGTGATCACGTATGGCATCAATTACAACGGCACCCCTATTACCGACATCACCGAGAAGGAAGGGATGGAACAACCCGTCAAGTATTGGGTTCCTTCCATTGCCACTTGTGGTATGACCTTGATACAAGGGGATCGTTATCCTGCCTGGAAAGGAAATATATTGGTAGCGGCACTGGCAGGCACTCATATTGCTAGGGTGGAGCTAAATGGAGGAAAACCTGTAGGGGAAGAAAAATTACTCCAAGGTATAGGTAGGGTTAGACAGGTAGCACAAAGTCCAGAGGGATATATTTATGCCATTACCGAAGGGACGGGATTGCTGGTCAAGTTACTTCCCAGTTCCTAAGGACCTAGAGAAGTTCCCCTTAGACAAAATCCACATCCACACTAAAGGGATATTTCATTAAAAACTGAAGAGACTCCTCTATGGAGAGGTCTTCAAAAAGAACCCGGTGGAGGTTTTCTGTGATAGGAGCCCGAATTCCAGCAGTTTTTATAAAGGCATCTACAATCCTTACAGTATTGACTCCTTCGGCAACTTCATCCATGGTCTGAAGAATTTGTTCCAAAGTTTCTCCTTTGGCAAGTCTATAACCCAAGGTAAAATTTCTTGAGTCTTGGGAGTTGCAGGTGGTGACCAAATCGCCCACCCCAGCTAGGCCCATCACCGAACTAGCACTACCCCCTAAGGCTTTGCTCAGATGGGCCATTTCTACTATTCCCCTAGAAATCAATAATCCTTTTGCATTCTCCCCCAAGCCTAAGCCTGCAAGGGCTCCTGCAGCAATGGCGATGATATTTTTGAGCACCCCGCTAAGTTCAACTCCGATGATATCAGAATTGCCATAGACTTGAAATCTCTCGGAGCGGAGCAGATGCTGTCCTTGCTGTATGACTTCGTTGTATTTGCTAGCTACCACCGTGGCTGCGGGTTGACCTAAACTCAATTCTTTAGAAATATTTGGACCTGCCAAACAGCCTACGCGTACGGCTAGGGTTTCTTGAAGAATCACCTCGCTCATGGTCAAGATTTGGCTTCTTCGAAGTTTTTTTACCGTGTCCAACGCTTCACCAGGGTCAAGCTGAACAGCCAAGCCCTTGGTTCCATGGATGACCAAATGGTAGGGATGTAAATGGGGGGCAAATAATCGAGTCACTTCTAGGAATGCTGCAGAAGGAACCATGAAAAAGAGGACGGCACAGGACTCACACAATTCCTCTGGTGAAAAAGTAGCGCGAATGGAGGGGTCCAGACTTCTCCCTGAGGCAGTATGCTGCGCATTGATTTCATCCACTACCTCTTGCTTTCGGGCATAGACCATGACCTCGCTTTTTTCTGCCAACATATTGGCAACTGCTGTTCCAAAACTACCTACTCCAATGACCCCTACAGGATTGGTTTTAGAAGAGTTTTTCAAAGTCATAGCCATGTAGTCTATTGTGGTAAAAATAAAGCAAACTAAGGTCTTCGGTCGTTAGATTTCCCGCCTCATCTCTGATTAAAGGCCGCTTGGCGTGATACATGCCCACATTTTCTAGTCCATGGGCAATGATATCGTCCATAGGCTTGAAGAGGTGGGGAGCAGCATCAATTTTGCCCTTAGTCTTCAAAGCAAAAATTTCATCCAGCACCCGTTGACACCCTGTTTTGAATTCTTGATAATCTACTACTATGTCTTCCTGAGGCAATCGAATCAAATCAAATACATCCATCTTTTGGTTTTTCGCCTTGATCAATTCGAAGGCGACAAATGCGACCAGATGCGAACTAAATACACGATTGATTTTATGAAATTCTTCCACAATTCGCTTCCCTAGCATTTGGGTATATTCCTCTTCTCTTTGAGAATCTACGGTTACTTTCCCTTCGGAAACGAAATATTCTCGGGTATCAACTAGTCTTCCCCATTTGTCTCTGCTATTTCCTTCTTGGTCCACGTAATTACCCATGACATCCATGGCCTTTCCTATGGAGACAGAGATATCCGAGCCTTTGGTGAAAAATTTTAGCAAAAATTTGAAAATTTTGTAAGAGGTTGAAAATTCATCATTCTCCTTGTAGTACCGCTCCTGTCCTGTCATGCTTAAGTAATCCCGTATGAGTACGGGAGCCTCCAGTACAAAATGGTAATTGATGGTCACGGGCACGATGAAGATTTTTCCTAATCCTTCCCCATTTCCCTTCTGAAAATTGGCCCGCTGGGCTTCTATGGCGGTGCCCAACAATCCTAGTTTTAGTTTGGACTCGATAATGCCACTTCTGGACCTCGTACCTCCTGGAAAAAATAAACTGTGGCAGCCAAATTGGATGGCCTCCTTGGAATAGGTCTTCAAGGTCTCAATGTACATGAGGTTTTTTTTCCTTCTATCTACTTTATATGCTCCTAAGGCATTCATAAAATAGGCAAAAATGGAAATGTTAAAGAGGTTAAGTCCGGCACCGTAGATGAAAGGGGGCATGCCAAGGACCGATAGGATCCATCCAATCAGGATACTATCCAGGTTAGAAAAATGAGTTGGCACCAGGACGATAGTCCCCTTTGTTGCCAAGTCTCGAATTTGGTCGGTTTGGCCAGTAATCTGGATTTTATCCTGTAGGGTATACTGGTTGCTAAAAAAAGAGGTAAATCCTTTTACCCTTGCGGCATTGAGTAACCTGGAAAATCCATAGGTGACCACCCTTCGAGTAAACTTGTAATGAGAAGCCTTAAAATTGGAGGAAATTTCTTCGGCATACCTAGAGGTTATTTTTTTCAATACCGCTTGGTAGGCATCCAATCTTTTGGTTTTGCTAAGAGCAACTTCTGCATGGAGCTGTAAAAGATTCGATTTGATTTCTTTCCAAAAATCAACTTCATCGTCTGGATCTACGTCCCATGGATTTTGTTTGATGCGAAGCTTCTCTCGGTAGAGGGTAGTTTCAAGCTCTTCTTTGAGAACGTCGGGATTTTTTCCCAATAAGCCAATGATTCGCTCTTCTGATAACTCCGCTACTTTCAAGATAAACTCCTTGCGCTCTCGGGCAAGTTTTACCACCGGCCATTCGTCCTTTTTAGGCAGAATGGGCGCATATTGGTGTTTGATGTAGTTCTCCTCCAAGTGAGATTACCGTTATTTTGAGGACACAAATATAGGCAATACCAAGCTATGTAGTTTGCCTTTAAATCAACCGATAGGGTATTCAGGTTTTGGATCTAAGAAACAAGGCTACTACCGCTGAAGTCATCACTCCCATGGCAGCCGCAAAGAGCAGGTTTGGGGTGATGTAATTTTTTAAGGAAAATACTCTTGGGCTTCTGCCAAGGTCATCCATTTTTTTCAATTGATAAGTCAATAACGTTTGAAAAATACGCAGGAGAAATGAGCTCGTGGGTAATGTATTGGCTCACTGGGGTCAAAAGCACAACGATCAGGGTCACGACTAGGCCCGATACAAAACCTTGGAGGTAATTCATAGCTCCGAAATAGGAGTTCTTCCTTTTGTCCCGTAAGGCCAAAACATAAATCAGGATAGCGATGGGAGCATAAAAAAGAGTATAGGTGGCATGCTGCTCCAACAGGCGATCGTGCCAGCCTAGGGATTTCTCCAAACTGACCCAAAGAAGCCCAGAAAGGAAAAATCCAACTCCCCATTTTAATTCGATTAGAAAATTTCTTATGGCGAAAAAGTCTTTAAAACCCAATCAAGTTACAAAAAAAGAAGGGTTTATTTGTCAAAAGCTTAGCAAGAAAAGGATTGATTAAAATGCTTGTTCTAGCCAAAAAGCGTGGTATTTTTACGTCAATCTTCCCCAATGAAAGCAGACCTCAAGCAGATACAAGTCCCCATTGAGAGCGAAATGGCTCAATTTGAGCAGAAGTTTAGGGACTTTATGAAAAGCAAGGTCAAATTGCTGGATCACATCACCCATTATATCGTCAAGAGGAAAGGCAAGCAAATGCGTCCCATGTTTGTTTTTCTCACTGCAGGAGTATGTGGCCAAATCAATGAATCTACCCATCGTGGTGCAGCCCTCATCGAATTGTTGCATACGGCCTCCTTAGTGCATGACGATGTGGTGGACGACGCCAACTACAGGCGAGGTTTTTTTTCCATCAATGCACTCTGGAAAAATAAGATTGCTGTATTGGTTGGTGACTACCTCCTCTCTCGCGGCTTGCTCCTGAGTGTAGAGCACAACGATTTTCACCTCCTGCGTATCGTTTCCAATGCCGTCAGAGAAATGTCTGAAGGGGAACTTTTGCAAAGCTACAAGGCCAGAAAGCTAGATGTAGATGAGGAAGTTTATTATGAAATTATACGCCAAAAAACAGCCAGCCTCATTGCCTCCTGTTGTGCAGTGGGTGCTTCCAGCGTAAGTACCGATGAAACCAAAATTCAAAAGATGCTCCTCTTCGGAGAGAAGGTAGGAATGGCTTTCCAAATCAAAGATGACCTTTTTGACTACGGAGAAGATCTCATTGGCAAGCCTGTTGGAATAGACATTAAGGAAAAGAAAATGACTCTTCCACTCATCTATGCCTTAAGAAACGCAGATTGGTTAGAAAAGAAGAGAATCATTTACTTGATTCGAAATAAATCTGAGGACAAAAAATCAGTCAATGAAGTCATTGATTTTGTGAAGAAAAGTGGGGGTCTTGACTATGCCAAAGGTAAAATGACTGATTTTTATAAGGATGCGCTTTCAATTTTAGAAGATTTTCCGGCTTCTCCCTACAAGGAATCCCTCCAAGATTTGGTGATGTATTCTATAGAACGGCAGAAATAATCACTGCCTCCAATTTTGTATTGGGGGAAATTTTTGTCATTTAAAAAGTGACTGCCCTTCACTCTCGCATGTAATTTCCTATTCGAATCACATCGGCAAAAACTCCCGCTGCAGTCACAGCTGCCCCTGCCCCAGGTCCACGAATGATCATGGGTCTGTCGTGGTAGCGCTCGGTGGTGAGTAAAATCATATTATCTGCACCTTGCAAACTTGAGAAGGGATGGGTGGTAGGAATAGGCTTGAGCCCAACTTCTGCCCTTCCTTCTTCTAGGACAGCCATAAAGCGAAGCTTTTCCCCTCCCGTATTTGCCTTTTCAAGGAGTTGTGCATAGTAACTGTCCTGCTGGCTTATCCCTTTTAAAAAATCTTCTATCGATACTGGGGATTGTAGCTCTTGAGGAACAAGGCTTTCGACTTTTATATCTTCTACCTCAAGGCTCATTTCTGCTTCTCTTCCCAAAATAACAACTTTCCTTGCCACATCCATGCCACTTAAATCTTCCCTAGGGTCGGGTTCCGTGTATCCTTTCTCCTTAGCCAAGGCCACCACTTCGGAAAATGGAAGACCCTTCTCCAACTCAGAAAAAATGAAATTCATCGATCCACTCAGCACAGCTTCTATCCGAATGATGGTATCCCCAGAAAGCATCAGGTCTTGCAGGGTATTGATCACAGGTAAGCCAGCGGCCACATTGGTTTCGTAAAGAAACTTAACTCCCTGTCGTTTGGCGATCTTCCTTAAGGTAAGATACCGGCTTAATGCGCCAGAGTTCGCTTTTTTATTGGGAGTCACTATGGCCACCCTGGCTTCGAGAATCCTAGGATAGACTTTAGCCAGCTCTTGACTTGCCGTACAATCCACAAATACCGCATTGGAAAAATTCATTTCTTCCATGGTAGCTAAAAATTTCTCCAAGCCCATCGCTTGATCCTTGGGCCCAAGCAGGTAGGGTGTTTGAAGATCAAAACCATCTTCATGAAAAGCCATGAATCGACTGTTAGCCAATCCATGCACTTGTATATCGAGTTGGTTTTCCCTTCTAAGTTTTTCTTGTTGCTGGGCCATCATGTGAAGCAGCGCTTGTCCAATCAAGCCTGTACCCACCAGAAAGAGGTGCAAAACTTTTAGCTCCGAGAGAAAAAATGCCTCATGTAGTGCATTGACTGCCTTTTGTAAATCTGCAAGGGCGATTACCGCTGAAATATTCAATTCGGAACTTCCTTGCGCAATTGCAGCAACATTGATGTTATTTTGACCCAATGCACGGAACATCCTGCCGGAAGCTCCTGGATCATGTTTCATGTTTTCCCCCACTACTGCTACAATAGCCAGGTCGTAAAGGAGGCTTATAGCTTCCATTTCTCCTGAGATGAGCTCGAAATTAAATTCTCTTTCAAGAGTATTTTTTGCCACTAAAGCTTCCTCGGAGGGGATCGCTAGGCAGATACTATGTTGGGAAGAGGATTGTGAAATCAAAAATATGTTTACTTGAGCTTCAGCTAGCGAATCAAAAATTCTACCGAGTATTTTTCCCGAAGTGGCCAATCCCGTACCCTGCAAGGTGAGCATGGCGATTTGGTCACGAGAACTCACCCCCTTAATCAATCCTTCGTAGCGTACCTCTCCGTTGATTAAAGTGCCTGGATGCTGAGGTTCAAAGGTGTTTTTTATATAAATAGGGATGTTCTTTTTCATTGCTGGCCGCATGGTAGCAGGAAAAATCACCTTTGCACCAAAATGAGAAAGCTCCATGGCCTCCGCATAACTCAATTGGGGGATAGAGAAAGTAGTATATACCAATTTGGGATTGGCCGTCAAAACCCCCGATACATCTGTCCAAATCTCCAAGGCCTCTGCTTCTAAGGCCCCGGCGAGTAGGGCTGCAGTGTAATCGGATCCCGAACGTCCCAAGGTGGTCGTCTCTCCCTTGGCGGTGCTTGCGATAAATCCAGTGACCACATTGAGCCCCTTATGGGAGGAAAAAAAGGATTTGATTTGAGTATAGGTAACTTTCTCCTCCACTCGAGCCTGCCCAAATCTGTCGTCCGTTCGAATCAATTCCCTAGCATCCACATACCTTGCCTGCAATCCTACCGCTTTTAATCCTTCACTAAGAATATAGGTGCTCAATCGCTCCCCAAAACTTGCCACATAATCAAGCGTCCTGAACGACTGCTCTTTGATCAAAAATATGCCGTGGTATAGGTCCTCCAACTCTTTGAATCGCTCCACAATAAAGGCTTGCACCTCCGCTCTTTTTTCAAAAGGCAGAAGTTGGTCTACGAGGGTAAAATGCCTTTTTTCTAATTCTTGGAGGCTATTTTGGTAGTTTAGCTCCCCAAGCTGGGCTTTTTTTGCAAGTGCTAAAAGTTCTTCAGTCACTCCCCCAAATGCAGAAAATACAACAGCCAAGTCCCCTTGAACTATTTTCTCTTGGATGATGCGAAATACCTGAGAGATGTTTTTAGGGGTTTCAACCGAAGAACCACCAAACTTGATAATTTTCATAACTCAATTCGAAGTAATGGGAGTAGGTATAGTTTATATTGGAACATGAGCAGATGACCCAATTCTATCCCTTTCTCAAAACTAAAATCAAACGTAAAGCCTATTTTTTTATAATAAAAATAAAAGAATGGAGATTATTTTGAAAAATTTTAAATTTTAAGTCCAGAATAGGACGGTGATTACTAGTTGAGGTCAATAAAATTCTTCTATGCTTTGAGGCTTACCTCTAAAAATTACAGATGCCTTCATTTTTTTCCCTACCAACAATTCCCCTAAGGGAGAATTCTTGCTAAGTAAAAATACCGGTTGTCCTTCTACCTTGAGTTGACCCATGCTGATAGCAAGTAACAACCAATCCGATCCCAGCTTTACAAGAGTACCTTCTTGCACCGTGGGAGGGGTATCCTTTATCGTATGCAGTCTATATAGCTCTTCCAAATCCAACTTATTTTGCTTGAGTTGTTTTTCAATGGAATTGAGGTCCTGTGTCATGTTCTCACGACTGGTTTCGTATTTATCTCCAGCACTATTTTTTTCCTCTTCTAAAATACTTTCAATAATATTTTTTCGCTCCTCCGTGAGCAGCGCTTCCTTTTGCTTGAGTTGAGCGATGGCACTCTGGTAAATTTTATCTTTAAAGGGATTCATAAGTAATTAATATTCACAAGGTTCTTTCCTTCGGGTATCTATGATATAGACGATTTTCCAACCTTCGGCCATTTTCACGAGCTGAAAGGAATTGACACCGCAATGGGAGAATACACCATTTCGGTAAAAACGATAGGGAGTCCAAGCAGCGGCCATGGGCCCATCCACCTGAATATGATAGGACAAGATTTGCTCATCTAAAACCACATCTGCGGGAGTACTTGCAATTCTATTCACAAAATCAGCGACGGTATTGCTACCTACTGTAGTTCCTTCCACTTTTTGAATGACCGTCTGCATCAATCCCTCTGCATAAAATGCCTGGGACACTTGATTTGGATTTTTAAGTTTCATTCCTTCAAATAGACTTCGAATGACCTGCTCTACCTCTTGGGCTTCATGTTGAGCCAGTAAAGAAGTAGGGGCTAGCCCCAGAAAAAGCATGGTTAGGAGAAGGATAGTTGAAATTCGTTTTTTAAATGCCTCCATATAAATTAAAATTCATGTTTCGTAAAGCAGCTGTATTGACCGCATAATGCATGGCTTCTGCCACGTCTCTAGGAGAGACCCATTTGGAGAAATCTGCCTGAGGCATGGCGGCCCGATTGATAGGAGTATCCAAAATACTAGGCACAAATACATGGGATCGAATATCTGTATCCTTGATCTCCTCTGCCAAAATCTCAGAAAAGGCACCAATCAGGCGTTTGCTCAACGCATAAGCCACCGCGTGCTTTCCTTCTTCGGGTAAAAGTGCTGCTCTTGCTCCCACAAATAAAAAAGTACCCCTAAGCTGCTTTTTCATAAGCGGAAGAAAAGCATTGGCAACAGAAAAAGCACTGAAAAAATTGAGTCTAAGCATAGATAACAAGTCGCTCTGTGTAGTTGATTCCAATGTTCCAGGGGCATAGCCTCCCACAATCATGGCTATAGCTTCTAAATCCCCAAATTGAGTCTCGTATTCTTTGACAAATTCGACTACTGAAATTTCGTCACTAACATCCACCTCATAGCAGACATCCGCTTCTTTCACATGCTCCTGTGCACCTGGCAATACCAAGGCGATGATATGATAGCCTTCTCGTTTGAATTTTTCTACTACAGCAGTACCCAAAGCACCTGCGGCTCCTGTAATTACTATATTTCTGCTCATCAGTCCATCAAATCATTCCTATATTTGCTAAAATAGGGTTAATTTTTCGATTGAACCATGAATCATCTCAAAAGCAGTATCCGCGTTAAAGAAAATGTGCGCAAAACCTACTTTGCCTTCAAGCTTATCCTACTGGTAGTGCTGCAGGTATTGTATGCGGGAGATACACTAGTTCGGCCTTTTCTTGAGAGTTATGAGTTTTTAAATCACTTCGTCAGAGCCATTATCTTTCTTCTCAGTGCCAACCTAATTTTTTCATTGGTTAGAATCATTGCTCTTAGAATTTACCTTAAGCAGAGAGAGGAGACCAAAGTTCAACCCAATTTTGTGGTGGGAATAGATCGTATTGAGTTTTTACTCAATCTCATTGCCGTATTGATTGCCTTGATGCTGGCTTTTGGAATTAGGCCCCTTGAGTTTCTTACTAGCATTACCATCGTAGCGGCAGCCATCGCCCTATTGACCAAAGATTACATCACCAGTATAGTGAATGGGCTGATCATGATGTTTTCGGACCAACTTGAGATAGGAGATAAAATTCAAATTGGAAGGCATATCGGCTTCATTCGGGATATCACCCTGTTCAACTTGGTGCTGAAAAGTGATTCTGGTGAAATTATTTTGATTCCCAATACCATGGCCTTATCGGCGGATGTTGTCAATTTTTCAAAAAACAATACCCACCAGGTTATCTTTGATGCAGAAATCACCTCTAAAAATGAAATTCACCTCAACCTTCTAGAAGAGCTTCTTCTCAAAATATTGGCAAAGTATCCAGAAGTAGTGGTGAAAGAAGGAGCACAGCTCAATATCATCGAAAGAAAAGCAGAGAATCTTGTCATTCGGTACCAGTTTCCCATCAAATCTGGGGAGAAGCAAACTGAAATTCAGGTGAAAAAGTCCATCAATCAAGCCTTCATTGACTGGAACTATGAGCATAGAAAAGCCTAATTACTTTGATTGGGTATACCAGGTCGTTCGAGAAATCCCATCAGGTAGGGTAAGTAGCTATGGGGCTATCGCCCATTATTTAGGCCTGAAATCAGGAGCAAGAATGGTAGGTTATGCCATGAATGCATCGCATACAGTAAATGACGTTCCAGCGCATCGCGTAGTAAATCGAAAAGGTTTACTTACCGGGAAGCATCACTTTGCCACACCCACACAAATGGAAGAATTATTAAAATCAGAAGGGATAAAAGTAAAAAATGACCAAGTTATCGATTTTGAATCCCTTTTTTGGAACCCCGCCACTGAGTTAGGGAATTAATTAATTATTTTTTCCTTAGCAGGTACAGGCCTAAAAACATCAATCCTCCATTGAGAATCAAGGCTTCAAATCCGAAGGTATATCCCCACAGCCATTCTTTGGAATTGGAAGCAATCAAAAAGGTTAGTGCAGGAGCCAAAATGGCCATCCAAGGGACCCACCTATCTTTTACTTGGTAACGGGTAAAAAGACCGAAAGAGTACAGACCCAAAAGCGGCCCATAGGTATAGCCTGCCAAAATAAATACCGAATTGATAACACTTTGATCATTGAGCCAATAAAAGGCAAGAATCAATAGGAACATCAAGCCTGTAAACCCAATATGGACTTTGGTCCGGATAGATAGGCGATCCTCCGGCTTGTATTTTTGATCAATTTGAAGAAAGTCATAGCAAAAAGAGGTGGTCAGTGCCGTTAGTGTAGAATCTGCACTAGAATAAGCAGCAGCAATAATTCCTAACACGAAGACTATCCCTGCAAAGGGAGAAAAATACTCCGTTGCCAACAAGGGAAAAAGCGCATCTGATTTTTCAGGTAGGGTGATGCCCTTAGAGGAAGCATAGAGGTAGAGCATGACCCCTAGGGATAGAAACAGCAGGTTGACCACAACCAAAATACCTGTAAACCAAAACATATTTTTTTGGGCATCTTTTAGCGTTCTGCAGGTCAGGTTTTTCTGCATCATGTCTTGATCCAAACCCGTCATCACTATGGTAATGAATGCTCCCGAAATAAATTGCTTGAAAAAATTAGTACCTGCTCTCCAATCCCAATTGAAGACCGTTGATCTCTGGTCTTGAACAATGAGTTTCATATACTCTCCTAAGCTCTTGATTTGTAAATCCTGTCCAATTAAAAAAATGGTGATCAGTACCGAGGACAGCATGAAGGCAGTTTGTAGGGTGTCGGTCCAGACCACCGTTTTTATCCCTCCTCGATAGGTATACAACCAAATAAGTCCTACGGTGATCAAAACAGAAACCCAAAAGGGTATCCCTAGCGCATCAAATAAAATCAGTTGCAAAACACTAGCTACCAAATACAAGCGTAGAGAGGATCCTAGGGATCGGGATAAGATAAAGAAAAATGCACCCGTTTTGTAGGACCAAAATCCAAATCTCTCCTCCAAGTAGGTATAGATGGAAACCAAATTCATTCGGTAATAAAGTGGCAAAAGGAGTTTGGCAATGGTGAAATATCCCAAGGTATAGCCTAGGACAACCTGGAAATAATAAAAATTGGAATTGCCTACCTCCCCAGGAACAGAAATAAACGTGACCCCAGAAAGGGATGCTCCAATCATGCCAAAGGATACCAAAAACCAATGGGAATTTCGATCTCCAGTAAAAAAAGTATGGGATGTGACCTTACGGGTAGTGAGTAATGAAATCAAAAAAAGCAAGCTGAAATAGGCTAAAATAACTACTAAAACAAGTTGTGGATTCATAATTTGGGCGAGATCTTGCGCACTAAGTTGTCCATTATTCTTAAGTTTGCAAAATGAACTCTTTCAGCTTTGCCCTTCCCCAAATTGAGGTACAGGAACTTCTTATCGAAGAACTTGTGGATCAGGAAGCCCATGACTTGATCGTATTCAATGATGATTTTAATACTTTTGGACATGTCATTCAGGTACTGATAGAGGTATGTAAGCACAGCTACGAACAGGCCGAACAATGTACCCTGATCATACATTACAAAGGAAAATGTTCGGTAAAAAAAGGAACCCAACAGGAATTAGAACCCCTATGTGAGGCCATCCTAGACGCTGGAATCCAGGCCACCATCGTATAAACCTAGCTCGACTTGAACTTCCCCTCCAAGTTAATTGAAGATGCAGTAAATGAAATTTCAAGGCTTCCAGGCATTGGAAAAAAAACTGCTTTGCGTCTAGCCCTCCATTTACTCAAACAGCATGAGGCAATTACTTCTGCGCTTGCTTTGTCCTTGACGCGCATGAGGGAGGAAGTAAAGTATTGCTCCCAATGCCACTCCCTCTCGGACGAGGACACCTGTAGCATTTGCCAAAATCAAAAAAGAGATCGAAGCGTGGTATGTGTGGTCGAGGATAGTGGAGACGTATTGGCCATAGAAAATACCAACCAATACCAAGGACTTTACCACGTGCTTGGAGGCGTTATTTCCCCCATCCAAGGAATTGGTCCTGAGCAGTTGCATTGCGAAAGACTAGTAGAACGAATTTCCAAAGGGGAGATTAAAGAAGTCATTCTAGCACTTTCCGCGACCATGGAAGGAGACACCACTTCCTTTTATGTTGGCAAAATTCTAAAGCCTACTGGAGTTAAGGTAAGTAGTATAGCTAGAGGAATTCCTGTGGGAGGAGAACTTGAGTTTACCGATGAGGTTACTTTGGGAAGAAGCATCCTTACCCGAATAAATTATGCTCAGGAATAAATAAATGCTTTGCAGGGTAAGCCAGAGCATCTATATTTGCAACTCATTTGGGGGATTAGCTCAGTTGGCTAGAGCACTACGCTGGCAGTGTAGGGGTCATCGGTTCGAATCCGTTATCCTCCACTTTTAATTGTATTAGATTTTCCTAGTTCTAAGACGAGGACTAGAGGAGCGTCCCGCAAGCCTGCGGGAAATTATATCACTCACTCCAAAGATTCTGGCATTCTCCAACAGGATCTTTTCGGAAAAATTTGTGCAAAAGCTATAGATTTTTTTGTTCAACTAAGAATCATCTCTTGATTCTTACCTAACAAACATGATTTTTTCAGATTTATTCCTTGTTATTTTTTAGATTGTAATCAATCCATGGCACATTCACCTCGGGCCTTTCACCTAAACCTAATTTTTAAACTCAACTTATTTTAATTAAAATAGTAACACACAAGAGAGAGAAAGACTCCCCTCATTCTATGCCCAGGAAATTATCTTTTATTTTTCTACTCCTATTTATAGTATCACTTTTCCCATTCGAGGGAAAGGCCCAGGAATTCTATGGGCTAAAAGTGACTACCTCCAAGTGGGCCTACAGTGATAGAGACACTTTCTTAAATGGCTTGGTCACTAAAGAGCTCCTAGAAGAGTTGGATAGTATCTATAAAAAAACTCCTAGTACCTATGAATTTGTCTATTCAAAAGAAGAAAATAAGCTAAAGGTCTTTATCCATTGTTCCCTAGATTTTTACTCCATCATCGATGGGAAATTAATCAAAGAGTACCGCTACATGAATAGAGGGTATACCTGTGGACCAAGTGTATTTTTTAGAGACGAGGCGTATCATATCCTAGGCGGTCAAGGCTTTTGGCTTCATCATGTGGATTTGTTGAAGTTTGATAGCCTCTTGGGTTCATGGGAACTGATGCAAATCAAAAATCAACCCCTCGACTATTTTCCCATAGGGTCCTTTCATAGCAAAAAAGGAGTGACCTCTATTTTTGGAGTTTACAATAATCTACGCATTCCCATACAAGAAAAAGAAGACCATGGATATTTTTTGGATTGGGAACAAAAATCCTGGTATCCTATAAAATTTGAGACCAAAGGAATTGACCTTGCTGAAATTGTTAATTCAAATATTTCCTATTTATATGAAACCCAGGACTATGGTTTTCTTATATCCAATTCAGAATTGCCCTCCTTGGGTTGGAGATTGTGGGTGATTATAGAAAAAGAAAGAGGGAAATTATTTCTCCACCATGGAGTCAATACCTTTGACATGTCAGAGTCTTCCTATTTTGAAACTATAGGAAATAAAATTTCTTATTTCGATTATGAAATGGGGAGTGCTACGGAGGGTAAAAATGTAGTGCTCGATTTGGATAGTTTGCTAAAAAACTCAGAGGAAATCGGGCAAATAACCTATTTAAAAGAACCGAAAAGCAGCACATATCCCCAAGGCATTTATGTCATCCTTTTGGTCCTTGTCCTACTCACCCTTGGGGGATGGTGGATGGTAAAAAGAAAAAATAAGAAAGTCTCAAACACTTCCCAAAGCCCCTTGGATGAACCAAAACTTTCAGCTGCGGGGGATGAAGTGATACAAGGCCTAATTCATTGCTTAGTTCACTTTGATGGAGAAAGATTAACTACAGAGACCTTTGATGGACTACTAGGAATAGATCAAATCCTCAACTTTGATTCGAAAAGAATAAAACGCTCCAGGCTAATAAAAGCAATGAATGCGAATTACAAAGAGAAAAAAGGTATAGAATTGATTACTAGAATTAAAAATCCTGAGGACAAGCGCTTCGTTTATTACAAAATCAAGTTTTAGGTTGCCCAGGTTTAAAAGGAAGGCTATTCGCAATTTTTTATCTTTACTTAACATGATGAGGGTAATTCACAAAGGGAGAGTTTAAAAAACTATTCTAGGAAATGAAAAAAATAAAGTACTTCCTACCCCTTCTTTTCTTTTGCCTAAGTAGCTGCAGTTGTGCTCCAGAAGAGCTCGCCCGATTTGCATTTGGCGGGATGGAGTCCTTACTCGGGGGAGGATTTATGCCATCAGAACAACTCCGAGCTTTGGGAGGCTTCACCTCTACCAGCGTCAGCCTTTCTAAATCTTCCGAAAATGGAGTAGAGGAATCCGTTATTTTTTTGATTCTTGAAAATGGTGATCCTAAAATCTTGGCAGAAAACAGAGAAATTCTTGCCCGTGAGTGTGCTGAACTTTATTTAAAAGAATTTGAAGATGCAGAAGAATACGATAAAATAACCGTACAATTGGTTCAAAGCGATCCGTTCAATCCAGAAAATGTATCCTTAGAAGAGTATACCTTCCAGGTACAGGATTTTTAAGGGAATTTATTCTACCCCCTTGTCTCGCATCTTCACAAACTCATCAAATCTTCGGTAAATGGCCACCGAAAATCCTAGAAGCAAGAGCAAAGTACCTATCCATAGGACATTAATGTAGGGCTTTACAATGGCCTTCATGACCACATAATCCTTTTGGTATTGATTTACCTTAAAAACAAATTTGTTTTGTTCAGGTAAAATATTTTCAAAGCTAATTTTCAGCCCTAAATCCGCGTCTTCTACAGGTAATTTACCTACTTGATTATTGCTAACGATAAACGTAGGCTCAAGAATTTTTTCCACATCGTAATCCAAAATCCTAATTTTTGCCTTTACTGCAATATCTCCCTCTTTCAAGGTGTATCCTTCTAATTCTTTCAATACCTCTACCCCATCAAAATAGGTGACAAAGTCGGCGACATGAAATTGCTCACCTGGGGATACCTCATAGATTTCATCTTCCTTCCAATCTGGATCGGAAAAATCATTCATAGCCGCCACGTAAGTGTAAAGGTCCCGATTTAAGTAAATTTTTGAATCAGGAGAAGAAATCAAGCCTCCCATTCCTTCATTAAATTGAGACATGGGGGAAAGTGAAAATTGAAGCGTCTCGTTTTTGAGATAGTCAATTTTAAAGTAATCGTTTTCTTCCAGAACAAGTTTTAGGAGATCCCCCTTTTTGAAATAGGTTTTATAATCCTTCAATGCAATCGCTTCATTCACCTTCCCGGTAGAAGCCAACAAATCTGCAGGAACGTACTCCGGCACTCCTTCTACTTTTTTCTGGCGCCCACGATAAATAACCGTGTAATCCTTCATCTGCGTAGGTTTATTGATCCAAAGCAAGACATGCTCCTTATTCATCTCATCTTCCCAACTGTTGCTGTAGGTAAGTCCAGACATGTTGATGGAGATGACCTCAGAATACCCAGAGCTAAACATGATGCCGATCAAGATCATTCCTAATCCTATGTGAGCCAAAGATCCACCGGCTAATTTAAAGGTGGATTTTTTTAAAAGTTTCACTAAAATTACCGAATTGGCCACTATGGTAAATACACCCGACAGGACTATCAAAATATACTTCCATTCGTAAACTTTCGTCATTACAATGATTGCAGCAGCCAAAACCATAGCTACGAGATAGGGCATTAACAATGCGTCCTTCAATGCTTTTTTGTCCATCTTTTGCCACCAAAAAAACTGCCCCACTGCCGTGAGCAAGGCAATGACGATGGCAAACCAGAGTTGGAATTTGGTATAAAACTGCACCTGGTCTGCTGGAGGTGCCATGTTGGAAATCCCCCCAAAGCTCTCCACCAAAGCATTCCATGCAGGTATAGAAGTAGGTAAAATCACCTGAAAAGCCATCAAGCTCAAGGTAATTGCCCCCAAGAAAATCCAGAATTCTCTAGAATATATAGAGGCTTCCTTAGGTGAACTTGGAATATGCTTCCATGCCCTAACTGCAAGAAATATGGCAACAGCCATGAAAAAAAACATGTAAATCAGCAATTGTCCAGACAGTCCAAGATCCGTAAAGGAATGGACTGAAGCGTCGCCCAAGACTCCAGAGCGCACTAGGAAAGTAGCATACAGCACCAAAATAAAACTAAGTATTACCAATACAATAGAGGTCTTCAAGGCCGTGGCGCTCTTTTTAAAGGTAATCATGGTATGTATACTTGCTACCAGAATAAGCCAAGGGACATATACCGCATTTTCTACAGGATCCCAATTCCAATAGCCCCCAAAGTTGAGCGTGACGTACGCCCAATAGGCACCCATGATAATGCCCATCCCCAAAATCATGGCAGAAAAAATCGCCCAAGGCAATGCGGGTCGAATCCATTCCGCATATCTCTTGGTAACTAATCCAGCTATCAAAAATGCAAAGGGAACCAAGGTGGAGGCATACCCTAAAAATAAGGTAGGAGGATGGATGACCATCCAAATATTTTGGAGCAAGGGGTTTAAACCAGTCCCGTCTTCAGGAATAAAGTCTGGATTTACTTCAAAAATTGGGGCCTGAGTAGCGTCTCTCAAGAGAATAAAGGGTGAACTTCCAATCTTTAAGTCTCCCACCACTACCCCTAAAATCATGGAAATTAAAAAAGCCTGGACTAAGGCAAATACCACCATGACTGGGGCTTCCCAAAATTTATTGGAGTGAACCAAAAATAATCCCAAAACTACATTCCAAAATGCCCAAAGGATAAATGCTCCTTCCTGACCTTCCCAAAAACTGGAGATCATGTAATGTACGGGAAGAGCCTTAGAGCTATGGGAGAAGGCATAAAAATACTCGTACCGCTGATGGTAAATGATTTCAAAAAGAGACCCTGCTATCAGGAGCGTAGCCACCGCATGAACATAAAAACTGACTCGGCTAAATCTTCTCCAGCTAGGCTTGTCTAGTTCGTTAGCCTTAAAATATTGACTGTAGGCAAAGGCTGTCACCACTGCGCTTACAAAGGCGATCAAGGTAGACAGGTGTCCAAAATTACCTACAAAGGTATTGATCATGTTACTGTGCTTAGAAATGGATTGCCATTACAAATTACCCGCAGTCACCGTAGTCTCTTGGTACTTGGATGGGCACTTCATTAGGATTTTATCGGCAACAAAAATTTCATTGTCTCTGTATGAGCCGATGACTACCACTTGCTCGGAACGCTGAAAATCAGCCGGAACCGGTTGGTTGTAAAATACTTTTTGTTCTGTCCCTTCTGTATCTACCAATAGAAATGTAAATGATGTTTTATCTTCTCGAACCTCAATTCCTTGAACTTCTCCTGAAATATCTTTTTTTAACTTCCCTACGACATGTATGGCCTTATCTTCCCCATTCTGCTTCATTTCTAGGGCTGTGGCAAAGTTTTCATAACTACTTGCATCCCCTATGGAACTCATGATGATCACTATTGCTATGGCAATCACCCCCAACCCAATCACATGTCTTTTTTTCATGATATCATCCAATTAACTTCTCCTAATCTCTTTTTCTAAACGGGCTAGCTTTCTATCGGTGAAAACCATATATCCCAGCAATCCTAAAAAAAGCAGCACTATAATACCCACTAGCACGTATATTTTTCCTTCTGAACGCATCAGATCAGCCATTTCTACAGAAGTATTGGAATAATCTGCCGCAGTGACCTCGATTTTATTTTGAGCTTTACCCACTAAAGAAAGTAACATCAGCAGGACAAAAAGTGTTTTCTTCATTTCTCTAGGAATTTAATAGTTTCTCTTCTATTTCTCGGCTTATCCTACGCAGACGAATACGCTGTGTTGCCATCCACGTACCCAAGAGTGTCCAAGCAAGTATGGCTGGATAAAAAACCAATCTCAACTTAGAATCTAGGTCATAGGCATTAAATCCGGGATTTCCACCATTTCCTGGATGGAGGCTGTCGGTCAACCTTGGCAAGACAAAGATCAAAGGGATGAAAGCAGCAAATGCAAATAAATTGTAAACGGCCGAAACCCTTCCACGCTGCTGAGCATCTGTCATACTCCCTCTCAACACCACATAGGCCATGTACATCAACAAGCCTATGGCTGAAGCGTTTTGCTTGGGGTCTCCACTCCAATATTCTCCCCAAGTAAATTTTGCCCAAAGCATCCCCGTAGCAATGCCCAATATTCCAAATAGGATAGCTGCATGGGTAAATTCTACCGCCACATCATCGTCCTGAATACGGTTGCTTCTAAGGTACCTGATACTATAAAATGAGGCCACCCCTAGCATCAGAATCATACCAAACCACATGGTTACATGAAAATGTAAGGCACGTATGGTTTCATTCAGAATAGGGAGCCGAGGAACCTCCAACATCAATCCTGCCACCAAGGTATAGACCAAGAGCAGTACGGTTAGAATTTTCCACCAAGATTGGCGCATAGCTAGGCGTGATAGATTTTGCTGCAAAAATAAGGCATAAGTTCCTGAATCCACTTCTTTTTCTTAGAAAAGGCGGGGAGAATGGAGGAAAAAATTCAATAGAAAAAAAATTCGTCATCAAATCATACCGATGATCACCTGGGGCTCTTACTTAAGAGGTTTTTTCTGCAATCCCACTAGGAATACCTACCTTTGTGTAGTGGAAATCTATAAAAAAGACATCCGAAAATTAAGCTTATCGGAATTAGAAGAATTTTTTGTTCTTCAAGGGGAAAAAAAATTTAGAGCCAAACAGGTCTACGAATGGCTTTGGAATAAATCCTTGAAAAATTTTGATGACATGAGCAACCTCTCCTTACCTACCCGAGAATTGCTAAAAATCCATTTTTCCATCAACCACGTTCGGGTAGATCTCATGCAGCATAGCCAAGACGGGACCATCAAAAATGCCGTAAAATTATTCGATGATAAAATCGTAGAATCGGTCCTCATCCCAACTACAAAGCGAATCACGGCCTGCATTTCTTCGCAAGTAGGATGTAGTTTGGATTGTAATTTTTGTGCTACTGCACGATTAAAGCGGATGAGAAATCTAAATCCGGATGAAATCTACGATCAGGTGGTGGCCATCAAAGAAGAAGCGGAAACCTACTTCCAAAGACCCCTAACCAATATCGTATTTATGGGTATGGGAGAGCCTCTACTCAATTATGCCAATGTCTTGGATGCCATTGAAAAAATTACCTCTCCGGATGGATTGGGCATGGCCCCAAAAAGAATTACCCTTTCCACGGTAGGCATACCCAAAATGATTCGAAAAATGGCAGATGATCAGGTAAAATTTAACTTAGCCATTTCCCTTCATGCGGCGATTAACGAAACGCGTACACTACTGATGCCCATCAATGCTGTAAATCCTCTAGAGGAACTTGAAGATGCGCTTCGGTATTGGTACCTGCATACCAAAAGAAAAGTGACTTACGAATACGTGGTTTGGGAGGGCATCAACGATGACGAGCGCCACGCCAAAGCCCTAGCAAAATTTTGTAAAATCATCCCTTCTAAAGTTAACCTTATACAATACAACCCTATCGATGCAGGGGAATTTAGGCAAGCTTCCCAGGAGGCCATAGACCTCTATGTTAAGATTTTGGAGGGTCAAGGGATTGTAGCGAAAATTAGAAAATCAAGAGGTCAAGATATCGATGCTGCCTGTGGTCAATTGGCCAATAAAAATGAGGTCGCTCAACTACATCCTCAAAACAACCCTTAAATTTTTCCCACTAAAACCTTGGACGGAAAAATTAGGTATACATCCTTAACTACTCCAACTGCCTTTTTTATGAATTTCATTTACATCCGGTTATTTTTTTTTAGTAATCTCCTTGCAGCCCTTCCAGCTCTAGGGCAAGATTCTCTACCTCAGCAAATTCAAACCTACTTCACCAAGTACCAAGAAGATTTTCCTGTAGAAAAAGCCTACCTACATCTCGATAAGTTTACCTATACCTTAGGGGAGGACCTTTGGTTTTCTGCCTACCTTGTGGCAGGAGGAACACAGGTACCCTCTCCCATGAGCAAGACCCTTTACGTTGATTTATTTGACGGGGATGGCCTTCTGATTGCTCAAAAAATTGTCTCCTTAGATCAAGGTAGAGGGGCTGGGGATTTTAAAATTCCAAATTTTGGAAAAACAGGCACCTACCAACTCAAAGCCTACACAGCATGGATGAAAAATTTTGGAGAAGCCTATTTTTTTTTCCAAAAAGTCAGCATCGTGGATGCCTTTGGAGGGTCTTTTCTCCCAAAAGTAGAAGTGAATTCCATAACTGCAGCCGAAGGAAAAATACTGTACCAAGTATCCATCCTAGCGGTATCTTCCTCGGGAGAAGCCTTGAGCAATGCCAAAGTAGACCTTCAAGCTATTGCCGGTGAAGAGATTCTTCATTCCCAAAGCCTTCAACTCAATGCATTAGGAGAAACCTCTATTTCATTCGCCATTCCAGACCGACCGCATCCCTCCCAGCACCTTGCTTTATCTTTTGAAGAGCAACCGGGATACGTGCTCACCCACAACATCAAGCTCCCCTATGCCTTGCATACGGCAGACATTCAGTTCTTACCCGAGGGAGGCAATTGGATCATAGGAAAAAAATCAAAACTTGCCATTCGAGCGATTTACCCCGATGGAAGCCCTGTAGTATTGACTGGAAATTTAGAAGGAGAACCTTCCGCCACTTTTAGCACGAATAAGGCAGGATTAGGGAAAATCGAATTCATTCCTCAACGGGAAGCGTATACTGCTCTAGTTGTTGAACCCAATTTTGGTGAAAAGCGAAGTATTTCTATACAAAAAGCCATGTCCTCCGGTATAACGATACAGGTACAGCAGGGGGAAGATAGCAACTATATTGCTGCGATGGTCCAAGGAATAGATGTAGAGGGAAATTTGCTATTGGTGTCTCATACCCGAGGATTAATTAATTACATGATCCAAGGCAAACTTTTTAATGGGATATGGGGCGTTCGAATACCGAAAAAAAACTTGCCTAGCGGAATCAATACCCTAAGTGTTTTGGACGAGTCTGGAAGAACGCTCTTGGAGCGACTGGTATTTGTCCAGGGTAATGACCAACTCCAACTCACCTTAACTGCCTTGTCAGAGTCCTTATCTCCTAGATCTAAAGTATCCTTTACTCTGGCAAGCAAATTCCAAGATAGCACTTCACTTGCCAGTCTATCCCTTTCGGTAGTAGACGCTGCTCAGGTGCAAGATGAAAGCGAGATCTATGGAACTATACACTCTCATTTGTTGCTAAGTTCTGACCTTAAAGGCACTGTATATCGTCCAGGATATTATTTTCAAAATCAAAGTCCTATCATCAAAGAGGAACTTGATTGGGTCATGCTCACCCACGGTTGGACCCGATTTACTTGGAAGGATGTTTTCAACGAAGTATATCCCGATCAAGGATATTACATAGAACAAGGAATTACTGTGCAAGGAACAATCACTGAAAAATACCCCACCAAAAAAGGCTTGGGGGGTGGAAAAATTACGGCCCTTGTGGGTGAAGGCATAGAATTGCTTTCTACCGAGTATGGACCAGATGGCTCATTTTTATTGACCGACCTCAACTACCAAGACTCCACTTCCTTGACCCTCACCGCAGAAGACAGTAGGGCTAAAAATTTTATTGACCTTTCCCTGCTAGTGAAAAAGCCCCATTTCCAGATGCTTGAGGGCAGCTATCCCAAAGACGTCTTTTGGCCTAAAGAATTGATCGCCTCTGTAGAGGCAAGAAGACTTATGCAGCAATTAAGTTCTGGAGAAGAAGTTACCGATCTAGAAGGAATAACCATTGAAGCGAATACCCTACAGGAAGAACAAACCCAATCTCGAAAATTATACGGGTCAGGTGATGCCACCTTGAAGCCAGAAGAAATACCAGGAGGAGAAGGCTACAGCAACATTTTTCAAATGATACAAGGCAGAGTTGCAGGAGTGCGGGTCAATTTCAATGGGGTGTCGGCAAGCGTGCAAATTCGTGGCGTTGGGTCCATACAAGCAGGCACAGAACCCTTGTACCTCCTGGACAATGTGCCCGTGGATGCCAGTACCATCTCCCTAATCAGTCCAAGGAGTGTGGAGTCCATTGAAGTATTTAAGGACCCCTCTCGTACGGCTATTTTCGGATCTCAGGGGGGAAATGGCGTCATCGCCGTCTACACCAAAACAGGCGCAGGTCTTTCCTACACCTCTGCTGGCGGGACTTTGGTGACAAGGTATAGTGGCTATGCAATTCCCAAAGTTTTTTACTCTCCAAAATATGACATAAAAAGCCCCTCCACCACAGATAGAAGAGCTACCCTATTTTGGAGCCCCTTGGTCCAGACGGATGCTGCCGGCAAAGCGAGCATAGAATATTTCAACTCAGATACGGCCACCCAGCATGTAGTGGTGGTAGAAGGAATCGACAAGCAAGGCAGGTTGGGTCGCCTAGTCACCCGCTTGCAATAAAGGTTTTACAAAAGATTTCTATTTTTGACTGTAGTAATCACCATGAAAAAATTCCTACTTATAAGTTTAGGTTTTATCCTATGCTGTCTCCCCTTACTTGGTCAAGAACAGGGAGATTCTAGAATACATGTCTTGGGGCAATACGGCCTGAGAATGCAAGAACCTGGCATAGGTGCAGGATGGGAGTATTTCTTCTCTCCTCAATTTGGCTTTATGCCCAACTATACCCAGCTCTTTCCCGCTGTAGGAAAAGCAGGAAATTTTAGTGCTGATCTCCGGTATTACCTCTCCCAAGGAAAATCTCAAGTTTATGTACTCACGGGCTACAGTCTAACTACTGAAAATACCCAACCTAATGCTGCAGGCACTAGAAGATCAACTAGTGAGGCCAATGTGGGGGTAGGAGCCGTAGTACCTCTGACTTCTTGGCTTGGTTTGAGTTCAGAATTTAAATTCCAAAGCCAAGGGATTCGACAAACCTATGCTCGATTTGGATTGGTATTACCGATAAATAAGTAAGGAATTGGGTACTAGTAATCCCGTATTTTAGAGGAATTCGGATTAATTCAAGCCCATTTATTTTTTACTAAATTCAAAAAGCTTTCTTTTTTCTTCCTTGCTTAATCCATCGTAGCCTTTTTGAGCGATTTTATCTAAAATCCTATCCACTTCCTCCTGTAGGATTGTTTCCCTTTTTGAATCGGCTGCTGAAGTACTTTCTCCCCCTGCTTTTCGGTAACTTACTTTTACTTTAGGTAGGCGTCTGGTAAAAAGATTTTCAAAAAAGCTCCCCACCTTTTGTATAGGAGTTCCTAAATCCTTTCCTTTTCTCAACAATACCACGTAAAAAAACCCAAAAAGGGCTCCTCCCAAATGCGCGATTTCTCCCCCAGCATTGGATCCTACGGAGTTGGCAAAGGATAAAATGACATAGAAGGCAGCAATGTACACGATCCTTACAGGCCCCAAAAAGAGCAAGAAAAAAGTAGTATGAGGGGCTACAGTAGCAGCACCTACCACCACTGCAAATACCCCAGCGCTGGCACCTAGCATCATGGAGTCATTTACCGAGTCTCGAAAGTAAGGGGCCAAATTATAAATAAGCATATAAAAACCAGCACCTAACAATCCCCCCAATAGGTACAAGTTTGCAAGCCTTCTACTGCCTAAATATTGATGAACCACGAGTCCAAACCAATACAAAAAAAGAAGGTTAAAAAGGATATGAAAAACTCCTTCATGCAAAAACATATAGGTCAACATGGACCAAGGTTGTGTAATAAAGCTGGACAGTGAGGCAGGCATCATCAGGAATCGCAAACCTGATTGATAAAGCTCTCCGAATCCCGATAGGGTCAAAAATACCCGAGCCAACAAAAACACAAAAAAAACAATCAAATTGATGGCGATAATCTTATACAAGCTATTGTCCCTGTACTTGAATGCATTCTTTAAGTTGTCCCAAAAACCCCCGTACATGTTAGTAAAAATTAGTTCTATTTTTTTTCCAAACGTAAACTAGGATGGCACCAATCACCAATCCGCTCAGGTGGGCAAAATGAGCTACATTATCGCTAGGATTGGTAATTAATACGTTATAAATGGTGTAAGCCCCGTAAAAAAACACCAAATACTTGGCCTTGATAGGCATGGGAGGAAAGAGTAAGAAAAGTTGGGTATTGGGAAACAACATGGCAAAGGCAACCAAGATGCCGAATAAGGCTCCCGAAGCTCCCACCATAGGCTGATTGACTTGCAGTCTAAGGATATTTTGCAAGGTTTGTTCGGCTTGTTGGATATGTGCCGGATCCTGCGGGTTTCTGCTGTATTGATCCACAAAATCAAATACCTCTTGGGTAAAATATCCTTTATTTTCGATGACAAGCCTATTGAAATACTCTGGATCGGGGTTGGATTCAAAAGCCAAGACCTTGTCTTCCAAATTCCTGTACTGCACCAAGGTATATCCCGAATACAAGACTCCGGCTCCCATCCCGCAGACCATCCACAAGATGAATAACTTCTTGGGTCCTAAAAATTGCTCCAAGATCGGTCCAAAAATCATTAATCCAAACATATTGCTAAACAAATGCCAAAAATCTGCATGCATAAACATGTAGGTGAGGAATTGGAAAGGCTTGAATAGGGGGCTATTTATGTTGTAAAGTGCAAACCAATCGTCGAGTACAGGAATAAAAAAATTACCTGCCAAAAAGATGGCAATGTTAATGAGTAGGAGTCGCTGTACAACGGGCGTTATATTTCTAAACATATTATTTGGCAAAGAATGCGTGTATGCTAGGTAAATCCAATTTTACAAAGGTTTTGTTCCCCGAAGGCGAATAATTTGGATTTTGACAGGCAAATAATTGTCCAACCAAGGTTTCCATCTCTCGTGCATCCAGGCGTTGGCCCTTTTTTAGAGAAGACCTTTTGGCCAATGAACGAGCCAAATTTTCTTTTTTGTCCAAAGAAAGCTCACTTTTAAAGTTTTTGTACTGCTCGATCAACCCCTCAAAGAGCTCTTTTTCGTTCTTTACCTGGGTATCTGCAGGTACTCCTTGGATGACAATAGTATCCTTTCCAAATTCCTCCACTTGAAATCCAAGGCTATAAAGTTCGGGTAACATATCCATGACCAGAGAGAAATCTCCTGGATTAAGGGTGAGGGTGGATGGAAAAAGGCATTGTTGGGAGCTGCCCTGAGAGGCCTGCAACTGTTTGAGGTAGCGTTCGTAAAGAATACGTTCGTGGGCGAGTTGCTGGTCTACAATCAGTACCCCCGTTGACATTTGGGCTACGATATAGCTAAGCTCTACCTGAAATGTAGTACCCGTCCCTTCCTGCACTTCTACGGCTGAAGGGGGCAATACCTCCTCTGCAGAAGCTCTACTTGGAAAAGTAAGAATTTCCTGATCCTCCTTTGAAACTTGGGTATTGGGCCAGGTCGTTGCTTTAGGGACATCCCCATCAAACAGGCGCTCCCAGCCTGCTACAGCTGCTTTTTGAAATTCAGGAGTATTGTAGGTTTTATAACTATATTCTCTATCCAATTCCAAAGCAGTGGAAGGATTCTTGGTCCAATTTTCCTGAAAATTGACATCCATACTAAAATCCAAGGCGGGCATGACATGATGGGCTCCCAAAGCTTGCTTAACCGCAGCACGAAGCACGGCATAGACGGTCCGCTCGTCCTCAAACTTGATTTCTGTTTTGGTAGGGTGCACATTGATGTCAATATGCGCTGGATCAATCTCCAAAAACAAAACATAGAAGGGATGCTGATCTGCCTGGATCAAGCCTTCGAAGGCTGTGCTCACTGCATGATGTAGGTAGCTACTTTTGATATACCTGTTATTGACGAAGAAAAACTGTTCTCCCTTGGTCTTCTTCGCATATTCGGGTTTACCTACATATCCTTTGATCTTAAGATGAGGAGTATCCTCTTCGCAAGGGACCAATTGATTTTGTGAGGATTTGCCAAAAATGCCAACAATTCGATGGCTAAGCTTGCTTGGCAAAAGGTGATACGTTTCTAAATCTTGTTGAACTAAGGAAAACCCAATTTCGGGGTGGGAGAGAGCTACCCGCTGAAATTCGTCGACGATATGTCTCATTTCCACGGGATTGGACTTCAAAAAATTTCTCCTTGCAGGCACATTAAAGAATAAATTTTTCATGGCCACGGAGGTACCCACCGCAGTGGCTATGGGTTCTTGCTTTTTTACTTCAGATCCTTCGATTTGGAGTAAAGTACCCAACTCTGCATTTTCTTGACGTGTTTTGAGTTCTACTTGTGCCACGGCTGCAATAGAAGCGAGGGCTTCACCTCTAAATCCAAGGGTACGGATGGCAAATAAATCCTGCGCACTCCGAATCTTGGAAGTGGCATGGCGTTCAAAACTCATCCTGGCATCGGTGGCAGACATTCCCCTACCGTTGTCAATGACATGGATCAACTGTTTTCCTGCATCCTTTATCCAAACCTGAATTTGAGTGGCTTTGGCATCTACTGCATTTTCCAACAATTCCTTAAGCGCAGACGCAGGTCGTTGAACAACCTCCCCCGCAGCAATTTGGTTGGCAATGGCATCAGGAAGGAGCTGAATAATATCAGACATTGGTACGCTTCCTTTTAAACTTGAAAAAGAAGTAAACCCCTCCCAATACTAATGCGCCATAGCCCATGTAGGTAAAGATCACTGGTCCCAAGTAAATGTACCCAAAGGCTGCGGTCACCATGCTTAAAAATAGAAAGGTTCGGATCAAGGTAGAGGCATTGAAGACATGGGTATTCTTATGCTTCATTCCCCTATGGGAGGAAAAAGAGCCCTTCAGGGAACTTGACCTACGAGCCGACTCCTCTTCTGAGGAAGATGCGATGGCCCCCTCCTCTTCCAATTCCTTTTTAATTCTTGAGGTACGCTCCTCTAGCTCCTCCTTGATGGGATCGTAATACCTTGTTTTAATGGCAAATCTTTGGTGCGAGGCGGTTTTAAAAATGGAAGGAAGTTTCATGACTTGCTATGTATATGGCCTTTGGGGTGATGTTCAGGTCCAGGCTGAGAAGACCCTCCTGCCTTACCATTTCCCATATAGAGTTATCCTTTTACTCCATGGAGATATTTGGTAAACTTCATTAATTTGGTACATTAGGATTCGTTTGCTTTTCTGTGCCAAGAACTCTTGGAGAATGAAAAACAAAAATTAGCTCCATTTACCCTTCAAAGTTAGCTAAAAATACAGAATTTATTCCAATCTCTTCCATGAGCCCACGCATAAGAACCCTATTTTCTTGGATTCTTACCTTAGGACTGATGACCTATGGAGAGTCGGCACCTTTTTGGAAGAATGAAGATCCTTTGAAGAGCAGGGAGCTTGAATTGCAAATGCATTGGGTAGATAGTGTATTTCAAGCCATGACCTTTGAGGAGCGCTTGGGACAGTTGTTTATGGTGGCGGCATATTCTAACAAGGACCAAGCTCATGTAAAAGAAATTAGCCAACTCATTCAAGAGGAACACATCGGTGGTCTTCTTTTTTTTCAAGGAGGACCCAACAGACAAGCGAGGCTAACCAACTTTTATCAAGCCCAATCCAAAACCCCCTTATTGATTGGTATGGATGCCGAATGGGGCATAGGCATGCGTCTTGATTCGGTTGACAATTTTCCTAAAGCCATGACCCTGGGTGCCATTCAAGACCCCAAGCAAATCCATGCCATGGGTGCTGAAATTGCTAGACAATTTAAAATCTTGGGGATGCATGTAAATTTTGCTCCCGTCGTGGATGTGAATTCTAACCCTAATAATCCAGTGATAGGATTTCGGGCCTTTGGAGCAGAAAGAGAACAAGTTACTTCTCGAGCAATCGCCTACATGAAAGGGCTTCAAGAAAATGGAATTATGGCAAATGCAAAGCATTTTCCAGGACATGGTGACACAGAATTGGATAGCCACTTTGAATTGCCCAGTATACTGCATCCAGAAAAACGGATTTGGGAAGTAGACCTCTATCCTTATCAAGAGCTGTTTAAGGAAAACCTAATGTCCGTGATGGTAGCCCACCTCCACGTTCCTAGCTTGGACCAAGAAGCCAAATTACCCACCAGCCTATCGAAAGCTGTAGTTACAGACTTACTTCAACAACGAATGAATTTTGAAGGGCTAATTTTTACTGATGCCCTAAATATGGAAGGTGTGGCCAATCTTGGTAAACCTGGAGAAGTAGAGCTAAAAGCCCTTCTGGCTGGTAACGATGTGCTCCTTCACTCCAGAAATGTAAAAGAAGCTAAAGCCCTTATCCTAGAAGCAGTAGCGCAAGGAATTATTAGCGCTGAGGAAATAGATCGCCGAGTAAAAAAAGTACTCAAAGCGAAATATTGGGCTGGATTGCATAGGTATTCCCCAATAGATACCTACCAAATTGCAGAACGTCTTTCTACGGAAAAAACTAGAGTGCTAGCCGAAAATTTGTATGCTAGTGCCATTACCGTAGCTTCCAATGCCCGAGGGGTCTTGCCCCTACATCACCTAGAGTTTACAAGAATAGCAAGCCTAAGCATTGGGGATGAGGGAAAAGTTTTTAGTCAATTTCTCAACAATTACGCTCCAGTAGATCATTTTTCTATTCCTAAGGCATTGGGAGAATCAGCACATTACCAGATCATGAAGCAACTGGAGGACTACGATGTGCTGGTGGTTGGACTTATGGGCTTAAGTAATAGTCCTCAAAGAAAATTTGGGATTGCCCCAGGTGATATGGAATTGATTCGTCAGCTTGCTGCTAGGCAAAAGGTAGTTACGGTGCTCTTTGGAAATGCCTATGCTGCTTCTTTGGTAGAAGGAGTTTCACCTGTAGTCCTAGCTTATGAAAATACCTCTTATACTCAAAAACTGGTGCCAGAAATTTTATTTGGGGCAAGGCCCAGCCAAGGAAGTATTCCCAGTTCCTTGAGTCCTACGATGACCCAAGGAACTGGGTTAGCTCTTCCTAAGGCAGACCGTTTAATTTACGGAAGCCCTGAGCAAGTGGGGATGGATAGTCCTACTCTCAATAAGATCGATGATCTGATGGATCACATGATTCGAATCCAAGCAGCCCCAGGCGGTCGTGTATTGGTAGCAAAGGAAAATACCATCGTTTTTGATCGATCCTATGGACATGTAGATTACGAAAAAACTGCCCCAGTAACTTCCTCTACGGTGTATGACTTGGCTTCAATTACTAAGGTAGCAGCTACAACTCTGGTGGCCATGTTTCTTCATAGCAGGGGAGAGCTTGACATGAATAAAACCCTAGGGGATTACCTGCCAGAGCTCAAAGCGACCAACAAGGGCCCACTGGTTTTAAAGGATGTCATGGCGCACGAGTCAGGACTCAAAGCATTTATTCCCCATTATTCTAAAACCGTCAAAACGGGAAATTGGGATCCTAGGTATTATCAAGATTCGAGCAGTTATGATTATTCCCTACCTGTTTCCAATGACATGTACGCTATACCTAGCCTTAGGGATAGCGTTTGGAAATGGACCGTAGAATCTGAATTATTGCCCAAACCGCATACTTATGTGTATTCAGATTTAACGATGTATTTCATGCAGGCCGTATTAGAAAGAATCATCAACCAACCCTTGGATGAGTTTTTAGATCAACAGTTTTACGCTCCATTAGGCTTGCATAGCCTGACTTTCACCCCTTTCAAAAAAATACCCATTTCCACCATTGCTCCTACAGAACACGACATCACGTTTAGAAAAAGGAATATACAGGGTTATGTTCACGATCCTGGAGCAGCCATGTACGGAGGAGTGGCAGGGCACGCAGGTCTTTTTGGTACGGCCAATGACTTGGCCGTTATCATGCAGGTGCTTCTCAATAAAGGAACCTATGGGGGAATAACATTTTTTTCACCCCAAACCATTGAAGCATTTACCAAACGCCAATCTACTATAAGTAGAAGAGGTTGGGGATGGGACAAACCAGAACCTGAAAAAGGAAAAGGGGGGTCGGCAGGAAAGTTAGCTCCAAAAAGTACCTTTGGCCACACCGGATTTACCGGCACTTCCGTTTGGGCAGATCCAGAAAATCAACTCACCTATGTCTTTCTCTCCAATAGGGTACATCCCAACGCGAACAATAATAAATTACTAGAGGAAGGAATTCGAACTCAAATCCACGACTTGATTTATGAGGCTTTGAAATCAAAAAATTAAGTGAAGCCATCAAGCTTTAATTTTCCTTAATTTCAATCACCTTAAATTCAGTTCTTCGATTGGTCTGATGCTCTTCTTCCGTTTTGGCCTCCTTGATAAGAAGCTGCGTCTCACCATAGCCTTTGGCTACTAACCTACCTGCAGCTATCCCTTGAGAAACTATATAATCAACTGCAGACTGAGCTCTTCTTTGAGAAAGATTCAGGTTATACGCATCGTTTGATCTGGAATCCGTATGTGAGCTTAATTCGATTCGAATGCTGGGATTATCCTTTAGAATTTTTACCAACTTATCTAGCTCCAATGCTGCATCTGGACGTATCTCAGCCTTATCCAAATCATAATAAATATTGTCCAAGACTATGGACTTTTCCAAGATCAGTTGATCCAAAATGATGGTAGTATCCAAGGTAACATTGGTGACTTCCTGAATTAGGGTAGCGGGATCAGGAGTTTTGCCTCGAGTAGAGTAGGTAATAGATTTTGAAAAATACCCATTTTTAGAGGCAATGATGCTATAATCACTTTCTGGAGACAAGGTAAAGCGCACCCTTCCCTGAGAATTAGAAAAATCACCTCCCATTTGCTTTTTATCTGAGCCATACAATACCACCCTAGTCTGAGGCAAAATTACTAAGTCTGCTTCCGTCTTCGCCACTTTGGTGTACACGTTCAACAATACATTAATGATTTTTGGCTTGGGTGTCTTGTCTTCGAAAAAATAAATATCATCGTCACCCACTCCTCCTTCCCGATTAGATGAAATGTATCCCGCCTTTGGATAGTCGGTAAAGAAAATACCAAAATCATCTCCCTTACTATTAAAACTAGGGCCCAAGTTGCGAATGACTTGAATACCATTTTCATTTTTCTCCGCCACTAAAAGATCTAGCTTACCAAAACCTGGATGTCCATCCGAGGCAAAGAAAAACTTTCCGTCTTTGGATGGTCGAGGGAAGAGTTCGTTGTCCGGAGTATTGATGGTAGGCCCTAAATTCACCGCATTTCCAAAATCTCCATTGGCTAGCTTGGTAGCTTTGTACAAATCTATCCCACCATATCCTCCTGGTCTATTGGAAGCAAAATAAAGTTCAGATCCATCCGTACTAAAGGCGGGGGTAGAATTCCACCAAGTCTCGTCTTTGTTGACAGGCATCCAAATGGGCTGCGTGAATCCTGCACCTCTAAAATAGGATACATACAAGGTAGTTTCTGGGTAATCTTTCGGGGATGTAGAATTTCCACGAGCATAAACCAGGGTGTTCCCATCCGGACTTATCGCTAGCGCAGCCTGATTTAAGCCCAATTCATTTTCGAATTCAGGTAAGGCTTCAATACCCACCACATCTACCTTCAGGCCATCCGCTTGGGTACGAAAAAGCTGGTGATAGGGCGTTCCTGTGGCTGGATAAATTCCTGAAAAAGATCTGCCCGAAGTGAAGTAAAGAAAATTTTCACTCAATATGGGGGCATAATCAGCGCCAGGAGAATTCAACTCCCTGTAATTGACCAATTGGTAATTGGAATAATAATCGGAGATCTTTTCTGAGACAGGAAGTGATTCTATTTCCTTTTTGACTCGTGCAAGAAGCCGATCGTCGGAGGTATAGGTAGTTGCTGCTTCGTAAGCCGCTTTCGCTTCTTCCATCCTTTGATTGGCTTTTAGGCCTTGTCCCAAATAAAAATACCCATCAAAACTTGGTTCCTTAGCAACAAGGAGTTGGTAATGGGGCACAGAAGCTTCTATACGATTGGAAAGCCTGTAGCTTTCTGCAATTACCTGATGAGCGCGAAGGTTGGTAGAATCCTGGGCGAGCACTTGCCGAAATGAACCTATGGCATACTGGTACTGACCGGATAAAAATTGCTCATTGCCTTTTTCGACCAAGCTCTTACACGCTCCCAAAAGGAAGATCAGAAAGAGTGCTGGTATCAAAAAATATGGTCTCATCTTCTCCTAAAGTCAAGTTTAGCGACGAATATGCGCAATTAATTTGGAAAATATTTGTTCATCCAACTATTTAACACCGGCTCCCAAAGTTGCTGAAGATCTGCTTTGGTGTGTAGAGATGCCCGGACCACTTCTAGCTCTGCAGTAATCTCCCCCTCATTTATTTTGGATTTGATTCCTAAAGCCGAAACTACCCTTACCTTTCCTTCTTTATTTCTTATCGTAATCTTCCCTTGGTCAACCAAATTGGTGTTCAAACGAATCTCTAGCTCTCGCAAAGCACGAACCGAACTGTCTATAGAACACCCAGAAGCCCCCAGCTCGCTCTGATCTACCGCAAAAACGAGAAGCTGATGATGCAAAATTTCGAATGAAGTAGGCATGCTTTTGCCGTGGGAATTCCAAACATTACAAAAATCAACCAAGACCTTCCTAATAAGTTCTTCTTCCTCTGTGGTAAAATTTCTAGAGGAAGCATACAGCCAAATGCGGGAGGAATCAGGCAATTGTTCAAAAGGGATAAACATGTACAGCGAGGTTTATCGAAACTCCAATTTATTCTAACGACAAATAAACAAAATAAGATGCAGAGGATAAGGTTAAATTCCCATCCTCTTAGCGACCAGCTCGGCCAAGTCAACTACCTGTACGTCGGATTCCCGCTCTTTGTTTTTAATTCCATCCGTCATCATCGTAAGGCAAAAAGGACAGCCTACGGCAATGGCTTGCGCCCCAGTTGCTAGCGCTTCTTCGGTGCGTTCAATATTGATGTCTTTCGCTCCAGGCTCAGGTTCTTTAAACATTTGTGCCCCCCCTGCCCCACAGCAAAGCCCTTTGCTCTTGCATCGCTTCATTTCCACCAACTCCACATCTAAGGCTTGGATTACTTCTCGAGGAGCCTCATATACCTCATTGGCTCTGCCTAGGTAGCAAGAATCATGAAAAGTGATTTTCTTTCCTTTAAATTCCCCACCCCCTTGAAGCACCACTTTGCCTTCGTGGATAAGCTGCTGTAAAAATTGAGAATGGTGTATCACCTCATAGTTTCCTCCCAAGGCAGGGTATTCATTTTTGATGGTATTGAAACAGTGCGGACAAGCTGTCACTACTTTTTTTACCTCGTAGGCATTCATGACTTGAATATTGGCTACCGCCTGCATCTGAAATAAAAATTCATTTCCAGCTCTACGCGCTGGATCGCCGGTACAGGCTTCTTCGGGACCAAGCACGGCAAAACTGACGCCAACCTTATTGAGGATTTTTACAAAAGCCTGGGTCACTATCTTGTATCGTTCATCGAAAGATCCTGCACAACCTACCCAAAATAAGATCTCTGGGGTTTTTGATGCAGCAGCCATTTCGGCTAGGGTGGGTACTTGATAAGTAGACATATTGTAGATACTAGACGTTAGATACTAGAGGTGAGACCATATCGGATTCAAGGCCTCCCTTACTTCATTTCTTCTTCTTTTACTTTTTCGGCCCAATTGAAGCGATCGGAAGGACTAAATTTCCAAGGAGAAAAGCTAGTCTCCATGTTTTGAAACATGGTATTCCATTGCGCAGGAGTACCCGATTCTTCCATAGCTACATATCTCCTCATTTGAAGAATAACCGATAGGGGATCTAGAGAAATTGGGCAGGCTTGCACACAAGCATTGCAACTGGTGCAGGCGTTGAGTTCTTCTTTGGAAATGTAATCCCCCAAAAGAGATTTTCCATCTTCCAGTCCCTTACCCCCAGCATCTATGCTTTTGCCAACTTCTTCTACACGATCTCGTACATCCATCATAATTTTTCTTGGGGAAAGCTTTTTTCCAGTCAAGTTTGCTGGACATTCAGAAGTACATCTACCACATTCCGTACAGGCATAGGCTTGTAAGAGATTCACCCAACTCAAATCATTGATGTCTTTCGCTCCAAATCGACCCATCTCCGAAGGAGCAGGTTCAGAAGTAGTAGCTATTCCCAACATCAGCTGCACCTCTTTGGTCACTTCGGGCATACTTTCCATTTCGCCTTTGGCTCGCAAGTTGGAGTACCACGTGGCAGGAAATGCGAGAAAAATATGGAGGTGCTTGGAAAAGGTAACATATACTGCAAAGCCTAGAATACCTAGAATATGAAACCACCATGCCCCCCGTTCTAGAATTAAAACTTCCTCAGTACTCCATCCTTGAAGGAGGGGCTGGATTTGACTGCTCAAAAAGAGCGTTTGCAAAGGAAGGTAGGGGCTTACTGCTTGGTTTGCCAATACCTGGTCGGCGGCATTCATGGTCAAAATCGCACACATCAACACCATTTCGATCACAAGAATGAGGGTGGCATCAAGTCTTGGCCATCCCTTGAGCTCAGGCTTGGTAAAACGTGCTAGCCGGAGCACATACCTTCGAAAAAGAAGAATCACACAGGAGATCAACACCCCAAAAGCTAAAAATTCAAAGCCATTGATGGCAAAAACATAAGCCTTGCCCAAGGTAGGGGCCAACACCCTATGTGTTCCCAAAAGCCCATCCAATACAAATTCGAAAACTTCTAAATTGATGACCAAAAATCCCACATAGAGCAGGGCATGTAGCAGGGCGGGAATGGGTCTTGCAAACATTTTCTGCTGCCCAAAAGCTACCAAAGCCATGGTTTTCCATCGCTTTGATGCTTGATCCTTCCTTGTTTCCGCCTTGCCAAGTAAAATATTTCTACGGAGAAAGCGTATCCTCTTCCACAAGATAAATCCTGATACTACCAAAACTAAAGCGAAAACAACCTGGGGTATACTGCTCATAAGGTCTCTAGTAACTCCTCACCGGGAGGGATGGGTCTATATTTTTTCTGAAAAGGGTTTGTAGGGAAAACTCAAATTTCTACCTTTGCAACACTTAAAAGGATGGTGATATAGCTCAGTTGGTAGAGCATCGGACTGAAAATCCGTGAGTCGGTGGTTCGAGTCCACTTATCACCACGATCCCGATCTTGACAGATCGGGATTTTTTTTGTCCATTTGCCAAAGCCAAACCTGATTTTTTCCTCTTCCCATCCTCCGTACTAAAATAGAAAATAGTCTGCATGCATACTATTTTTTACTGAAATTTATCATTTAAAATTTAACAGAAAAGAGCATAAGCTCTCTTTAACCAAGAAGCATATAGCCTACAAGCAGACCTAGAATTTATTCTTTACAGCAAAACGAAGTAGGCTAGTAATTTGTTGGGAAGAAAATTAAACTGCCTTTCTGAAAAAATTTATAGGGAAAATTAAGCTTAAGACTTACTAGCTTTCAAGTAGACTGCTACTCGCTTGCCCAAGCCATGGGCTTTCTTTAGAAAGAGTTCCTCTAATTTGCCCGTATCAAACGGAGCCTCTCCAGTAATGGCTGATGCCCCAAAAGCGGCTTCTGGTTCTTCTCCACCAAGAACTACAAGACCATGAATAAGTAGGGAGTGGATCAAATTTAGCATGACTAATTCTTCCCCTATGGAAATTCCTCCCCCACTTACGAAAACAGCTCCCAGCTTATCCTTTAAAGGGCGTCCTTCAAAAGGCCAGGTATTGATAAATTCTTGCATCCTAGGGTCCACATTGGCATTGTACACGGGCGAACCGAGTACAATGGCATCAGCCTGAAGCAAATCCTTTGTACTGATTTCCACAAGGGAGCCAAGCTTTACCGCTACTCCCCCCTCAGCCAAAGCCCCTTCAGCCACCGCCTTAGCCATTTGAGCGGTATTTCCAGTGGAAGAGGAATACACTATGACTAGGGAAGGGACATGCTGCGCGAGCAAAAGCCCTTGTAGCCCAATCCAGAAAAAAGAAAAAAATATAAACGATCTCATAGCAGGACTGCATTATAGGAAAATTCCCATTACCTAAAGGGCAATGGGAATTTAATTTCCAAAGTGATTACTTTTTCCAGCTTGCCTTTCCCCCCTTGGCAGAATCTACCTCCACCTTTAGGTTTTGGATGGAGGACACAATCCACCTTACTTTTACCGCGCTCATTCCTGGAATATTCTCCACTGCTATTTTTTGAGGGGAAGCCACTTGCTCTTTATAAAGTTTTCGGTCCTCGTCTTGAACCTCAAATCCTGCTACCACCTGAGCACCCGTCAAGGTTACATAATCCGGTCTTTCAATTTTGTACTTTAGATCTTGGCTTGCATGGGTAGGCATCATGCGCTCGTTGACCACCGTGGCCGTTACCTCTTTTAACCCACCTCCAAGATCTTCAACCTTTACTTCGGAGATGGTCAATTTGGGGGTATGGTAGGCATGATAAATAGTAAATGCCGCATTTCTGTGAGCATCTTGCTCTAGAAGGAATCCCGGATGGGCTCGCCCAAAGGTTTTTTTGAAGCCTCCTATTTCGACCGCACCAAATTGGGGGTGGTTGAAGGAATGCCAATTGACAAAGGCATCTCCAAAAGTAAGAAGATCATCCACTTTCAGCTGCTCTTCCTGATTGCCTCTTCCTGCATCCTTGTTGAAGTACAAGTAAGAAACCATGAGTTCATTGGAATAGGTAAAAATTCCTCTAGTACCATAAAACCAGTCCAACTCCCCTCCAAATACGGAATAAAGATCCTTGTAGACGGTCAGGTACCTGTAGCCAGGAATCATCTCTTCTCCTTTTTTTCCTATGGCGTCGTAGATGCGAATATCCTCTCGATTGTAGGTGTTGACGTCTTCCTCTGCTCCAGGCCCACGAAGAATCATCCCTCCTGAATTATGAAAACTTTGTCCCCCTGCAATATTGGGGTGCTTCATCACAAACTCCATCACGGCTCTGTTTTCAGGTAAGGTGAAGGGGTACCTCATGGCTCCGCGTTGGATGTAATCGGGTTGCCAATTCCAACCCCAGTCTCTATTGGGATCATAATATCCTATCCCGTCTTCATTGACTTCTCCATCTCCGTCGTTGTCCACTCCCTCTTGGCCAAGCATTTCGTATTCACCCATTTGATCCGGACCCACTTGTACCAGTCGCCTAGAATCCAAGGGATCCTTGATAAATCTTCCCGTAGGCGATTTACGAATCATCATCGTAATGTGTCCATCCCCATCCAAATCATCCATTCGATCTTCCCCTGCAGCACCGTCTCCGTCATTGTCCAGCACGAGCATTCCCGAACGTGGGGAGCTAGCCGTATTGGGCTCTTTAAAGAAATTGTTTCGCGCATCCGGGTTGATCGTAGGGGTGATGTAAAAAGTTTTGTCCTTGAGGAGCTGCTTTACAAAGGCATTGTCTGCATGCATTTCAGTCAAATACCAGGCCACATAGAGCGAAAATTCTCCGCCTTGCACCTCATTGGAGTGAATGTTGCCATCGATCCACATGGCGGGCTTGTCGGTGTCCATACCTGCAGAAAAATCCGTGATTGTAAGCGTGAGAATGTCCCTTCCTTCTACAGATTTGCCAATGGATTCAATTTTGGCCAGGTTGGGATTAGCTTGAGCGATTTTTTTCATCCAAGACCATAGCCCTTCCGAGCTATAGTACCGGTTCCAAGCAATTTCCACTTTGGGTTTGTGCGGGGTACCTATGGCTCTAAAGTAATTTTCCTCTTGTGCAGTAGCCTCCAAGGCCAAGGTACTCCAGGCTCCCAAAGCCCATGCGGCAATCCAAATTTTTAAGTTAATGTTTTTCATGGCTTAGAAGGTTAGCGTTTGAGATACAAAGCCGGCATGTGGGGCTCCAGCCTTCAGTTCTAGGGTAGATTTACCCTTTACTATCCAGCTCAAACTGGCTTTTTCAAATGCGCCTAAAGCGGGGAGCAATTGTACTGCTTCCCCTGCTACCAACTGCTCTACTGGCACCTTTAGGTCGATCCTCAGTTTTTTTAGCCATCGGGATCGTGTACCCATTTCCGAATGAGTAGGCAGGGGGGAATTGTTAAACAAATCCACAGAGATGCGGGTGAGGCCATTGCCCAGTTTTTCCGCTTTGAGGTGATGAAACTCGAGCTTGGGTTGCATTGCTGCCAGCTTCAGGATAAAATCCGTGTGTTGCTTGGCAATTTCTCCCACTTTTTCAAAAGGAGGATTGACCATTACAAAGGGCTTGATGCCCCCAACTTCTACCTGTTGGTTTGGAAAATCTGGATGCTGTACGGGAGTCCAAGGCACGAAGACCTCTTGTTTTAGGGAATCGGCCCAAGCCAGAAAATTGGCCTCCGCATTGGTTTTTCCTTTGAATTCTGGCGTCCAATACCCTGGAGTAGAAAAGCTGAATCGGGCAAAATGGAAATAAGCCCATTGGAAAAAATCTCCATCCGTACCCTGGTTGGTTTGTTGAAAAGCTTTGGCCGGATTGCTTTTGGAGTAAAGATCAGCTACCATAGCTTGACTTACCTGATCTTTTTCTAAGATAGAAGTTACTACCCTTTTCCGTGCTTCGCTGGCAGAATACTTCAAAGGATTGCTCAGGTTATTGGCAGGAGAAAAGGTGACAAAAGCAAAGATGTTCCACTGTTCAAAGAGGTAGTCTAGCAAGGCTCTGCTTTCGAGTTGTGACACGGCTATGTCTCCTGCTAGCGGTTCAAATACGGGAAATTTATAGCTTAAAGATTTATTGAAGGCAATGCCTTCCGTAAGGTCTTCAGCAAACTTTCCATCCTTGTCACTATCCACACTTTCCTTGAAGACCAAATACTTTCCCGCTTCTCCCTTGGATCGATCGGCTTTGACCATCACTCTAGGGTCTTCTTTGGACGTGGTCCACTCTCCCATAGGATCTGCTACCCTCATCCAGGTAATCTGTCCATCCTCATTCAAATCACTGTAGCCGTTGTCTCCAGGTGTTCCATCACGGTCATGATCCATCGCCACGGCATTGCCACGACGCTCGTACTTCAAGGCAGCATGGTACTGCGCATAAGCATCTGGAGAAAGGTTGGGAAATACATAAAAGGTGGTGGATTCGAGTGCCTTGGCATTTTCCCCAACGAGCTTTTCAGCAAACTGAAGGGCCAATTCTACGCTGAGGACATGGAATCCTTCTACACCGCCGACTACTGCAATCGCGGGTTTTTGGTCCTTGGCTCCGGTACCGATCTCCAGGGCATAAATTTCCTTGCCGCCAGCAGTCTTGGTCAGCGTCTTTAACTCTACTGCTGGATTAGCACTGAGTTTTTGGATGCGTTGTGTGGTTTGACTGAGCGTAGGATAGTCGCTTTGGGCAAAGGCCTTGCCACAAAACGTCGTTGCCAGCAACAGTCCAAAAAAGAGGTGTTTTCTCATATTGGGTCGTGTTTTTGGAAATATTCAAAGAGTAAATGAAGGGAAAGTTTAGGAAAAAAATGGGAATTTGAGTGGAGAGTTTTTCTGATTCTCTAAAATGGAGGTAGAAGGAAGGGGTAGAGGATGAATGGTGACGGAGAAAAAGGGAATTGCTCCTTTGACAAAAAATGACGTATTTCAAGCATTATTCTTGTTGCTATGTATCAAAAACTTGCCCTTGCCATTGCCTTTTCTCCACGTATGGAGGCCTTAATTGCTGAAGCCCGAAAATTGATCAGCATATTTGAAGGTGAGCTTGTTTTGATCCACGTAGGTACCAAGACTCCCGAATTGGAAGCGCAATTGGCAGAAGTCCTTTCTCGTCATTGTGGAGATCTCCACCGCATCAAGACCATTTGGAAAGAAGGCAAGCCGGCGAAGACCATCCTGAAAACCTGCGCGGAAGAAGGGGTTGATCTTTTGGTCTTAGGAGCCTTGAAAAAAGAAGGGCTACTTACTTATTACCTCGGGTCTGTGGCTCGAAAAGTAATTCGAAAAGCAACCTGTTCGGTTCTCACGTTGATAGATCCAAAAATTACAACCACGCATTTTTCAAAAGTAGTGATCAATGGAACCGAACTAGAGATCACCCCTCGTGTGATTGCTAGAGGGCTCAAGTTCTGCCAAGCCGAACAATCTAGCCAAGTGCATATTTTGAATGAAATCAAATTGTATGGGTTTCAGATGGCTACTGCAGGGGAAGGAACGGAAACAGAAGTGGCCAATACCCGACGCAAATTGGTCCAGGATGAAATCCAGTATGTTCAGGATATCTTGGACAAACTCGACCAAACAGGCTTGAAGATCAACATCAAGGTGACTGCAGGGAAATGGGCGGTAGAATTGGTCCGGTACTCCGAATCCATTGAAGCGGACTTATTGATTATGGGCGACGAGCAAGGTCTTAGCTTTATCGATCGCCTTTTCCCACATGATTTGGAGGGTATTTTAGAGGAACTTCCGTGCAACTTGTTAATTGTGAAGTAGGATATGGAAAGTTTAGCACATCAGGATGTAATCAACTTACTGCTTAAGTTAGCAACCATGTTGCTGTTGGCTCGCATTTTTGCAGAGGTAGCACAAAAACTAAAGCAACCGGCGGTAGTAGGAGAAATCTTGGCAGGGATAATTTTAGGCCCAACAGTCCTTGGAATGGTTGGCCCAGAGTTTTTCGAATTTTTATTTAAAAGCAGCCCTTCCGCTAATCTTGCTTTGGATGGAATTGTCCAAATGGCAGTCATCCTACTTTTGTTTATTGCAGGCCTAGAAGTGGAACTCCACCTCGTTTGGTCTCAAGGGAAATCAGCCGTCAGCATCAGTATTTTAGGCTTAGTGGTTCCCTTTATTTTTGGATTCCTAGCCCCCTATTATTTCCCAGAATTCTTTGGGATCACAGAAGACAAAAAATTACTCTTTTCCTTATTCATGGGAACAGCCATGTCAATTACCGCCCTTCCAGTCGTCGCGCGGATTTTAATGGACATGAATTTGTTTAAAACCAAAATGGGTATGGTCATTGTCGCTGGAGCCATGGTCAATGACTTGATTGGTTGGTTGATCTTTTCTGTGATCCTTTCTTTCATGGGGAAGGCAGGAAATTTCTCTTTGGTCAATACATTCGGGATTACCCTCCTCTTTACCGTATTCATGCTCACTCTTGGAAAGGGATTGTTGAATAAGGTCCTCCCTTGGACTAACAAGAAATTGGCTTGGCCAGGTGGCGTTCTTTCCTTGTCCATGGCTTTTTGTTTTTTGGCAGCGGCCTTTACCGAATGGCTTGGGATTCATGCCATCTTTGGAGCCTTCCTTTTTGGCGTAGCCCTTGGCGACTCAGATCACCTGTCTGAGAAGGCGAAAGAAATTATTCATCAGTTCATCAACAACATATTCGCTCCTTTATTCTTTGTTTCTATTGGTCTAAAGATCAACTTCTTTACCAACTTTGACCTCGGATTAGTTTTGATCATTCTTGTCATTTCCTTTGCCGGGAAAATTATTGGAAGCGGCTATGGAGCCCTCCGCTCAGGATATAGTCCCAAGGATGCCTTAGCGGTGGGTTTTGGAATGAATGCACGTGGGGCAATGGAAATTATCTTGGGCCTAATCGCTTTGGAAAATGGGCTCATCGATGAAAAATTATTCGTTGCCCTAGTGGTAATGGCACTTGTTACCTCGATGTCTGCAGCCCCTTTAATGAAATGGGCCCTCAAAAAGAAACCTGGAGAAGCCGATTGATTCTTGGTTAAATCACTTTCAGCCACTTAAACCCTTGTTTTAAACTTAGTTTCAAAAAAGTAAAACAAAGGGCCTATTTTTGGGCTTTTCTAGGGAAATACATCGCTTTATGTCTACGAGTCAAGCAAAAATAGGAGTCCTTCTGGTAAATTTAGGAACCCCAGACAGTACCAAAACAGGAGATGTTCGCAAGTACCTGAGAGAATTCTTGATGGATGGAAGGGTGATAGACTTTCCATTTATATTCAGGTGGATGTTGGTCAATTTGATTATCGCACCCTTTCGAGCTCCTAAATCGGCAAAAGAGTACCGCAAGCTATGGACAGAAAGAGGATCTCCCCTACTTTTTCATACCCAAGACCTCAAAGATAAACTTGAAAAAAAACTGGATCCTCAATCCTATCACGTAGTTTTTGCCATGCGCTACCAAAATCCTAGCATAGAAAAAGGGTTGGAAGAGCTTCGTAAAGAAAAGGTAAAGAAAATCATTGTGCTTCCCCTCTTTCCTCAGTATGCATCGGCAACCAACGGTTCGGTCATAGATCGGGTCATGGAGTTGGTCCGCACCTGGCAGATCATTCCCGAAATGAGCTTTATTAGCAACTACCTGGAGCATCCCCTGTTTCTTGAAGCCTGGGCGGAACTCGGCCGGGAAGCTATGCAGGACCATGCCTACGATAGGTACTTGTTTTCTTACCATGGACTTCCAGAAAGACAAATAAAAAAGGGAAGTGTAGAGGGGCATTGCCAACTTGGGTCTTGTTGTGCTGGCTATGGTATTAAAAATCAATTTTGCTACCGAGCCCAATGCTTTCAGACCACTCGATTGATTGCAGAAAAATTGGGACTACCTGAAGAAAAGGTGCTCACCTGCTTCCAATCTCGCTTGGGCAAAGATCCCTGGATCAAACCCTACACAGAGGATACCATCAAAGCATTAGCAAAAGAAAGAGTAAAAAAAGTACTCGTTTTTTCTCCTGCCTTTGTAGCGGACTGCCTAGAAACTACCGTGGAGGTAGGGGAAGAGTACAAGGAGCAGTTTGAAGAACTTGGAGGGGAACATTGGGAATTGGTACCCAGCCTCAACTCCAACGATACCTGGGTGAGGTGTGTGGAGGAGTTGATTGTGTCAAGATCCTAGTTTTGTACAAAGTACGAAGTACCCCCCGCCTGCGGCAGGCAAGAGTATTATCGAATTAGAATTTCATTTTTAATTCGAATTCCTGCTTAGTACTTCGTACTTGGTACCTTGTACAACTCAATTCCGTATTTCGTATTTCGTACCTAACACTGACTTGTACTTGGTACCTGGTACTTTGTACAATTTATTTCCGTATTTCGTACTTCCACAGTCCCTCCTACCTCCCTTGTCCAAGTCCTCCTCCCAAGCCTTACTTTTTCTCGGTGTGATCCTCATCTCGATCAACCTGCGCACCACTATTGCTTCTGTAGGGCCGCTTATACCCTTCATTCGAGAGGATTTGGGTATTTCCAATACTGCTGCGGGATTTTTGACTACCCTAAGTCTACTCACCTTTGCCCTTTTTTCTCTGCTGGCTCCTCGCCTAGGAAGGTGGCTTGGTCCAGCTAGGGCAATTTTTGCTGGAATTTTGGTGCTTGCCTTGGGAGCTAGCCTTCGGGTACTTGGGGACGTATCCCTGCTGTACCTGGGGACAGCGCTTATGGGGATAGGCATTGTCACGGCCAACGTACTGCTCATCCCCTTCTTTAAAGTCCGAATTCCTGAAAAGCTGGGCTTGATGACGGCCATCCTTTCCACGGGCATGTCTCTATTTGCTGCCCTTGCTTCAGGAATCAGTGTCCCCTTAGCAGAGGGGCTGGGCTGGGGATGGAGGGGAGCTTTGGCTTTCTGGGTAGGAGGCATGGTCCTCGCTTTGATCGCCTGGGTCCCACAACTTAGCTCTTCCCAAAAAAAACCTTCTCATGTACAGGTACCGAGCAAAAATGTTTGGAAATCTACCCTAGCCTGGCAAGTTACTGGATTTATGGCCTCACAATCGGTGATGTACTTTACCCTGATTACCTGGCTTCCTGATCTTTTGGTGGCACGAGGCATGTCTCCTACTACTGCAGGCTGGTCTCTATTTTACATGCAATTGATATCGCTTATCGGCACCTTTTTTATTCCTAACCTTTTACTCAGATTGCCCCAGCAATCCGGTGTGGTGCTAGGAGTTGGATTGGGTTATCTTTTGGGCTATGGAGCCCTATTTATTCATCAAGAATGGGTAACCTACCTCGCCTTGACGGTCATTGGAATTGGAAGTGGGGCAAGTCTGAGTATTGCATATACGCTGATCTCGATGAGGGCAGCAGAAGAACTCACTACTTCCAAACTTTCCGGCATGGTGCAATCCGCCGGTTACGTTTTTGCTGCCTTGGGCCCACTTTTCTTCGGGATTTCTTTGGATTGGTTGGCAAATTGGGAGGTGATGATCTGGCTGCTCCTAGGTATGACTATCCTTTTTTTGACCTTCGGCATTCCTGCTGGAAAGGATAAAAAAATCTAATTCCCCATCCTTTTATAAAGGAAGCGAAGAAAGCGGTAATTTTATGAAATTCTTTCTTCATTGGTATGCAAGATGTACTCCATTCCCTTGGCATTTCAGATTCTGTAATGAATTACGTATTGATGCCTCTTTTGATCTTCGTTGCCAGGGTAGCGGACGTTTCCATCAATACCCTACGCATCATGTTTATGATGAATGGAAAGAAAAATATCGTCCCCATTTTGGGATTTTTTGAGGCCTTGATCTGGTTGTTGGCCATAGGGCAAATTTTTCAAAATGTGGACAATCCTCTATCCTATCTGGCTTATGCAGGAGGATTTGCTACGGGCACCTATGTGGGCATGACCTTGGACGAAAAATTGGCTTTGGGAAGGGTATTGGTCCGGGTGATTACTCCCAAGCCGCTACCGACTTTACTGGAGTTTATGAAGGAAAAAAATTACCGCTTCACCAATGTTGGGGCGGAAGGTCGTTATGGAAAAGTAAACTTATTGTTTACCGTAATGAAAAGAGATCAACTTCAAGAATTCATTTCCATGGTGAAGGCCACCGACCAAAAAGCATTTTACACCATAGAAAGTGTAAAAAGGGTGTCTGAGGAGGATTTGAATATCATGGAGGATAAATCCCGTTTCCGCTCCAAACTATGGAGTCGTGCCCGCACCTGATGGGAAATTCATGGTTTCAGTTTCAACAATTTCGGGTGCATCAAGACCGCTGTGCCATGAAGATCAGTACCGACGCCGTACTTCTCGGCGCCCTAGCTGGTCACGATTCCCCCAAACACATCTTAGACGTAGGCACAGGGACCGGCGTTTTGGCATTGATGCTGGCGCAACGCTTTCCTACAGCAAGGCTCACTGCTTTGGAAATCGACCCCGATGCTGCGGATCAGGCTGAGGAAAATTGTAAAGCAAGCTCTTTTGGCAATAGAATAACAATAAAGGCAAGTAGGTTTCAAGATTTTTTTGAACCGCAGGCCTTTGACTTGATCGTGAGTAACCCTCCCTATTTCCCCAATCATCTCAAATCTTCAGATACCAAAAGAAATCGAGCTCTTCATGCCGATGAACTCCCTTTTGAAGAATTACTCTTAAAAACGAAAGCTTTACTGCTTCCCGAAGGACGATTTTGGGTAATTCTTCCATCAGGGCAAATCCCTACCTTCTTATCTTTGGCCGAAGGCCAAGGCCTTTATCCTATCCAAAGAATTCAGGTGAAAGATGCTCCTGCAAAAAACGTCTTTAGAGAAGTTCTTGAGTTGGCACACACACCTCTTTCCTTAGCCCCCTTTCCTCAAGAAATTTGTTTGAAAGAAGAGGACGGAACCTTTACTGCGGCATACGCTTCTTTACTTTCTGGATTTTTACTTGGTTTTTAGCTAAAGCGACTCCAATTTGCTTAAGTTGATAACAAAATCCAGCTTAATATCTGGAGTTAATTTTTATTTTTACAAACCAATTTCTATTGCTCCCACATGCATAAACTAGGTTTTACCTTTGTTTTTCTACTCCTCATTTTCTGGTCCTGTACGTTGGAAGAGAACGCTCCCGTATTTGTTTCCACCGAAGAGGTGTTGTTTGTTGGGGGAGATAAAATTCGACTTTCAGGAAGACTGCTGACCAACCGTGAGGTAGTTGCCAAAGACCACGGTTTTATTTTTTCCACCACTTCTTCTTTTGCGAGTCCAATCACCCTGTCTTTGGGAGAAAAAAATGGTCCTGGACGATTCATTGGTGAAAAAGGAGGCTTTACAATAGGCCAAACGTATTTTGTAAAAGCCTTTGCAGAGGTAGATGGGCAGAGACTTGAAGGAGAAGTGGTGGAATTAAAAACTCTTTCTCCGGCAGTAAACAGCTTTTCCCCTAGTTATGGAATAGCTGGAGGTGAAGTTGTGATTCAAGGAAAAAACTTCCCTCAAGGCACCAAGGTGTTTTTTGGAACACAAGAAGCCCAGGTACTTCAAAACCTATTTGAATCGAAGTTGACCGCAAAAATCCCTGCCCCCTCTGGGCAAGTAGTGGTGCCGATCAAATTGATAGTACAAAATAAAGAGATTGTTCTTCCTACCCCTTTTGAGTATCAGGCAGGAAAGTTTACCAAAGTGTCAGAATTTCCTGGAGGTCTAAGGATTTATGACAATACTTTTTTCTTCCATCAAACAGGATTTTACGTTGGCTTGGGAAAAATTAAGTTAGGGGATAATTATCCTAATTTTCAACGCTTTCAGCCCAGCACGGGTACATGGTCGGAGGTTTCTTTTCCTGGAGCAGTACGGAGATTTGCCTTTGCCTCCCCCAATTTCTTGGGAGGAGGGGCCCTAGAGACATCCAGAGACGTCTATCAATTTGATCGAAGCTTCTGGAAAATCAATGGCAGTAGTTTTGAACGACTTGCTGATCTTCCCTTTACCTCCCGAGAAGCCTTGGCGGTAGAGGTAGAAGGAAAGTTATTTTTATTGGGGGGTCTCGATGGTGCTGGCCAAGTGGTGAGATCCTATGACCCCCTCCTTCGCACCTGGACCAGCAAGGGCAATGCTCCTGTCGCTTTGGGTAAAACAGGGGCTGCCTTAGTATATAAGGGACGCATCCTGGTGCTGGCAAGCAACGGGCAGCTCTGGGAATACAGCCCCTCTCCTGACAGCTGGAAATTGCTGACTACCTATCCTGGAAATAAAGGGCAAGGCTACCCTATGGCAGAAGTGATTGGCAATAAAGCTTATCTTGGGCTATATAGAGCTACCCAAGAGCTTTGGGAACTCAACTTGGAAACCATGGTTTGGAAAACGAAAAACCAGATCATCGGGCTCCCTCAAAGTATCCATGTGGGCTATTTTTCCTACAACGGTTCCATCTACTTCCTGCGTGCACCAGAAGAATCAGTGAGCGCAGTCCTCCCTATGGAATTATTCAAATTTGACCCTGACGCCATTTAACCAACCCCCATGAAAAAATTAATCCTTGTTGTGTATTTCTTATTGGGGTGGGGAACGGCATGGGCTCAAACGCCGACGGTCACTAGAGAAGTAATTGGAAGAGATATAGGACAACTCAAAGGAATCAAGCTCTCGGGAAGAATTACAGACGAAATCACGGGAGAAGCCTTGGTGGGCGCCACAGTGGCCATTCCTGAACTTAATCTCACCCGAATTACGGATGCCAATGGAAGTTTCGAATTGGAATTGTCTCGGGCAGAATACACGCTGGAGTTTAGGTACGTGGGATACGAAACCAAAATATACCCCATCACTGCCGTAGGAGATGGGCGGATCACCATCAAAATGCTTCAAGAAGACTTTAATTTGGACGACGTAGTGATCTATGGAAGTGATCCAGAAAAAAACATACGATCCACCAACATGGGAGCCGTTACCTTAAGCATGAATACCATGAAAGAGTTGCCTCCTTTTATGGGTGAAATAGATATCGTACGCTCCTTGGCCACACTTCCCGGAGTAAGTCAAGTAGGGGAAGCTTCTTCAGGCCTCAATGTTCGAGGGGGAGGGGTAGATCAAAACCTCATCCAATTTGCTGGAGCACCCATCTATAATCCTTCCCATATGTTTGGCTTGTTTACCGCCTTCAATCCAGACATGGTCAACGATGTCACACTCTACAAAGCGGTAGTCCCTTCTCGATTTGGTGGGAGGAGCTCTGCTATTTTAGATATCCTTCCTAAGGCAGGAAGTGTGGATAAATTTGGAGGAGATGTGATGCTCAGCAATTTTTCAGGTAAAATCTCTTTAAATGGTCCATTGGTCAAAAATAAGGTTTCACTTTTAGGAGGATTTAGAATTTCCTACATCAATTGGCTTTTGCAATCCTTACAGAACACCACACTCAATAGCTCAGATGCCAATTTCTACGATGGAAATCTAGTAATTAGTGCTCCCCTCTCCGAAAAAAACGAATTTACTTACAGCTACTATACCAGCTACGATGACTTTGCTTTTGCCTCCGATACCACCATTTCTTGGCAAAACAATGCGCATTCCTTGCAGTGGAAAAGTAAGTGGAGCGACAAACTGAGCATGGAGACCAGTGGATTTTATTCCCTCTATACCTATGGAATATTTAATCAGTCCGGAATCAACAACTTTGAAATCAACTCCCATATCGCCGATATGGGTGGAAAAACGTTCTTTACCTATTCTTTAGGCACAGGACAAAACCTTACCCTAGGTGCAGATTACAAGCAAGTGAGCATTCAACCGGGGGAATTGGTACCTACGGGAACAGAGGCAGAGCTGCTTCCCAAAAAAGTCCAAGATGAAACCGGGAGAGAACTTGCTGCCCACTTCCAACATGAACTAGAAATCGGAGAAAAAATTGGACTTACCTATGGCTTGAGGTACGATTATTACCAGTATCTAGGGGCAAGAACGGTACGAAATTACCAAGAAAACAAACCCATCTCAGACGGTAGTGCCGTAGGAGAAACTAGGTATGCAAATAATGAAGTCATCCAAAATTACGATGGACTAGCACCTAGGGCCTCCCTGAGGTATTCCTTCTCCAAGGCAAGTTCGGTCAAGCTGGGGTACAATAAAATGTATCAATTTATTCACTTGATTTCAAATACTGCCACCATTGCTCCCTCCGATGTATGGAAATTGAGTGATGGATTTTTGAAACCTCAAATTGCCGATCAATTCTCCCTTGGATACTACAACAACTTCAAAGGAAACATCTTTGAAACTTCAGTTGAGGTGTACTACAAAGACCTTCAAAACGTCGTAGAATACAAAGATGGAGCAAACCTCATTCTACAAAATCACATAGAAACCGAGCTTATCCCTGCACAAGGAAAGTCCTATGGGGCAGAACTTTACATAAAGAAAAACTTAGGTACCTTGACCGGTTGGATTTCCTATACCTATTCCAGGGCCTTTAGAAGAGTCATTACCCCCTTTGAAGAGGAAAATATCAACAGTGGATCTTGGTATCCTTCCAACTTTGACAAACCGCATGACCTCACCTTGATTGGCAATTACAAGGTAAGTACCAACACTTCCATTTCTGCTACTTTTGCCTACAGCACCGGAAGACCCATTACCTTTCCGGATGCGAAATTTGATTATTCTGGAAATAACTTGGCCTATTTTAAAGATAGAAACCAGCAGCGCCTACCAGACTTCCACCGACTTGATTTTTCCGTTAACTTTAAATTGAATGGTCAAGGAAAGTTTTTTGAAGGAGACTGGACTTTTTCAGTACTCAATGTATATGGGCGAAAAAATCCGTTTTCGATTTTCTTTGACGATGCCCCACAGCAACCTCCACAAGCCTTTCGGTTGGCCCTGTTGGGAATTCCCCTTCCAAGTTTAAGTTATGCCATTAGCTTCTAAGCCATGTTGAAAAGACTACTATACCTACTCCTAGTAATGCCAATGGCCTGTGTAGACCCTTACGAGGTAAAAGTACCTGAGGGAGAGCAGCTTTTGACTGTAGAAGGTATTATTTCTACCGGGCCTGGCCCCCATGCCATCACCCTTACCCGAAGTGCAACCTACGGAAGTATTTTTGAAGGATTAATTCGCCCAGTCAGCCTGGCTACGGTAGTGGTTAGAGACAACGAAGGCAATGTCACTTTCCTCACCGAAGGTACCGAGGCTAAAGGAACTTACTTTACCCCTGCAAATTTTAGAGCAGAAGTTGGTAAATCTTACACCCTACAAATCCTAACTGCCGAAGGAAATGTATATACTTCTACTCCTGAGCGAGTGGCTGCAGCTCCAAACATTCAGTCTTTGGAAGTACGTACGGTGACTATTCAAGTAGAAGGCAGTACTTTTCCCAAATCGGGGGTACAATTGATTGTGGAGCTTAAAGATCCTGCAGATCAAAATAATTTTTATTACTGGAGAAACGGTCCAGCAGTCTATATTTTGGAAACAAGCCCAGAATTATATACTCCTAGGCCTTCCCCACAAAATCCTAACCGAACCCCACAGCCTAAGGATTGCTGTTCTATCTGCTTTCGGTATGAAGCGGGCAACAACCAGAGTCTTTTTGTGGTAAATGACGACAACTTCAACGGACTTAGCACCCGAATTCCTGCTTCTTTCATTCAAGACGATGGATTCAGATTTGTCAATAAGTTTAGAATGGACCTCAAGCAGTACAGCATATCCCAAGAGGCCTACCGATTTCTTCGCTTGGTCAAGCAACAAGCTGAAATCAGTGGATCCATTTTTGACCCGCCTCCTGCTACCATCAGAGGAAATATGATTAGCCTAAACAATCCAGATGAGGTGGTATTGGGCTATTTTATGGCTGGAGGAGAAACCTCAAAAAGAATTTATATCGATAAAAACGACCTCACATTCAGGCAGGTTAAGGCCATAGTACCGGATGATTGTAGGGTAGTTTCAGGGGCATTTATCGATCCTCCAGCAGATTGGAGGCCCTAAATCACGTATAAATCAACTTTTAAAAGGGGCAGCTGTTGAAGCTATGCATTGCTCTTGAAAAGATATTCCTACATCTTGTAACTTCTTCAGAATAGGAAGGTAGAGTTCAGGGACTACAGGGAGTTGAAGCCCTCTGCAAAGAATTTTGCCTTCCAAAAAAAGGTCTACTGCTATGGCCAATGGTAAGCCTACCGTTTTGGCCATGGCCGTATACAAAGCATCCTCCCCTTCCTGCACCAAACTAGCATAAATGGTTTTGACACCTTCTTCCGTCTCTACCTGCAGTTGATGCTGCATCACGATCATGTCCCTGTCCTCTGCCTGTAAAGACCAATGCTTCTCTAATATCGCTTGAAGTAGTTGGGCTGGACTACCCTGAGTGATGGGTAAGGGAAGGGATTCAAAGAGTCCCATCCATTGAATTTTTTCGAAGGTATCAAAGTCCATATCGGGAATCGCTTTCCCGAGTTTTTCCTCAACCCGCAAGGTATCAGACCAAGGTAAGAAGGTATTTAAAAATTGCCTATAGTTACTTCCTTGAGGCAAATTGAGTTGCAATCCATCCTCTGTCATTCCCAATTGAACAAATACATCCCAAGCTTTGCAAAATCCTGGTCTCCTCAGTGTTCCTCGAAGTAAGGTGGGTACTCCCTCTAAACCATAGACCTGTTGATAACTTAAGGAATCTCTATTGGGGTAGCCCTCAAAATCTCCCCAGCCAGGGATACTGATTTTTTCAATTCTCTTGAACAATTGCTGGTAAGGAACAAGCTTGAGTTCCCCAGCATCTAGATAAGTAGAGGTCCCTTGACCTGCCAAAACCACGTTTCGTGGATTCCAAGTAAACTTATATTTCCATGGATTGTCTTCGCTTGCAGGTGCCAAAAGACCTCCGCAATAGGATTTAAAAGAAAGAATTTTTTCTCCTCTAGATCGGACTTCTTCAAATAACTTCATGGCCGACATGTGGTCTATCCCAGGATCAAGACCACATTCGTTTAGAAAAAGTAGGCCCTTGGAAGCTACTTCTGCTCGCTTGCTGCGCAAGAACTCGCTTTCGTAAGAAGCTGTAAAAAAATGTTTCTCGAGTACCAAGCAATCTTCAGCCAGGAGGGGATGAAGGGAGGCTGGAAGCATGGATAGGACCACATCTGCCTGCGCAATAAGTTCCCGCCTTGCCACTTGATTTCCCAGATCCAGTTCAACAGCCAGCGTATGCTTACGCTGCTTGAGTTTGGAAGCAGCCAATCGAAAATCCATATCCGCAACGGTCAGGAATCGGGTTCCTTGTTGACAGGAATCCGCCAAGTAATCAATCAAATATGTAGAAGATTTTCCTGCCCCAAAGAGCAAAATATGGTTCATGATTCAAGCATTGGATGGATAAAAATGCCTAATTTTTTTTCGTGGAAAAAGCCTTGATTAAAGAATTACACAACAATTATGTACCTTTTCCGTAGGCTAGTATCCAAACCTTACCTTACTTGTGAAAAAAGTCACTGAAACAGTAGAAATGGAAGAGTTGCTACTCCAAGAATTGAGCGCGGCAGAGCTGCACTTGATTCAAAGAGCACAGGAAATTTCAAAACGAGCCTATGCCCCCTATTCCAATTTCCATGTGGGTGCTGCCTTGGTTTTAGAGAATGGAGAAGTATTCCAATCTTCTAACCAAGAAAATGTAAGCTTCCCTACCGGCGTTTGCGCAGAGCGCTTACTTTTGGGCTATGTAGGAGCCAATAATCCTGATCTGGCTCCCTTGACGCTTGCAATTGTAGCCCAAAGAGCAGGCGAAGAAGATTGGGCTGAGGTTTCTCCTTGTGGAGTTTGCAGGCAAACCATCAATGAAGTAGAAAACAGATTTAATAGACCAATTACCCTCCTCTTGCTTCGCAATAAAAACCAAGTACTTAGAATCCGAGGGATAAAAGAATTGCTTCCGCTCAAATTTGACAACTTGAATAAATAGGACTGTGAAATCCACTGTAAATTTTTCCTACGAAGCCCTTTATTACCTGTCCCATTCCCCCACGGGAAAAGAAAAAGAGATTTGGGTAGTGCTTCATGGCTATAAACAACTCGCCGAATTTTTTCTGAGAAAATTTGCCCCTTTTTCCAATGAGGATAGACTAATTCTTGCACCAGAAGGAACCAATTATTCTTACCTGAAAGAATTTCATGGGAGAATTGGTGCCAATTGGATGACGAGTTATGAACGGGAATTAGCCATAGCCAATAACCATAGGTTTCTTGATCAAGTAATGAAAAATCTATTGGAACATTATTTTATCCCTCCCAAGATCCATGTGCTAGGCTTTTCCCAGGGAGCTGCTACTGCTACGCGTTGGATCAGCCATTGGCCAGGACAAGTTTCCACCTTGATCCTTTGGGCAGGTGGCTTTGCCCATGACCTGGATCTAGACCTTGCTAGAGAGAAATTTGCAAAGGCCAGGTTAATCTTGGTAACAGGTGAACAAGACGAATTGATCACTGAGGATCAAGTCTCCAAGCAAGAGACATTAATTCAGCAACTCGAAGTCCCAATTACCCGACTTACTTTTCAAGGTGGCCATGAAATTGAAGGCAGTTTGCTTGAAAAGATACTGAAACAAGAAATTTAAGGTTATTTTTTTACCCTAGAGCTTGCTAAGTTTGTAACAAAATGTAGAAATTTCGACAAATACAATCCAAATAAATTTTAGGACACCATCCATGCTTTCCCTTACTGAAAAAGAGATTGAGCTCATTGCAACCCAACTCCTAAAAGGCAACGTGTGCTTCTACCAACTCGATAAGAAAAAAATTCATTACATGCCTGATGACGAAGATTATTTCAACTACGATCTGACAGAAGAGGAAGAAGATATTTTGGATGAGATAGAAGAGCAACCAGAAAATTTTGCGGAGTTTACCAAACTAGAACCCAGTCAAGAGCATCAAATCATGCAGGATTTTGTGGACCAGCGAATCAAAGAGCGGAATCTTGCCGAAGAATTGGTCGATGCACTTAGCAAACCGAAGGCAGCTACTGGTTTTAAGTTTTTACTCGATGGATCTGCCTACCAAGAAGAATGGACAGACTATATACGAGGCAAGTACCAGGATTGGATCAAGGAGCAAGTGGATTCCTTTAATTACTCTGAATAAGGGATTTTGGTCATCAGCTGACTCTCCCCTACTTCTTAGAATATTTCAATCAGGACTACTAGGGGTAGCAGTATTCATTTAAATAAAAAAGCAGCTAAGCCTTTCGACTTTAGCCGCTTTTTGGTTTTGTAAAGTTAAATTTACTTTAGAGCAGGAGTTAATAACCTTTAACCTGCCTGCCTTCTGCAGGCTTTTAACGCTTAACGCTCACAAAGCCCTTAAATGCCGAATTCCTTCTTCACTCGCTCTACATAATCCAACTTCTCCCAGGTAAATAGCTCTACCTTTTGGGTGATCGCTGGGCGATACGGGGAAGTGAAGGTTTTCTCTACCACCACGCTCTCTCTACCCATGTGGCCGTAAGCGGCTGTTTCTAGGTAGATCGGGGTACGCAACTTCAAGCGCTGCTCGATGGCATAGGGACGCATGTCGAAGATGCCTTCTACCTTCTTCGCAATCTCTCCATCGCTCAAGTTTACCTTGGCTGTACCGTAGGTATTGATATAAATACCCATCGGCTTGGCAACGCCAATTGCATAAGATACCTGCACCAAGATCTCGTCAGCCACGCCTGCTGCCACCATGTTTTTGGCAATGTGACGGGTCGCGTATGCCGCGGAGCGGTCTACTTTCGAAGGATCTTTGCCCGAGAAGGCTCCTCCTCCGTGAGCGCCCTTGCCCCCGTAGGTATCTACGATGATTTTTCTTCCGGTCAAGCCGGTATCACCGTGAGGTCCACCAATCACAAACTTGCCCGTTGGGTTGATGTGGTAGGTAATCTGATCCGTAAATAGTTTTTGTAGGGAAGGCTTCAACTTGGCCTTCACGCGTGGAATCAAGATGTGGATGATATCGGATTTGATTTTGGCAAGCATCGCTTCTTCTTGGTCGAAGTCATCGTGCTGGGTAGAGACCACAATCGCATCGATGCGCTGAGGCACGTTGTCATCGGAGTATTCGATCGTCACCTGGGACTTGGAGTCAGGACGTAGGTACCGCATGTCCTTATTCTCTCTACGCAATTCCGCTAGTTCCAAAAGGATGCGGTGTGAGAGGTCCAATGCCAAAGGCATGTAGTTCTCTGTTTCGTTGGTGGCATAGCCAAACATCATGCCTTGGTCGCCTGCACCCTGTTCTTCTGGGTTCTTGCGCTCTACCCCTTGGTTGATGTCCGCAGACTGCTCGTGGATGGCAGAAAGCACTCCGCAGGAGTTGCCTTCAAACATGTATTCACTCTTGGTATAACCAATCTTGTTGATCACCTCGCGAGCGATCTTTTGCACGTCTAGGTACACTTCCGATTTTACCTCTCCAGCAAGGACTACCTGACCGGTAGTAACGAGCGTTTCGCAGGCTACCTTGGAGTTGGGATCAAAAGCCAAAAAGTTGTCAATCAATGCGTCCGAAATCTGGTCCGAAATTTTATCTGGGTGACCCTCAGATACAGATTCTGAGGTAAATAGGTAAGGCATACTGTTTTTTATTTTTCGTGAATGGTGCCTCAAAATTACAGGAAGTAGGGGAAATAAAAAACTGGAGAATGGGGCTACTTACGGAGCAGCTTCGATACCTTATTTTTGCTCGCAAAGAAGCGAAGGCCTAACCACCTACGTTAGGTAGGCTTTTAATGAGTACTTTGTTTACTCACAATTGGACTAAGAAAAAATTTAGGCATACCTTCAGATGCCATCTTTAAAAAGAAAAAATGCAATTAAAAGTAGCCCACCAATTACCGCCCCAGCTTTCTTTTTGAGATACTCCTGTACCAAATTGTTCTTTTTGTAGAGATAAAAAATATAGCCCTGTACAAGGAGTCCGAAAGAAATAACAAAGCAGTTGGAATAGATTTAAGAAATGATCCTGCTGCAATAATTCCAAGTGCTAAGAATAGGGAGAAGTATTCTAATTTTTTGATGCTTTCCATAGAATTTAATTTTCATATTTTTTGCAAATTTTAAAGGATCGACCAGCACTATCAATGCAAACCAGTTCTGCTAAATATACAATACCTCCACGAGTTAGGGCTAGTAAAATTGTCGGACTTAAAAGTCCGCATCCTGCCGCTTCTACAAGTGCTGCGTCCTGACAATTTTGAAGAGAAGATTTTAATTCTTCTTCACATTCCCCTTGAATTCTGAAGTTCAAAGATGAATTATACCCTTTTGACTCCTTTCCCAATTCCGTACCGTTATTGACTAAACTCTCAAGATCAGTTTTTGAAAAATTGGAAACATCCGGATACTTTTCTCTGATCTCCTGACCGATTTCAGCCAACTCATACAGGGTATTGAAAACATAATCTGGATTTTTGAAATTGTCTGAGATGAAAATTTTAAAGTCAGCAATTGAAGCAAATTCTTGTTGGCGAGAAAATTCAATGTTTGATTGATCTCCAATAAAAAGAGAGTTGAGCTCCTTCGTTTTGTTTAATGCCAGACTAAATTATTGAGACAACGGGTCCCTTAGAACTTTAGTTAGGGTAGGTTCCTCAACCAATTTAGGTGACTCGTTGAAATCGCAGGACGTGGAGAAAAAAATCAACACTGCGAAAACTAAGTAAGTACGTTTCATCTTTCTAAAAATTTAAGTTTAAAAATCCAGTTAAAGCTCGAATTGAACTTGAACTAAATCTAACTGTCTAGCAGCATATTAGCAAATAAAAAATAATAAAATATTTTTATAAAACCATAACTAATAAAATTTAAATTGATTTGATTACATTTTTTATTAAAATATAACAATTAATAGTTAGTTCTTTAATTTTTAACCAAATAGTACCAAAAAGCCCTCCTGAATTCAACTATTCAAAGAACAAACAAAAAATCCCCTACAATTTGTTGGGGATGGAGTGTAATTTTGGATTGGTAAGCAAGACCTTCGGGGTTTGAGAAACCCCAAAGGTCTTTAAATCATTTCCACACTGCGCTTTACAAAGGCAGTCAAATCCTTACCAGTCAGCAAGCCCTGAGAAAGTAAAGCCAGATCAAAAGCCTGCTTGGCCAACTTCACTTGCTCTTCTTCTCCTTCTGCTTTCAAAATCTTATCCACCAAGGGGTGATTGGCATTGATAGCTACCTTATAACTATCCGGTAAGCTACCGTAGAAACTCATCGGCCCCCCACCCGTTTGCGCCATTTCCTTCATTCGACGCATCCATTCTTCCATGGTGATTGTCACTGGGAATTCCTCTGGGTTAAGGCCCTCGATTTCCACGGTATAGGTCTTATTTTGAATAGCTTTTTCAAAAAGCTCTTTCACCGATTTGCTTTGATCTTCTGTCAATAAATTGGCGTAAGCTGCTTCTTTTTGAATCAATTTTTCAATGACATCGGCATCTACCCGCTTGAGTTGGGTTTTTTCCAACTTCGTTTCTACATGTTGGATGAAATGGTTGTCTATGGGGGAATCCATGACCAAGACATCGTATTCTTTTTTCAAAGCGGAATCGATAAAGCTGTCTTGTTTTTTGACATCGTTGGCATAGAGGTAAATCACTTGCTCGTTTTTATCCGTTTGCGTAGCAGCTACCTTTTCTCGGTATTCGTCTAAGGTGTAAAATTCGTCCTTAGTGTTTTTGAGAAGGGTAAACTCTTTTCCCTTTTCATAAAACTTTTCCTCGGAGATCATGCCATACTTCACGAATAGGCCAATGTCATTCCACTTTTCTTCGTAGACTTTACGGTCTTTCTTGAAGAGCTCTGAAAGTTTGTCAGCAACTTTCTTCGTGATATAATTATTGATTTTCTTCACGTTGCCATCCGCCTGCAAGAAACTTCTAGACACGTTCAGTGGAATATCTGGAGAGTCAATCACCCCGTGTAGGAGCATTAAAAACTCAGGCACAATGTCCTTCACCTCATCGGTAATGAATACCTGGCGGCTGAAGAGTTTGATTTTGTTGCGCTGCAACTCAAAGTCATTCTTGAGTTTGGGAAAGTACAAGACCCCTGTCAAATTGAAAGGATAATCTACATTGAGGTGAATCCAAAACAAGGGATCTTCTCCCATGGGATATAGACCCTTATAAAAGGCCAAATAGTCTTCGTCTTGAAGGTCATTTGGAGATTTGGTCCAAATGGGTGAAGTGGTATTGATGATGTTGTCCACCTCAATGGATTTCCATTTTTTCTCCCCTTTATCGTCTACTCCATCCTCTACAGACTGGGATTTTGTTCCAAATTTGATAGGGACGGGCAAAAACTTACAGTATTTATCCAAGATCCCTTGCAGCTTCCATTTGTCTAAAAATTCTTCGGAGTCCTCGTTGATGTAAAGGATGATTTCTGTCCCGCGACTTTTTCTCTTGCCTTTTTTAATTTCAAATTCTGTACTGCCGTCACATGTCCAAATGGCTGGCTCAGCCCCTTCTTGGTAGGATAGCGTATGGATCTCCACATTCTTGGCCACCATAAAGGCAGAGTAGAATCCTAAACCGAATTTTCCAATGATTTCATTGGCATCCTTGGCATCCTTAAATTTTTCAACAAATTCGGTTGCCCCAGAAAATGCAATTTGGTTGATGTACTTTTTGATTTCCTCAGCAGTCATACCAAGGCCCTTGTCCGAAATGGAAATGGTTTTCTTCTTCTCATCAAAGGCAACCTCCACGGTAAGGTCTCCAAGCTCTCCAGCATACTGACCTAATGTCGCTAGCCTCTTAATTTTTTGGGTAGCATCTACCGCATTGGAAACGAGCTCTCTGAGGAAAATCTCATGATCGGAATAGAGAAATTTTTTAATTATTGGGAAAATGTTCTCGGTATGAATCGAGATGGTGCCTTTTTCCTGCATGGACGTATATAGGTTTAGTTAAACACAGATGATTTTGCCTATCAAGTAACAAGGGGCATTCCAAGAATAAAAAAGTGACAAGATGACAGAGTGCTTTTTTGAACTCGTTCTACCCAAAAGGGGTGTTCAAGTACGTTCAATCACCTTACCAAGGAAGCTTAGTAGTACTCGAAATGCAGGGGATCTGGAAAAGCAAATTGAAATCCCGTTTCTAAAATTTTCCTAGAATCTATGACCCTATCTACCCCTTTTTGGAATTGGGCATAGCTTCTTGGGGGGGATATGCCAAAACTGGCCACATTTTGTTCGTAAATTTCTTTCCTACGAGGATGGTAGGGAGCTACCCCATTGAAAGTTTGATCCCATAATCCCTTTTGAATTATCCACGCTATCATCCGAACCGCATCAAATTGGTGAATGTAATTGACGCGCGCATGGCCCACAACTTCAGGTTTTCCGGAAACATAGTTCCCCGGAATTCTACCCGGTCCCATCAATCCTCCCAATCGAAGGCAGGTGAAAGCGTAGGTCCTCTCCTCCTCCATGAAACGTTCGGCTTGTAAAAGGATGGGATTTCCAGGGCTTATTCCCTCCTGCAAACTTTCTTCCGTGTACCTCTCTTCCATAGGATGCTCAGGATAGATGCCGGTACTGGAAATCATTAATACTTTTTCTATTGATGAACCTTCAATCAGCTTCTTTAAGGACTGGAGTTGAGCTAGGTAAAATTCCCCCTCCCCCGATCGCGTGAGCGCTGGAAGGGTAATGACGAGTACTTCCGAGGCAAAAAGACGATGTTTTTCTTCTCTCTGAGCTTGGGGGGTAAGGGAAAATACCACCGTATCTAATTCCAATTCCATCAATTTGGATTGCTTTTCTTTGCTGGTAGTAGATCCAATTACCTGCATACCCTCCTTTTTCAAATGGATCCCAAGGGCTAAACCCAGCCAACCGTATCCCAGAATGGACACGCTATGCATCGTGATTTTGGTTTAAGGTTATTCCCAAGAATAAATCCAATTGCATCATGGTCGTTTTTCCTACCCCCAAAGGTAAGGACACTAATCCTAAAAAAAGCCTCTAAGAAGGAGGTGTTTATTCTTTCTTGGGTAGGGTCCCAAAAACATAATCCCAAAGAGGAGAACTTACTCCGTAAGAAGTAGTAGGATCTTTGTAATGGTGAATGGCATGATTGACCCAAAGGACTTTGAAAAAATTCTTGGGAGGCTGGTAGGCGTGAACGACGTAATGAACACCCAAATAAAGGGAATAGCCTAGCAAAAATCCTGGCAGAAAATAAAGCGCGAACTCCCCCATCACTAAATGAAACACCAAGTAGAAAATTGCCGCATAGGCAGCACTAACAAAGGGAGGCATGGCCAATCTATCTTTATCCTTGGGATAATCGTGATGTACTCCATGCATGCTGTACTGCACCTTGTCTTTGAGGGGCGTATCTGGCTCCATATGAAACAAGTGCTTGTGCATCAAGTATTCCACAAAAGTAAAGGCAAAAAGGCCTAAAAAAACGAAGAAAACCCCCAGCCCAAGCGGGATACTGGTAGTGAGGGCATAATAAAACGAAACGGAGGAAATCCCTAAAAATAAGGTAATAGGAACTAAAATATGGGTTCTAGAAATTCGCTCCAAAAGAGGGTTAGAAAACATCTTGGCAGAACCGAAATTGTCAGGCCGGTCTAATCTCCCAATCTTCTTCATGACGACAATAAATTAGGCTTGAAGTTAAAGGTGCTGTTTTTGAATTTAAACTAGACTACAAAAATAAGGGTTTCAATTTCAGCTCAATTTTTTTGTTCCTGATTGAAATCATGTTTTTTATTGAATTCTCAACATTTTTTCAAGAGTTCTTTCGTAATAGCTCACGTACTTGGGCAGGACCTGATCGATATCAAATTCCTTTGCTCTTTCAAGAGCTCTCTCTTTGAATCCGGGCAAGCGGGATTCGTCTAAGATGGTTAAGGCTTTTTCGGTCATGTCCTCCACATCGCCAACCTCACACACAAACCCCGTGACCCCATGGAGGTTGAGTTCTGGAATACCTCCTGCATTGGAGGATAACACAGGAACTTCACAGGCCATAGCCTCCAAGGCAGCCAGTCCAAAGCTCTCTTTTTCGGAAGGCATGACAAAGAGATCTGCTACAGAAAGAACTTCCTCTACAGCTTCCAATTTGCCTAAAAACCGAATGTCCTCGCAGGTGCCTAAAGTTCGGCAAAGCCTTTCCATTCGGTCCCTTTCCGGCCCATCACCCACCAATAGCAACTTGGCAGGGATTTGCTTCCGGATATTGTAAAATACCTGAATCACATCCTCTACCCGTTTTACTTTTCGAAAATTAGAGGTGTGCACCAAAAGCTTTTCTCCATTGGGACAAATCGCAAATTTAAAATGATCCTTCCGCTGTTTTTTAAATCTCTCCAAATCAATAAAGTTGGGGATCACCTCTATTTCTTGCTGAATATCAAAGTATTCGTAAGTTTCTTTTTTCAAATCCTCCGAAACGGCCGTTACCCCATCCGATTGATTGATGGAGAAGGTCACCACGGGTTCATAACTTGGATCTTTTCCCACCAAAGTAATGTCTGTTCCATGTAGGGTCGTGACTACCGGAATGGAAATCCCATGCGTTTTGAGAATTTGCTTGGCCAAATAGGCAGAAGAGGCATGAGGAATGGCATAATGAACGTGAAGTAAATCCAGCCCTTCGTACTTTATCACACTGACCATTTTACTGGCCAAGGCCAATTCATATGGAGCAAACTCAAATAAGGGATAGCTCTTGATGTCTACTTCATGATAGAAAAGATTCTCACTAAAAAAATCCAACCGCATGGGTTGCTTGTAGGTAATGAAGTGCACTTCATGCCCTAATTTGGCCAATCCTTTTCCTAATTCTGTGGCTACCACCCCACTACCTCCAAACGTAGGATAACATACAATTCCAATTTTCATCATTTACAAGGCTTAGGGGACAATAATTCTGTAATTAACAACAGATGAGTGGTATTTTGTTCAAACTATTCAAGTTTAGAAATCTCAGGTTTGACAAAAGGGACGCAGCAAAGTTAAGTAGGCCTTCTAGAGAACACAAAATTCTCCTAAATTTAGGCTAGCTAATTTCTTCTGTATGAAATACACTTTTCTTTTTGTTGGATTTCTGTTGGCCAGTATGGCCTGTCAACCTTCCGATCCTGCCGGTACCCAAACGAAGGACCAGGTAGATCTCAGTACCTACTGGGGTGAAAATCCATGGCCTGAAATCCGTAAAAAACGAATCAACCAACTTTTGCCCGAAGCACTAAAAAATGCTCAAATAGACAGCTGGTTGGTCATTTGCAGAGAAAATTACAACGATCCCATTGCTACACATGTGGGGGGAGAAAATGCGAGTGGTACAGCTGCTTTCCTTTTTTACAACGATGCAGAAGGGTTTCATTCCTTGGCTTTTTCTCCTGAGGGGGAAGCTACTGCCTTGGAAGATCTAGCCATTCACCAGCAAGTGATTCGAATCCCAAGGGGAGAATCCTCTGTAGCCAAAGCGGTAGCTTTCATCAAGGAAAAAGGATTCAAAACGGTAGCCATCAATACCTCCCCTTCTAACGAGATGGCAGATGGACTCACCTACAGCCAACACCAAGAATTGGTGAGCTTGATGGGTATAGATCAAAAAAAATTGGTTTCCTCAGAAGAATTGGTCTACGAATGGCTCTCCATCAAGTTGCCTGAGGAAGTTGAAATTTTGAAAAAAGCGGCTCAGCTGGCTGCTGACTTTCAAGAGGAAGCCTATGCTAGCATTGTACCAGGAAAAACTACCGATGCCGAAGTGGCTAAATTTTTAAAAGCAAAAATGGCAGCCTACGGGGTTACCGATGCTTGGCATCCCGATCAAAATCCAAATGTCAATTCTGGTCCAGATCGTGGTCACTCTCATGCCACAGATAAAGTCATACAGCCTGGAGATGTGATTCAAACAGACTTTGGAGTTAAGCTCTACGGCATTTGGGTCAGTGACATTCAGAGATTTGCCTACGTACTCAAAGAAGGCGAAACCCAAGTCCCAGAAGATATCCAGAAATACTGGGAATTTGGTAAGGCAGGTAGTCGCGCCGCCTTGGGCGCCATGAGACCAGGCGTGAAAGGGGAGGATATAGACCGAGCCCAGCGCGATCTTATGGATACCAACGGTTCTCTGCACGTGCCCTGGAGTACGGGCCATCCCGTAGGCTATGTCGCTCACGATGTGGGTCCCAACCTGGGTGGAGCACGCCTTCCTCAACCCAGGCCTGCTGCACAAAAATTATTGAAAAAAGGGATGGTATTTGCATTTGATGGATTCCATTGTTGGAAAAGAAGCGATGGAAGTGAGAAAACTATTTCTGTAGAGGAAATGGCCGTGGTCACCGATACAGGAGCCACTTACCTCATTCCTCCGCAGGAGGAACTGATCCTAATCGGAAAAAAATAGGTTTGCCTAGAGATATCTAGAAGAGGCCCAAAAGTACTTGGGCCTCTTTTATTCCATAACTTCTCAGGGCGCAGACAATTTTTTACTTTTTCCAAATTTCAATTTTCCAATTGGTTACCTTTGAGTAACCAATAGTCTCCCAATACATGAATGAGCGCTACCTTCAGCGCGGGGTGTCCGCAGCCAAAGAAGATGTACATCGAGCGATTTCCAATTTGGATAAAGGTCTTTTCCCAAAGGCCTTCTGCAAAATTGTAGAGGATGCCCTTGGCAACGACCCCTTGTATTGCAATATCATGCATGCTGACGGGGCAGGCACAAAGTCTTCCTTGGCCTATCTGTATTGGAAAGAGACAGGGGACATAAGCGTCTGGAAGGGGATTGCCCAAGATGCCATCGTCATGAATACCGACGACCTACTTTGCGTAGGCGCTACCACCAATATTTTAGTTTCTTCCACCCTAGGGAGAAACAAACACCTCGTACCAGGTGAAGTCATCTCTGCTATCATTGAAGGCACCGAAGAAATTCTCCAGCTCCTTCGAGATCACGGCATGCACGCTGTACTCACGGGAGGGGAAACGGCAGATGTGGGGGATTTGGTCCGAACCATCATCGTAGACAGCACGGTAACTTGCCGCATGAGACGAGAGGACATTATCTCCAACGATAGGATTCAAGCAGGTGATGTCATCGTGGGGCTTAGCTCCTTTGGTAAAGCCTCCTACGAAAAGGAGTACAACGGGGGGATGGGTAGCAACGGGTTGACCTCCGCGCGCCATGACGTATTCCACCAGGTATTGAAATCTAAGTATCCAGAAAGCTTTGACCAAGCTGTACCTGATCATTTGGTTTACTCTGGAAAATACCTACTTACAGATCCAGCACCCGGTACTACCTTAGACATGGGAAAATTGGTTCTTTCTCCTACCAGAACCTATGCTCCTATTCTCGTAGAAGTATTAAACTACATGAGGCCTCATATCCACGGTTTGGTTCATTGCTCTGGAGGAGCTCAAACCAAGGTCCTCCACTTTGTAGAAAACTTGCACATCATTAAAGACAATTTGTTTGAGACCCCCCCTTTGTTTCGCATTATTCAGGAAGAAAGCGGCACAGATTGGAAAGAAATGTACAAGGTTTTTAATATGGGCCATAGGATGGAAATCTACTTGGATGAGCGCTATGCGGAGGAAATCATCGATATCGCAGAATCTTACGGAGTGGAGGCACAGCTTATAGGAAGAGTAGAGCCTCATCAAGGCAAAAAAGTAACCATACAAGGCCCCCAAGGGACCTTTGAATATTAGACATTATAGGGCACACCATTCCCATCAGCTGATCCGAATATGCGAAAAATAGTACGCGTCCTGGCTTGGATTTCAGCAGTCCTGCTCCTTCTGAGCCTGGCCACTTTGACTTGGGTCGATCGAAGTCCAATTCTTGAACAGACGCACGTACAACAAACACTAGCGCGAATAAAAGCCACTTCTTGGAAAAGTACTACGGGTGAGTTTTGGATAGCCGGTTGGGCCAAAGCCAATGTCACTCCCTCACATCCAGTCCCCTTAGTTGGGTATTCTCCTAGGGGTAATTATGAATTTGTTCAGGATTCTAGCTTTGTCAAAGTCCTGACGCTGAGCAATGGGGCTAGCCAGGTAGCTTGGCTAAACTTCGAATTGCTCATCGTACATCCCTACCTGGCCCAGCAAGTACGGCAAGGAATTCAAGAGGCAGGCCTAAACCTAGACCAAGTCGTATTTACAGCTACCCATACCCATGCCGGCATGGGAGGCTACATGCCTGGACCTTTGGGTGAAATTGCCTTTGGAGGCTTTGAAGAAGAAGTGGTACGTGGCCTTGTGCAGGGATCTGTCCAAGCTCTTCAGGCCGCATTAGTCGCACAAGACACGGTCACTGTCTCCTATCGTCAAACCGCTGCTCCAGCCTACGTGTCGAATCGATTTGTCAAAGGAGGCCCCATAGATCCTTTTCTCAGACAAGTAATATTTGAGAAGAAGGGCGGAAAAAAAGCGGTCTTTCTAACCTATGCCGCACATGCCACGGCCTTAAGTTCCAAGTTTATGGGGCTTTCAGGAGATTACCCAAAGGCTTTGACAAAGGGTTTGGAAGGAGAAGACTATGACTTTGCACTCTATGCCTCTGGAACAGTGGGGAGCCACCGCCCCAATACCGAAGGAAATACTCCTGAAAAAGTAAATTCCTACGCCTTGGCCATACAGCAGGTACTCCAAGCAGATAGCAGCTTCAGGTATGTTGAAACCCTTCAGCAGCTGAGGATTGCCGATGTGGAAGTATCTTTAGGGGATCCCCAACTTAGAGTTTCCAAAGATATCGGGCTTCGCCCATGGCTATTTAGGTACTTGGTTGGAGACACTCCTGCCTATTTCAACGTCACCCAAGTAGGGTCTCTCCTTTTTATTTCCAGCAGCGGTGAACTTTCGGGGGTTTTTTATGAGGAATGGGAAAAGCTTGCAAAAGCGAAAGGACTCCATCTTGTAGTCACTGTTTTTAATGGAGGCTACATCGGTTACATCACGCCAGACGAACTTTATGATGAGGATTTCCATGAGGTCCGGGAAACCAATTGGTTTGGACCAGGTAATGGCACCTATTTTGATCTCATGATGCAAGAACTAATTAAAAAAGCAGGCCAGTAAATTATAGAAACTCGTGTCATTCCCTAAAATAATTTTTGGTATACTATCCTTGAGATGTCCCAGATGTCGAAAAGGCCCTCTTTTTCGTTCGGGCACTAAAACAAGTCCCGGAAGTTACTTTCAAATCCATCCTGCTTGTCCCGTTTGCCAACTTTCTTTTGAGCCAGAGCCTGGATTTTATTTTGGGGCCATGTTTGTAAGCTATGCCATCAATACCCTACAATTTTTCTTTGCTTGGGGGCTATTGGTCTATTTTTATCCCCCCTACTCCCTAGTTCACATGCTTAGCTTGCTCTTTGGCGTGGTTATGCTCAGCCTTCCCTTTACTTTTCGATTGAGTCGAGCCATTTGGCTTGCCCTCTTCGTCCGCTATGATCCTACTTGGGAAAAAAAGTAAAACGATTAAAAAAGTGCCAAGAACCAGGGCATGCTGAAGCATAGTTCCATGGCCATTCGCTTTTGATTTTCTGAACTTTTACTCCCAAAAAAAATCAGGTAATGTGATAAAGTCATTAAAAATAAGACCCCTGAATACGTTCGGTATAGAGAAGGCAAAAACACAAAGGCGATCAAGGAAGTAAAGATCAATACTAAGACAAGCTTACGGATGATTCCCTGTAGCTCTGCGGTTGTCATCTTCTGAGCTGCTGACCCAAAACCAGAGACCAGGTCTTCCTCCCTGTCCAAAAAAGTAAGCATCAGTAAATTGAGCAGGGCAAGAAGTACATAGAAGGCAAGAAACAGGAAGACCTCCCAGTTCAGATCCAAGGGAGAGGCCTTAAGCAAGGGCAGCCAAGCTACCCCGATTACAAAAAAAATGCAATGGAAACTTCCTTCCATTTAAACCAGCCTTGGTAGTGAATTATTCCTAGGCTACCCGCTATCCCCATTCCTAGGCAAGAGGCCACTTGAAATTCTTTTCCCCAGCCAAGCCAAATAGTAGATCCTAGGATCCCAAGGACGATGGCGATTACGACCAGTAGTCCCAAGATCCTTCTGTGGCGCCAGTGAAATATTCTTCGAGCAGAAAGAGGTGCTTCCCTCGATATCCATACGTCCACCAGATGATCTAAAGAATAGATCACCCAAACAGCGAATGCCAACAGCACATACCTCGTTCCCTCCAGCTCTACATGCAGAAGTCTCTCAAAAAAATACATGCTTGCTAGTGCTCCTGAGACTACATCCAGGGAAAGGTAGGACAAGGAGCTAAACTTCTTCATAGCATGGGACATGGTTCAAAAATACTTGGCTTGTCCATTAGAATGATGAAAGGGCTTATTTTTTAAATTAGTTTTTCTATTTTTCTACACTTAAACCCATGCAAGTACCTGAACCCCTATAATTCTTATGAAACCCATACTCCTACTACTTATCCTCACGAGTATTTCTCTTCTCCCCCTTCAGGCTCAAGAGCCCATCAAGGTGGCATTTGTAGGCAATAGCATTACTCAAGGCCCAGGTCGAGAGCATCCAGGATCATTCCCCTTATTGGTTGGCAGTATGTTAGGAGATGCTTACCAAGTGAAGAACTTTGGGGTCAGTGGAAGAACCCTCCTGAAAAAAGGTGATTTCCCCTATTGGAACGAACCTCAATTTGAGGAGGTAAAAGCCTTTCGTCCCGATGTGGTCGTCATCAAATTAGGAACAAATGACTCTAAGCCACAAAATTGGCAGCACAAGGCTGATTTTGTCGAAGATTATCTAGACCTGATCCGAGAATTCAGGATGCACATGCCCAAAGATGGAATGGTATACATTATCCTTCCAGTGCCTGTGACCCGAGTAAACTTTGGAATCACTCCAGACGTCATGAATAATGAGCAGCGCCTTATGCTATTTGAAGTCATCCAAAAATCGGGCGCAGAGGTCATAGACTTGTATACCCCGCTCATGGATAAGCCCGAATTACTCCCTGATGGAGTCCATCCCAATGCAGAGGGCTTGACCATTATGGCCGGAGTGATCAGTCGAAGGATCAGACTCTAAAAGGCGGAGGGTAAAAACAAAAAAACCACAGCTACTCGCTGTGGTTTTTTTGTTGGTACAAACAGGAAATTACTTGCCAGCAAGCGCGTTGGCTCCTGCCACGATTTCCAAAATTTCATTGGTAATAGCTGCCTGACGGGTACGATTGTACATCAACTTTAGTTCCTTCAGCAATTCTCCTGCATTTTCGGTTGCCTTATCCATAGCAGTCATTCGGGCTCCATGCTCGGAAGCATTACTTTCCAGCACAGCCTTGTAAAATTGAATTTTTAACGAGGTGGGAACCAATTCTTCGATGATATAATTTCTAGAAGGCTCTAGGATGTAATCGGTTTCCACTTGTTTTACCTCTTCCTCTACCTTGGGCGCCATGGGTAAAAATTGTTCTACTTGAACAATCTGGGTAGCCACATTTTTAAATTCATTAAAAATCAAAACGACCTGATCGTAATTTCCTGATGCAAAGCCATTCATAGCAAAAAGAGCCGCTTCTTTTGCTACATCAAAATTTAAGTCTTGGAAAATCCCATAATAGGAATCTACCACCTGATGTGCAGATTTTTTGAAGTATTCAAATGCTTTTTTCCCAAGAGGGAGGAGGTGGATCTCTTTTCCTGACCCTTGTTGCTGTATGGCAGCATTGGTCGCTTTGATGATGTTGGTATTGAATGCTCCACAAAGCCCTTTATCAGAAGTAATCGGCACCAAGAGAACCTTCTTGGTTTCTCTTTTGGTGGCATAAACAATATCTGAAGCCCCTTCTGAAGCAGCAGACACATTATTGAGAATAGTAGTCAACTTCTGAGAATAAGGACGCATTTGGACAATCTTTTCCTGAGCCCTACGTAGCTTGGCCGCGGAAACCATTTTCATGGCCTTCGTGATTTGCTGGGTAGAGATTACCGAGTTGATCCTTTGCTTTACTTCCTTAAGGTTAGCCATCAGAGATTGCTTTGTACGTATGACAAACCCTGCCAGCAAGCTAGCAGGGAGTTATTTAAATTACTTTGCGTATTTAGGGGATAGTTCGGCAGCTGCAGTAGCAAGAATCTTGCCTGCGCCATCGATATCTCCTTTTAGAATCAATTGGATTGCTTCAGGATAAGAGGCATCCAACAATAGGTAGAACTCCTTTTCAAAAGCTCTTGCCTTTTCAACAGGCACGCTATCCATCAGGCCTCGAGTAGAAGCATAAATAATAGCTACCTGATGTGCTACTGACACGGGGGCATATTGTGCCTGCTTCAAAATCTCTTGGTTACGACGACCTCTTTCAATGGTTCTTTTGGTAGAAGCATCCAGGTCAGATCCAAACTTAGCAAATGCCTCAAGTTCACGGAATTGAGCTTGATCTAGCTTCAAGGTACCTGCAACTTTTTTCATGGATTTGATTTGTGCATTACCACCTACTCGAGATACAGAAATACCTACGTTGATGGCAGGACGTATACCGGAGTTGAATAGGTTGGTTTCCAAGAAAATCTGACCATCTGTAATTGAAATTACGTTGGTAGGAATATAGGCAGACACGTCACTGGCTTGGGTCTCAATGATAGGCAAGGCGGTCAAGGATCCACCTCCCTTTACCAAAGGACGAATAGATTCTGGAAGATCATTCATCTGTTTGGCAATGGCATCGGATTGATTGATTTTTGCTGCTCTTTCCAAAAGTCTGGAGTGCAAATAAAATACGTCACCAGGATATGCTTCACGTCCTGGAGGTCTTCTCAATAGCAGAGATACCTCTCGGTAGGCTACCGCTTGCTTGGATAAGTCATCGTATACCACCAAAGAAGGACGTCCTGTATCTCTAAAGAATTCTCCGATCGCCGCACCAGTAAATGGAGCAAAGAACTGCATAGGAGCAGGATCAGAAGCTGGAGCGGCTACCACCACGGTGTAGGGAAGTGCGCCTCCTTTTTCCAAGGCAGCTACTACTCCAGCAACGGTAGAAGCTTTCTGGCCTATGGCTACATAGATACAGAATACTGGCTCCCCTTTTTCATAAAATTCTCGCTGATTAAGGATAGCATCAATTACAACGGCTGTCTTTCCAGTCTGTCTATCCCCGATAACCAACTCTCGCTGACCACGTCCAATAGGAATCATGGCATCGATAGATTTAATACCCGTTTGTAAAGGTTCGGTTACTGGCTGACGATAGATTACCCCAGGCGCTTTACGCTCCAATGGCATTTCGTACAAGTCCCCAGATATAGGGCCTTTTCCATCAATAGGATTACCTAAGGTGTCGACTACTCGACCAAGCATTCCTTCCCCCGCTTGGATAGAAGCAATTTTCTTGGTACGCTTTACCGTATCACCTTCCTTAATTTCCTTGGAATCTCCAAAAAGTACCGCTCCCACATTGTCTTCTTCCAAGTTGAGAACCATCGCTTTTAGACCATTCTCAAACTCTAACAATTCACCAGCTTGGGCTTTTGTGAGTCCATAGATACGGGCTACACCATCCCCCACTTGGAGGACTGTTCCCACTTCTTCTAGTTCTGCTTCTGTTCTGGCCCCTGAGAGTTGTTCTCTCAAGATCGCTGAAACTTCATCAGGTCTTACTTCTGCCATGATAGGATTCGGTTATAAGATTCGTTAAAATTGTTTTTCGTAAAGATTTTTTGAAAACTGAACACGCAAGGCATTCAATTTACTGCTAATAGATTCATCCAATTGACGGTCATTGACCTTTAGAACAAATCCACCAATCAGGGAAGGATTTATTTTTTCTACCAATTGTACTTCTTTCATCCCACTGATTTCTTTGACCACAGCAATCAATTGGGTTCGTTGCTTGTCTGTCAAACTTGAAGCTGAGCTTACTTCCGCTACTTGAATAGATTTGTATGTATTGTACTGACCCACAAACTCCTTGGCCACTTCCAACAAAATACCTTCCCTATTTTTTCTAGAAATCACCTCGAAAAAGGTCAAGGTCAGTGGGTTGGCTCCTTTGGAAAACAGAGCTTTTAAAATGTTGAGTTTTTTATCTGAGGTCAACACTGGATTATTTAGCGCTAGATTAAGCTCACGAGAAGCTTTCCCCATTGCGGCCAAATTATTGAAATCTGAAAATACCCCCTCCAATTGACCCTTCTCTATGGAAAGGTCCAATATAGATTTGGCATAACGGGAAGCGGCTCTGTGGATGGACATAAAACTTTAGTTAATCTTCAAGTCTTTGATAAATTGATCCACTAGGGCTGCTTGGGCTTTATCTTCAGCAAGCTGTTTCCTAAGTAATTTTTCAGTAACTTCTAAGGTCAACAGGGCTACCTGATTTTTAACTTCGGAAAGGGCGGCTTTCTTTTCTGTCTCTATAACCGCCTTTGCATTTGCAATAAGTTGTGCGCCTTGCTTACTCGCCTCCGTCTTGGCGTCTTCGATCATCTTTGCAGAAGCTTCATGGGCTTTTTTCAAAATGACGTCACGCTCTTTTCTAGCTTCTTGAAGCAGCTTCTCATTTTCTGATTTGAGGTTAGACATTTCATTTCTCGCCTTTTCAGCGGATTGAAGTGCCTCCTCAATGCTAGATTCTCGCTCAGCCAATGAAGCCAGCATGGGTTTCCATGCAAACTTGATTAGGATAAATAGCAGGGCCAAGAAACCCAAAAGTTGCCAAAATATGAGTCCGCCACTAGGTATTATTAGATCCATGGTAGATGGGATTAATTTCGATTTTGTTCAAAAGCAAAGGGATTGGCCTAGCGCCAATCCCCCTGTTGTACATCTTAGAAGAAGGCAATATTGCCAGCATTCAACGCAATAAGTAGACAAATTACGGCTGAAAACAGGGCAACTACCTCGATCAAAGCTGAAATGATAAGCATTGCAGTTTGGATCTTACCTGCAGCCTCAGGCTGACGGGCGATAGACTCCATTGCATGGCCACCGATACGACCAACACCAAGGCCTGCGCCAATTGCAGCAAGTCCAGCGCCGATACCAGCACCCATAAGTGCAAATCCAGCAGTCAATAAGATAGAAGTTAACATAAACATTGGTTTTATAAATTGAACAAAGAAATTTTACTTAATGATGATCATCGTGGGCATGCTCTGCAACAGCACCCCCAATGTACATGGCTGAGAATAGGGTAAATACGTAAGCTTGGATAGTTGCCACCAACAATTCAATGATGTTGATAAAGGTGACCATCACCGTAGATAAAACCCCTATCGAATAGGACTCAAAGATAAATGCCAAAGAAATAAAGGCCAAAATCACAATATGCCCAGCGGTAACAGCAACAAAGAGACGAACCATCAAGGCAAAGGGCTTGGTAAAGAGTCCGATAAACTCAACCAAAACCATGATTGGCAACAAAGCCGCAGGCACACCTGGGGTAGCAAAGACGTGCTTCCAATAATCCTTATTGCCATTCACGTTGACAATGATAAAGGTTAGGAAAGCTAAGGTGCAGGTAACTGCAATATTTCCCGTAAGGTTAGCTGCTCCAGGAAGTAGCCCCAGTAAATTACCTGTCCAAATAAATACGAACAAGGTTAACAAATAGGGGACAAATCTCATGTACTTAGGACCTATTGCTTTTTGAGCAATTTCATCACGCACAAAAATGACGATGGGCTCCAGCAAGGAAGCTGCACCTTTTGGAGCTGCTGTCCCGTTCTTCTTGTAGTGAGATGCTGCAGAAAGGGTAACATAGAGTACCATGGCAATGACAATAAACATCATGGCCACATTTTTGGTGATGGAAAAATCCATGATAGAACCCTCATCGACTCTACCTAGGTGTTCGTGCTCGTCGATGTAAATTCCATTATGAGCAAATTCTTTACCGAATTTGTGGGTCTCGGGATCTTGAAAGTCTGAAGAAAGATAAAATTCTAAACCACGATCAGAGGCATAGGTAATCACCGGCAAAGGCAAGGTAATATGGGTATGCCCCACATTAAAAAAATGCCATTCGTGAGCATCTTTGATGTGATGCATGATGAAGCTTGTCGGGTCCTCTTTTCCTTCTTTGGCACCCGTTTCAGCCGCAAAAATCTCTCCAAAGGAATGCAGAAAAAGTACTGAAAATAAAAGGCTTAGGGCCAAAAATTTGCGCGACATCTACTCGTTTGGGTTAGGTCTTTTAGAAATTTGGCGCAAGTTAGAAATAATAAAGTAGATATCAAAAATCAGGTAGAACAAAAAAAGAATAAAGAAATTAACAATAAACAAAATAATATTTTCCAATTCCAGCATGCTAAATAGGACAATGAAACCTAATGCACTTAGGATACGAATGAGCATTCCAAGTAATTTAATATTTGCAAAATTTTCAGGTGATTTTTTATTTAGCCACAGACTAAGTCCACTTACAAAATAATTCAAGCCAACAGAGTACACAAAAATAGACCAGATTTCCGAATGAAAGGCCTTTGGGAATAATTGGCCTACTCCAAGGAGTATCAATCCACCCACCAAGGATACCAGAAA
>VGMU01000006.1 GCA_016866385.1 Bacteroidota bacterium
TTTTTCCATCATGGTTCGGGTACCTGAACCTTTTTCCCTTAAGATGAAAGGAATTTTTTCCCATTGCCCCGCTTGTATGGATGCTGCATATTTGCTTTTATTTTCTGGATTGCAAGCCAAAAACCATTGGTTTTCTGCCAAATGAATGCTATCCAATTCCAGGTCTTCTGGCCAAAGGGAAACTAGTGCCAAGTCGGTAGAGTTTTCCTGTAATTGAGCCAATACATTAAATCTGTTCGATATCTCTAGGCTAAATTCTATGTCAGGATATATTTTCACAAAATCAGCCATCAAATAGGGGAGAATGTATTTTCCAGTGGATACCGCTGAAATCCTAATTTTCCCTCCGAGTAAACCCTTCAATTCCAACATTTTTTCCTCTATCTGATCCAATTCCCCGCAAATTCTATGGGCCGTTTCTACCAACTCTTTTCCAAATTCTGTGATGTGTATTTTTTTTCCAATGATTTCGGTTAAAGGAACTTCAAACTGTTCCTGTAAATTTTTCAATTGGATGGATACCGCAGGTTGAGTCATATTCATGGCCTCGGCTGCCTTGGTAATGCTCTGAAACTTAGCTATGGCCTGAAAAGCCTTAAGTTGGTGCAACGTTAAGTTCATAAGTAAAATTAATTCAAAAATCATAACAAATAAAAAAAAATTATGTTTTTACTTTTTTAATAATTTGTTCTAAAGGATATTTGTCCCATGGATTTTCAAATACTGCTCAATAATTTAACGAATCCAAGTCTTCTATTTTTTGTCTTGGGCATATTGGCGGTCAAGTTTAAAATGACCTTGAAATCCCAGCCACCAGTGCCAAGTTTATTGCCATGTATTTGATGCTCTCCATTGGATTTAAAGGAGGTCAGGAGCTTTCGCATAGCGCATTCAATGGGGAAATCATTTTAGTACTTTTATTTGGAGTGATTCTATCTGCAGCTACTCCTTTTTACACCTTTTTCTTGGTCAAAAGAAAATTAGGAGTTCCCAATGCTGCCGCTATCGCCGCTTCTTATGGGTCTATTTCAGCAGTAACCTTTGTAGCGGCAGCATCCTTTTTAGAAATTCAGGGAGCTACCTTTGGAGGGCATATGGTAGCCGTAATGGCATTAATGGAAGCTCCAGCAATTGTTTCTGGAGTGATTTTATTGAGGAGATATTCTACCAATAAATCCCATGGTGGCCTCAGAAAAATTATCTTTCATGCATTCACCAATAGCTCAGTCCTATTGATTTTAGGAAGCCTTCTCATCGGATTAATCGCTGATGAGAAGCAAGCGGAAGGGATTAAACCTTTTGTGACAGATATTTTTAAAGGATTTTTAGCCGTTTTTCTATTAGATATGGGAATATCCAGTGGAAAAAAACTGAAAGCCTTTTTGAAATCAGGCTATACGGCTAGCCTTTTTGCCATTTTTGTTCCTCTATTCAATGGGGTCTTGGTTGCCCTAGCAAGCCACTGGCTGGCCTCTGCTCCCGGAGATCGTTTAATCCTGGCCATTCTTGCGGCTTCAGCATCCTATATCGCTGTACCTGCTGCCATGAAACTAGCCAACCCTGAGGCAGATGAGGGCGTATACGTTCCCATGGCCTTGGCCATCACCTTTCCCTTTAACCTTACTCTAGGGATGCCGATCTATTGGATGCTTATTCAATACTTCTAAAAAATAGGGAAGCTTTAGTTAGAAATTTCCCTTCCTCTTCTTTCGTGGCGATTCTACAAGTAGGTTTTTTTCCGAACCATCGGTATCGGTTTTTACTGATCCAGCCGTAAATAGGCTCTCGAAGGAAACGAGGAATAAAGATCAAGGGATACAGCAAAAACCAAAGTCCATCCAATTTTTTGGTTACTTTCAATGCTGCGGTACTGCCCACAAAGTACTGTTCCGCCTCTACCAGCATCAAAGAAGCGAGGTAATCTTCTGGTAATTTAAAATGCCTCAGCAAAGCTTTCCCTTCGGGGCTTTGCAAGCTGCCTACGACAATTTGATTATGAGCATCTCGCTTTAAGACAAAGTCTACCGCAACATTACACAGGTTGCAATACCCGTCAAAAAGCAAAATGGACTGCTGCACGTCTACCGAAGAAGTTGAATGGTACCTTTGAGTTGTTGTTGCTGTTTGCTAGGATCAAGAACATCGAAATATACCGTACCAGAATAAAAGTAGGTTCCAGACGGAAGTTCATTTCCATTTTTGTCTTTTCCATTCCATCGGATAAATGGATCATTTTCACTGGATGTCAGAGAATTGTACCGGAAGATTTCTGTGCCCCAGCGGTTAACAATGAATAGCTCTACTCCCTTTACAAATCGTGGACACTGCACAAAGGGATTATCAAATGCCATAAAGGTATCGTTGAGACCATCACCATTTGGAGTAAAGGTATTGGGCAGCACATAGTTGGGACAGTTGTCCACACAGACAATGTTGCTTTTCGGACTTTCGTTGCCTGACCTATCCACAGCAGTGAGGTAATAACATCCCCTGTAATTGGGAAGTTTAGTGAGCGTAGCCTTCAGTGCTGTAGCAGAAAATTGACCTACTCGAGTAAATGTTCCTTCTTGACCTTCTGGATTAAAGTAAAGGCGGTAGCTACTCAATTCGGTATCACAATTTCCACTGAAATTTGGTTTCCAACTAAGTTGATGGGTGTAAGTCGTGTTGTTGCACGGTTGCTCGGCAACGTAAGCTTCGCAGGATGGGCCATCAAAGGTTAAAACAGGAGCACAGGGCAGTCTATTGTCATCGGGTTTGGCGCATATGATTTGGGATTTATTTTCCAAGGGATACACCAGTCCCGCTACATTATACGCTCCTTTAGTGACCACATAATAGCAATACTCTAAGTCTTTTTTGAGTTTTATTCCATTGAAGGAACCATCGTCAAGGAAGACGTTTCCTTTTTGAGTCACATCTACCTCTGCAATTTTTACAAAATTGGTAATGTCTTGGGCAGCCGCATCGGCTCGGTTTCGGTAGACTTCATGTTTGTAACTGGCAATTGAATTGTTCCAAGGCACCGTATAGGACCACTTGAGTTCTATGGCTTCATTGATGATGGTGGGCTCTAATCTAACGGAAGATGCAGAAGAGGAAGTGTCAATTTTCGTATTTCTATCGAGTAACACTACCTTATAAGAGTACACCAAATTTTTGGTATTTAATCTTTTATCTGTAAAAAGGGTATCGGGTGTGACACCCAAAGAAACTCGATTTTGATTACCAGTAAATCCTTCGCTTCGGATCAATTGGTAGGTAAAAGGTCCAGGAAACTGGGTTTTGTCTATATCGTAGGGAGGTGTCCACTTGACAAAAATTTCCCCGTTTTGTTCGTCGGTAGACGTTATACTTACGTTGGTCAGTAAAGGTACATCTACATCTATGGTGATGCATATTTCCTCTGATACTATGCTTTCTCCCAATCTAGGACTAGGATAGGTAGCGACCAAGCGATAACAATAGGTGTTTCCTGGGGCTAAGCCTTCTCCGCCATTTTTATCTGTAAAGGAAAGCGTGGTCATGTTGGTCGTCCCTATCAGCTGGTATCCTGCTCGGATGCCTGTTTCGCAAGAATCAGGTTGGTATGGATCTGAATTTATCCTCCTCCAAACTTGCATTTCACTTGCAGAATTGGCACAGGTGTAAGGATCCCAAGATAGTTTAACTTCTCTTCCCGTAAGTTGCTCCAATTGATCCCAAACCGGAGGTGGGCCAATTACTTTGATTTTCCAGGTAACAATATCCACTAATTTAGGCCCAGACTTGGGTTGGTCGGTGATGCGCACCCTCACCTCATATTCTCTTTCTCTGACGTGGGCGCAAACGGTCTGCCAGGTGAAATTGACAATTCCGGGTTGAGGCTGAAATTTATTCTCGGGCCTGTAACTTGCCGGTGAAGCGTTTATTTCCATGGGTTCTCCAAAAACCTCAATCTTAATTGGATCCCCATCGGGGTCCTGGCCTTGAATAATTTCCTTGATTAGCGTACCAGCTACCACACAAAGGTCCGGGGGAAGAATAAGTTTGGGTCGGCGATTATTAGAGTTTTCAATGATAATCTGCATGTCGCGGACCACATAGCCTATCTGTTCATATTTTCCATTGATTTTTCTCCATTCTATGATGCGAAAGGCCACATTGAATTGCCCTGCCGTACCAGGAGCATCCCATACCAAATCCCCAAAGGTGGGATCAATCCTCAAAAATGCTGGCACAGAACCATCCTCTCTTTTTTTGCTGAATTCGGCACTCGCCGGATCACGGTAGTTATTGACATTACGCTCAAATCCTTGTTTGGGAATGTCTAATAGGTAGGAAAGACTGTCCCCATCCGGATCAAAAGCACCTGGGTTGTGGATGTAGCGAACATTCACTGCTCCATTGTCCACGGGTGGGATAGTCAATACAGGGGAATTATTCACCCCAATAAATGGATCTATGGTAATTTCCGTTTCCACATAAAAAGGAGTGTCTACGGAATTATCCATGTTCAAGGTCATGTCATTGCGATTGAATTCTTGAAATCTGATTTTGTATTTCCCTGGACCTTGGAAGGTATGGGTGATTACGAAGGTATTTTTCTCAATCAGATCACCAAGATCTTCTACCAAAGAAAAATCACTTTTTGTATTGAGCTGTTCCTCACGTCCATCTCCAAAATTTATTCTTCCTGGACCAAAAACCACACTAGACCGGGTATCGGTGTACCCTACCACCGTGATCCTGTAGGTTAGCGTCTGTACTGAAATTCGTTCCGCTATAATTTCTCCAGCACGGATGTGCGTAGCCCATGCGGAGCTGAGCGATGATAGGAGGAAGAATAAAAAAAGTGGAAAAATTAAACCTATTTTCATCCTGTTCATGATGACCAATTTTTTTCTCAAAATAGTGAAGCAAAGGCTGAAGAATTCTCATTTAAAATACATCCTTTACTTGCCTTTATACGAAGTAAATGGAAGTAAGGTGAAAAACCTTCAAAAATTAAAACAATAAAAATGAACAGAGGGTTGGAAGTCCATAAAAAAAAGAAAATTCGCTGAACAAAACTTTGTTATTTAGAATCGTTTAAAATAAGAAAATAGAAAAAAAGACAGATTGGATACTACCCATCTCGCATGTAAATTTGGCAACGTTTTCGAGCAGTATTTCGTCTAAATCAAATCAAAGCATTTTATGACCTGGGTTACTAAAACCTTACAAAGTTCTTTAGGTAGAAAATTGATAATGGCCCTTACAGGCCTCTTTCTCATTTTATTTTTGACAGGGCATGTATCTGGCAATTTACTTCTCTTTAAAGGCGATGGGGGGCAAGCATTTAACATGTATGCCAAGTTTATGACTACCAACCCGGGAGTAAAACTTTTATCCTACCTGACCTACATTTCTGTGATTGGACATGTGATCTATTCTATCTTTTTGACCCAGCAAAATAAGTCTGCTAGACCGGTATCTTATTCTACTTCCAATGGCAGCAGCAATTCTGCTTGGTCTTCTCGAAATATGGGTGTCTTGGGAACCATCATTTTAATTTTCTTGGTAGTTCACCTACAAGGATTCTGGTATCAAATGCATTGGGGTAATGTACCTACAGTGGAGTATGAAGGAGAGACCTATAAGAATCTTTTTGAGATTGTTTCCTTTGCATTCCAAAATGGATTGCTCGTAGGAGGTTATGTACTTGCAATGGTCTTTTTGGCATTCCACCTTTCACATGGGTTTGCCTCCGCTTTCCAGACCTTAGGTTTGAACCATAAAAAATATTCTCCTGCAATCAAGGCCATAGGCCAAGTATATTGTGTTGTGGTTCCTGCATTATTCGCATCTATGCCACTTTATATTTATTTCACCAGCTAATTAATAGTCCCCTATGATACTAGATTCCAAAATACCTGCTGGCCCTTTGGCAGAAAAATGGACTAAGCACAAGTTTAACAGCAAGCTGGTTAATCCGGCAAACAAAAGAAAATACGATGTCATCGTAGTGGGCACAGGCTTAGCCGGTGCTTCTGCAGCAGCTTCATTAGCGGAGTTGGGTTACAATGTGAAGGCCTTTTGTTTCCAAGACAGCCCTCGTAGAGCGCACTCCATTGCAGCTCAGGGGGGAATCAATGCTGCCAAAAACTACCAAAACGACGGGGATTCCATCTACAGACTTTTCTACGACACCATCAAGGGAGGGGATTACCGTGCTCGCGAGGGGAATGTGTACCGCTTGGCAGAGGTGTCGGTAAAAATCATCGATCAATGTGTAGCGCAAGGGGTTCCATTTGCTAGAGAATATGGAGGACTTTTGGCCAACCGATCCTTTGGGGGAGCTCAGGTATCTCGTACCTTCTATGCTCGCGGACAAACTGGACAGCAATTGTTGTTGGGCGCCTATTCCGCCTTGAGCCGTCAGGTTGCCAATGGAAAAGTAAAATTATTTCCACGTACGGAAATGATGGATTTGGTGGTGATTGACGGCCAAGCCAAAGGTATCGTTACACGTAACCTGATCACAGGTGCTGTAGAAACGCATGCTGCCCATGCAGTTCTTTTGTGTACTGGAGGATATGGCAACGTCTTCTTCCTTTCTACCAATGCCATGGGATCCAACGTAACTGCGGCATGGAGAGCGCACAAGCGAGGAGCTTATTTTGCTAATCCTTGCTTTACACAGATTCACCCTACCTGTATTCCTGTTTCCGGTGACCACCAGTCTAAGTTGACCTTAATGTCTGAATCCCTTCGAAATGACGGGCGTGTATGGGTGCCTGCGACCCAAGAGATAGCAGAAAAACTCAGAAAGGGGCAAATCAAAGCGAATGACATCAAAGAAGAGGAGCGCGACTATTTCTTGGAGCGTAAGTATCCTTCTTTTGGTAACCTTGTACCTCGCGACGTAGCCTCTCGTAATGCAAAATATGTATGTGACGAAGGTCGCGGAGTAAACGAAACCGGAGAAGCTGTTTTCCTAGATTTTCGCGATGCGATCAAACGGGATACACGCAAGATCATTGAACAGAAGTATGGCAACCTCTTCGATATGTACAAGCAAATCACCGGGGAGGATCCCTATGAAATGCCGATGATGATCTATCCAGCGGTGCACTACACCATGGGTGGACTTTGGGTAGATTATAATTTGATGACCACGGTACCGGGTCTGTATGCCTTGGGTGAAGCCAATTTCTCCGAACACGGAGCCAATCGACTGGGGGCTTCTGCTTTGATGCAAGGTTTGGCGGATGGGTATTTTGTAATTCCTTACACGGTAGGTGATTATTTGGCGCAACTTGCCCCAACCAAAGTGGACGAAAACCACCCTGAATTTGCTCGTGCAAAAGAAGAAGTGAAGCAGGGGATTGAGCGTATTTTGAAAATCAATGGAACCAAACCCGTGGATTACTTCCATAAAAAATTGGGCAAGATCATGTGGGATAAGTGCGGCATGGCCCGAACAGAGTCAGGATTGAAGGAAGCAAAAGCAGAGATTCAAGCCTTGAAAAAGGAGTTTTGGTCAAATGTGAAGGTCTTGGGTACCAACGAGGAACTCAACCAAACTCTTGAGAAAGCCAATCGCGTTGCCGATTTCTTGGAACTGGGTGAGTTGATGGTGGATGATGCCTTGAACAGAAATGAATCCTGTGGAGGCCACTTCCGTGAAGAATACCAAACTCCCGATGGAGAAGCCTTGCGTGACGATGAAAACTATGCCTATGTGGCAGCATGGAAATACCTCGGTGAAGGAAAAGAAGAAGAGCTGGTCAAAGAAGAATTGGTCTTTGAAAATGTAAAACTTACCCAGCGTTCCTATAAATAAGTTATTGAAAATCATTAAGGTTGAGTAGCTGTAGGCTTTTTCTTACCTAGAAATTAGAAAATCCAAGGCACTTGACTGATAATAAAATTAGCGCAGACCGATGAAATTGACTTTAAAAATCTGGAGACAGAAAAATGCGGCAGATAAAGGGGGATTTGTTACCTACGTAGCAGATCATGTGTCTAAAGACATGTCTTTCTTGGAAATGTTGGACGTCTTGAATGACCAACTTACCGAAAAAGGGGAGGATCCGGTACATTTTGATCACGACTGCCGCGAGGGTATCTGTGGCATGTGCTCCTTGTACATCAATGGAAAGCCACATGGACCTTTGCAGACTACTACCTGCCAATTACACATGCGTTCGTTTTCGGATGGGGAGACCATTACCATTGAGCCTTGGAGAGCAAAAGCCTTTCCTGTTGTAAAGGACTTAGTTGTCAACCGTTCTGCATTTGATCGAATCATTCAGGCTGGAGGATACGTATCCGTCAATACGGGTGGGGTACCTGATGCCAACGAGATTCCCATTCCAAAAACTGTAGCAGATTTGGCTATGGATGCTGCTCAGTGCATCGGTTGTGGGGCTTGCGTGGCGGCTTGTAAAAATGCCTCTGCGATGCTATTCACCTCTGCCAAAGTTTCCCAGCTGGCCCTATTGCCACAAGGACAGGTGGAGCGTAAAACTAGAGCAGAAAAGATGGTAGCTCAGATGGATGCAGAAGGCTTCGGAGCTTGCACCAATACCGGAGCCTGTGAGGCAGAATGTCCGAAAGGCATTTCCATCACCAACATTGCTCGCATGAATCGGGAATACTTCTCTGCGGTGGTGAGCAGCGATAACATGTAACTTAACTTAGGACAACTGAAAAGGGCAGGTGAAAATCTGCCCTTTTTTATTTTTTATCCATTTGATTGATCCATTCCCGGATTAGCGCTACACCCTCCGCATGGATGCTGCTTCGCCCGAGTTCAGGCATGGCGACCCCTATTTCGGTAGAATTCATACGGTGCAAAAGGATAGAAGCATCTCCGTCCCCAGGAACTATATCATAGGTGTGTGATCCAGAACCCTTTCCAGCAGCTACAGGTGTTTTATACACTCCCAGCTTTAAGGGATCTTTTTGTCCATAGCTTAAAAAAAGTCCTGAGGTACTTGCGGGACCCTCTGCGCTATGGCAATGGGAACAATTGATATCCAAGTAGGCCATGGCACGGTCATTTAAGGTCTGACGTTGGTCCTCGTAGTTGACCAGTGAGGGATGTGCTGCTTTGCCTTCAAAGCCGGCCAATTTGCCGATTTTGGTCCAATACGCCAACTGGTTTTCAGACCCGCTTTCGTAGGCAAAGTCATGGTTGAGGTGTCTGGTTTGCACGCCGAGAGGAGCTAGAGATTCGTTTTTATTGTGGCAACTCTTGCATTGATTTTTGTTGGGGACCAAGTAGTTGATCACCTGTTCTTCGCCGGATTGATTGATGAAGCGCACTTCTTTTTTGGCGCCAACTACTTTTAAAACAGCATCGGTCTGAGATTCATTCCATAGGTAGGGATAGGCCTCCCAGCCGTTTTCCTCATGAACCATCACACGAGTTTCGATGATCCTTCGCTCTCCCTCTAGCTTTCTAAAATCAGCGGGGTAGTAGAAATTCTTAATCAAAATGGTACCCAGGGGCAAATTCAGTTCCTCACCTACTAGACTGGCTTTTGTACCCTCGGGAAGGGATACAAACCGGCTTTTCAAGGCATAATCTGTAAATAGGGAAGATGCCGGTTGGTAGGGAAGTAGGCTAGCGTTAGGACTAAGATTTGCCATTTCTCCCTCAAAAAAGCCATAGGTAGATAGTCTTTGGTAGGGGAATTTTCCATCCGCTTCCTCAGCAGCTAGAATTTCTTCTGCCGACTCTGAATTTTCCTCCTCGCTTACTTTTGTGGCACAAGATGCCACTAGTCCAAGCAGCAAAAGGAAGGTTAAACTCATTTTTACAACCTGTTCAAACGCCTCGTTCATCCTCATGTTCAGTTTTTTGGAGTGACTAGCGAAAGTATGTCTCCTGAAGGGCCTTTACATACCTGGAAAGGGCTGGAATCACTAAAGGAGTCGATATTATCCTCTCCCTCCATCAAGTAAAAGCGGGTAAAGCGAAGCGATCCCATAGTGGGTTCCTGGATACATATCCGCATAGGATTGCTTTCTATGGAGGTACTGATGGACTCGTCCCAAATCCCATCGTAAATGATATCTTGGGTTTTTAGCCATCCATGTGCATTGTATAAGCTGACGAGCTGCCCGAGTTCACGGCTCAAGTCAGGAAGGCTAAAGAAAGATCCCCTATCGTAGCTATTGTCGTGCAGGTAGATGTCGGATGTGTAGGGAGACCAGTTGGGAGCTTCCGCTGGAAAGCCAGTCACTTGGTAGCTGGCAATGGCCACTCCATAGGTCTTGTTTCCTAGGATGCGGTTGTTGAAAATCTCTACCTCTTTGGCAGCCAACAAGACAATGCCCGATCCGGGAGGGATCATGGTGACGGTATTGCCATTGGGACCATCCCCCAGTGGGGTAGCAAAATTCTCGTGGTTATTGTTTACAATGTCGTTGTCGTAAATGCGGGTTTGCCGGCCATCTCCTTTAGGTAGACCTGGAAGGTTAAATACCAAAATCCCTCCCGCATTGTCACGGGCTGTATTTCCATAGACTTCGGCTCGGTCACAGTTTTCTATTTCTATTCCTGCCACATTGCCAAAGGCTAGGGAGTTTTTGACCACAATGTCTTCGGATTGACCCACATAGATGCCCGCATCTTTGGAATGGGAAGCAATGCAGCTATCGATGAGCACATTTTTGCATTGTACTGGATAGATGGCATAGGTTCCGTTTTTGGATTTGTCCCCATGGGTCCAGGTCACATTGATTTTCCGGAAAGTGATCCCATCCGTATGTTGGGCTTTAATCCCATCACCTGGAGCATCCTCAATACTCAGTTCTTCAATGGTAATGTCCTTGCCTACGATTTTCACCCCTTCCCCGCCGGACTTCAAATTGCGAAAGGAAAGCACCGTTTTATCCATTCCATCTCCTTGTATCCTAACCGCAGTTTTATTATCCAGAATAAGTTGGGTGTTGAGTTCGTAAAATCCCTCGGGAATGCGGATGGTGCTGGAATCTTCGGCTAGGATGAAGGCTTCTACCAAAGCTTCCACTTGTTCAGGGGTAGCTCGACGCAAATTGGAACTGTCATAGGTCTGTTCGTCGGATTGGGTGCTGCAGCCAAAAAATAGGAGGCTAAAAGAAAGAAAAAGAAGGAATCTAATCATTTCGAATGAGAGGTAAACTCGCTTGGCTTTCATCCTGTATTGAACTCACAGAAAATTCTTTTCAGTTGTCTACAAATCTTCAGGCAACCAAGGTGGGTTTGGGATTTTAGTTAATGAATGAAATTTGAGAAAAATTGGGAGGGAATCCAAATGGAAGCCTGAGGCTGATCAGTAGAGGGGTCAATTTTTCTGCCTGCATGCTTGAATTTCACCAAATAAAAATTCGTGCTCAGCTAGATTTTTACTTTTCTTGTTTTAGTTTTAAGAAATAAATTCAGCTTTCAATTATGAAAAAAGGTCTACTCCTTCTAGCATTCTTTACGTTTACTGCTGCAGTTCAAGCCCAAATTGGTGTACGTGCGGGTATCGGCTCCACTAACTTCTCCAATGGAGATTCCCAACGTGCATTCACTTCCACCACTCGAATTCATTTAGGGGCCTACTATGGATTGAAGGCTGCCGATAAAATCACTATTGAACCTGGTCTTTTTTATTCAGGAAAAGGATACAAATCCTTGCCTCTTGGTTCTACCAATGAAATTAAGGAAAGCCTAGCCTATTTGGACATCCCTGTTTTGGCTCGTTATGTAGTGAATACCAACTTCAACGTTTTTGCAGGCCCACAGGCAGGATTTTTACTGGCGAGAACTCGAGACAATGGAACCGTTAAGGATACCAACGCCGAACCCTTGGGTGGATATGAAGTGGGAGCTGTGCTGGGTGCGGGTTATCGATTGGCTTCCGGTGTAAATCTTCAGATTAGCTATGATTTTGGTCTTGTGCCTTTCAACTACTATGAGTTTGAAGTAAACAACACCGTTTTCAAGTTGTCGGTAGGATATACCTTGCCCTCTAAAGCTTCCAAAGAAAAAACGGAGTAATCCTCCGTTTATTTTTTTATTCGGGTAGGGTTGTCCTCGATAAAGGACTTCCAGCCTTGGGTCCTGCCCCGGGATTGTACCCTTCCCTCATGGAAATGGTGGCATAAAGCCACCGCTAGCGCATCGGTGGCATCTAAAAGTTTGGGCAATTCTTCGATTCCTAGGAGTGTTTGCAACATGGCGGCCACTTGTTCCTTGGAGGCATTTCCATTTCCAGTGACCGATTGCTTCACTTTTTTCGGGGAATATTCAGTGATTGGAATTTCTTTGGAAAGGGCAGCTGCCATGGCTACCCCCTGAGCTCGACCCAACTTGAGCATGGATTGCACGTTGGCCCCATAAAAAGGGGCCTCCAAAGCCATGGAATCGGGTGCAAACTCATCCAAAATGCCGCATATGCGCTCAAAAATTTTCTTCAGCTTGAGTTCGTGAGTTTCGTACTTTTTGAGGTGGATGACCCCAAATTGAAGGAGTTTAAATTTTTTTCCTTCAGTCAATATTACCCCATAGCCCATGACGTTGGTTCCAGGATCTATTCCTAAAATGATTTTTTCGGTAGTGGATTTGCCTTGAGGTGTTATCACAAGACCAAGTTAAAAGAAATGATAAGATTCTACTGCTTCAAGGTATTAAAACTCCCATTTTCTCTATTCATCCAACCCTAGAATTATCCAGGAGATTTTTGCCTGCCAAGATTCAAAGAAGAATCCGTACTTTTAGGAATCCTTTGGAGAACTATGAGTGACCTTGAATTTGATCTTCTGGATGAACTCTATTTTGTGCAAGATTTTGCCTACCTAAAGGCTACGCTTAGGTGGGAAGAAGAAACTCTTGTGGACACCCTGCACCTCCTTTATGAAAAGGGATGGATCAAATGTTTCACCCAACCCGATCAAGAATGTTTTGGAGAAGTTGACTTGCGAAGAAATGGAAAGGATTTATTGTATTTAGCTACAAAAAAAGGGCTTATGGCCCATACCACGCTTTAGTATGGAGGCCGATAACTACAAATACCAACGCAAGGAATTGGAACTGAAGGCCCTTTTGGAAATTACCCAAGCTATCAATGAAAATCAATCCGAAGAGGTATTGATCACTATTTTCAAATTTACCTGCTTGGTTCACCTCAATATAAGTTCTTTGATTTTTTATATGTCCAAAGAGGGGGGATTTGAGCGCAGAATTTCCCATGGGGTAAAGACAAAAACCCCTGCTATCCTATTAAAAGAAGCCATAGAAGAGGACAATGGTTCTGGCACCCTTTCTATACAATTGCAAGAAGGATACTCTTTCTCCGAGCTAGAGACCTACCTGCCCGTTTACCACAAGGAAACACTTTTAGCTATCCTTTTTTTAACTAGAAAATCTAAAACCCAAGACCTGGATATAGATTTTACTCAGGCCTTAGCGAATATTTTGGTTGTAGCTCTGGAAAACAAGAGATTTTCTAGACGGCAAGTAGAGCAGGAGGTATTCAAGCGAGAGGTAGAAATTGCCTCCCAAGTGCAGCAACTCTTGCTTCCCTCCTCCTTACCAGATACGGAGGTATTGAAAGCCAAAGTGACCTATATTCCGCATAGCAAAGTAGGGGGAGATTATTATGACTTGATTCGGGGTCGGGAGAACAAGGTTTATTTTTGTATTGCAGACGTCTCCGGAAAAGGAATGGCGGCAGCATTGTTGATGTCAAATTTTCAAGCAGCCCTTCGGACCTTGCTGAGGAGCAATGCAGATTTAGAAACCATCATTCACCAATTAAATTTTACTTTGTTCGACACCACCAAAGGGGATCGATTCATCACTTTTTTTCTAGGGGAGTATGACTTTAGCACTAAAACCCTACGGTTTGTCAATGCTGGGCATAATCCTCCCCTATTGTTTCATCAGCAACAAAAACAAGTGGAATACTTAGAGGCTGGTACCACCCTGTTGGGGGCTTTCGAAACTTTGCCCTTTTTGGAAATAGGAAAAAGAGATCAGCTAAACGACTTTACCCTTCACCTCTATACCGATGGCCTCACAGAGGCAAAAAATCCCCTGGAAGAGGAATTTGGAGAAAAAAGATTTCGAGATTTTGTTGAAAAAAGCCAATTCCCCGATCCAAAGGAATTTCATTACGAGTTTATGAAGGTGATTAGAAATTTTTCCCAAGATGCTCCGCTGCAGGATGATTTGACCTTGCTGAGTTTACGCTTTCATTGACCCATGCGCCTTTACCGAATCCCTCTTCTGCTGGAGCAACTATTTCCCAACCGGCTTTGGGAAGGTCCTAGAACTGAACGATCCTTGTACCTGACTTTTGACGACGGACCTGTTCCGGGAATTACGGATTTTGTCATAGAGCAACTTGCCAAAAGAAGTCAAGTAGCGACCTTTTTTATGGTAGGGGACAATGCCCGAAAACATCCTAGCCTTCTGCATGAGGTTGTGACTGCCGGGCATGGGGTGGGGAATCATACCCAGCACCACCTTGCCGGTTGGAAGGTATCCACTCCAAGGTATCTTCTAGATATACAGCTATGCGATGAGACCCTCGCTTCTGTTCTAGGTGATGCACCTGGTCTATTTAGGCCTCCCTATGGATGGATGTCTCCCTTTCAGGCTTCCGCTGTGGCTAAGGAAAAAAAGATTGTCATGTGGAGTTTGCTCGGTAGAGATTTTGATTCCTCCCTATCTTCTGCTCAATGCCTGCAGGGAATTTGCAAGCGCACTTCCATGGGAAAAATTCTCGTCTTGCACGATCAGGAAAAAACCTTGACTCAAGTAAAAAATATACTTCCAGATTACCTTGATTTTTTAATAGATCAAGGCTTTACTACGCAAGTAATTCCTAAATTTTAAACCCCTAGTTGAAAGCTTGATCTCCCTACCTTGAGCCTCAGGGATTGAAGAGAATGTTTCTTATTTTTGAAGATCTTTTTTATCCCACGAACCTGTACACTCATGTCGTTAATTGACACCCACGCCCATATTTATTCCAGTAAGTTTGATGCCGACAGGGATCTTGTGGTGGAGGATGTGATTAATGCCGGAGTCACCAAGATATTTATGCCCAATGTGGATGTAGATAGCATCGACCGCATGCTGGATTGTGAATCACGTTACCCTGGATTGTGCCTTCCCATGATGGGACTTCATCCCTGTGAAGTAGGAGATGATTTTGAAGAGCAACTACGCCATATGGAGGGATGGTTGGCACGCAGACCTTTTGCTGGCATAGGTGAAATTGGCACAGATTTATATTGGGATAAAACCAACCTACAGAGACAAATCCAGGCACTCGATATACAAATTTCTTGGGCCAAATCCTTGGATCTACCCATTGTCCTGCACTGCAGAGAATCTATAGACATTACCATAGATACTATTTCGAAAGCTCAAGATGGAAATTTAAGGGGGATTTTTCATTGCTTTACGGGTACCTTAGAGCAAGCCAAAAAAATTATAGATTTGGGTTTTCTCCTAGGTATTGGAGGAGTGGTAACCTTCAAAAACGGAGGATTGGATCAAGTGATTCCGTATATTGGTACCGATGCTTTGGTACTGGAGACAGATGCTCCTTATCTTGCTCCAGTCCCACACCGAGGCAAACGAAATTCCCCTGCTTTTCTTCCGTTCGTTGCAGAGAAGGTGGCAGAGATCCTGCAGGTAAAAACTGAAGAGGTGGCGAAAGTGACCTCCTACAATGCGCTTGGGCTGTTTAAGGAAATTGAATTATGAACTATAAAATTGTTCGACTTAATACGGGGATTAAATCGGGAAAGGCTTCCTCGGTATTGATCATCTATACGGGGGGTACCCTGGGCATGTCCTATGACGAGTCTGGTGCCTTAGTGCCTTTCAATTTTGGTCAGATTTTGGAGAAAATCCCCATTCTCTCCAACATGAATATTGCTATTACGGTGATTTCTTTTCCTGAGCCTATAGATTCTTCCAATGTCACCATGAGCCATTGGAAAGATATGGCCTACATCATTACGGAGAATTACGACAGCTACGATGGATTTGTGGTGCTTCATGGGACAGATACTATGGCCTATTCTGCTTCCATGCTAAGTTATATGCTGCAGGGGCTCAACAAACCCGTCATCTTTACCGGTGCACAATTGCCCATCTCAGCCATGCGTTCGGATGCACGAGAAAACCTGATGACCTCACTGGAAATTGCGACAGCCAAGTCCAAGGGTAGGCCTATAGTACCCGAAGTATGTATTTTTTTCAATCACATGTTGCTTCGAGGCAATCGTTCCAAGAAGGTGCAAAGTGTACATTTTGATGCCTTTGAATCTGAGAATTATCCGATTTTGGCAGAAGCGGGGATTGTGATTGATTACAATACGGCCGCTATTCGTCCCTACGAACCCAATCGTAAATTGATCAACCGAAGCAATTTGGATAATGGAGTAATGATTTTGAAGTTGTTTCCAGGAATTACAGAAAATATTATGGATGCCTGTTTTGCTATCAAAGGACTACGTGGGGTAGTCTTGGAAACCTACGGTTCGGGAAATAGCCCTTCTCTAGGGTGGTTTATGAAATCCCTGGAAGGAGCCATCAAAAAGGGCTTGATTATCCTCAATGTCTCCCAATGCAACGGGGGCAGGGTCATTCAAGGCAGGTACGAAACCAGCAAGGAATTGTTGGCAGTAGGCGTGGTCAGCGGAGCAGACATGACCACCGAAGCGGCAGTGACCAAGCTCATGTTTTTATTGGGGCAAAAATTGAGTAGGGAGGAAATTTGCATGCAGCTTACCCAGCCTTTGGCGGGAGAGATTACTGCGTGATTTTCGTTTAAATTCCCAGCTTCGTTTGGATTAGGGAGGAATAATTTTTTTCTTTGCACTCCCATTTGACCACTTTATTAGCAAACAAACAGAGAGGTGTCCGAGTGGTTGAAGGAGCACGCCTGGAAAGTGTGTATACTCCAAAAGGGTATCGAGGGTTCGAATCCCTTCCTCTCTGCAAAAAAAAGTCAACTTTTCTAAGGTTGGCTTTTTATTTTTTAATTAGGGCTTAGGCGACCAGAAATATGTAATTCTACCGATATCAGCTCCCTACCAAAGCCATGCTTAAAGTTCCCATCAGCATGACCGCTTTGATCCAAGCGCTGAGTTGAGAAAAATGTTCCTTACGGTCTGCCACATGTATTTTCCACATAAGCCAACAAAAAACCAAACCTAGGGCAGCAAAATACACGTACAATCGCCAGTCCTTGAGTTGCCAGGTAACCGTCAAAATGGCCCCCACAAAACTGATGGCAATTCCAAAAATAACCTGTTTGGTATTTCTAAATCCAATGACCAAAGGCAAGGTTTTGGAACCGTGTAGGCTATCCCCGTGCCGGTCCTCCAGATCTTTTACGATCTCTCGGATGAGGTTTAGAAAAAAGGCAAATATCGCATAGGCCAAGACCAGCAACTCATTTTTTTGATACCAGTAGGCGATGACATACAAGGAAAGAGCCGTCAAAAAAGCTACACTGAGGTTGCCTACAAAAGGCTTACGCTTTAGCCTGTTGCTGTACCACCATAGCAAAATGGCAGCCGCTAAAAACAAAAGGGCCATCCTTCGGGAAAGGGTCCAAGCCAGCCCTAGCGCGGTGAAGTTGAATAAGCTGTGCAAGGCCAATATCATTCTTCTCTTGATCCCCTTGCCTACTACCACTTCTTTGGGTCGATTGATATAGTCGATCTTGACGTCGTAGTAATCGTTGATCATATACCCCGAAGCAGCCAAAAGACTTGTTGCCAAGATCAACACATACAAGCGAGGATCCTGGACTACCGATGCTCCTTGAAGATCCGTCTCAATGAGGAAAACTGCTACCATGATTTGGGCAAAAGCAAGCATCAGCAGGTTGATGGGTCTGCTGATTCTTACCAAGCTTCGCAAAGACAGCGTTCTTTCCATGGGTATACTTAACATTCTAAAAATAAGGGAAATTACCTAGGTGATACGTATTATTTTACTCTCTTTTTATAATTCATGGTGCGTCAAACTTTATTATTTGCTAACTTCCTCCTTGTAGCATCTCAATTTGCCTATGTCTCTTTCGAATCCCTCTTCACGAAGAAAATTTTTGCTTAGCTCCGGTACCGCGCTTGCGGGATCCTTGTTTTTACATCCCATAGCACAAGCCCTTTCTTTGGTAGCTCAGCCCCAGCGAAAAATGAAATTGGCCCTGGTAGGCACTGGAGTAAGGGGTTTAAGCATGTGGGGCAAGGAGGTCTTGGAAGCTTATCCAGATCAGGTAGAATTTGTAGGCCTCTGTGACAAAAATGAGGGACGATTGCGCCTTGGGCACGCCTACCTAGGAGTGAAGTGTCCAGTATTCCTTGATTTTGATCAAATGCTGGCGCAAACTTCCCCCGATGTGGTCATCGTCACTACTGTCGACAGTACACATCACGAGTTTATCATCAAATCCCTACGCTCAGGAATGCACGCGATAACCGAAAAGCCCATGACCACGGATTCGGAAAAAGTGCAAGCTATCCTAGATGCGGAGAGAAGTTCTGGGAAAAAAGTATTGGTTACTTTCAATTACCGATATTCTCCTCACCGACAAAAGCTTTACGAATTGTTGCATGCTGGGGAAATTGGAACGGTTACTTCAGTGGATTTTCATTGGTACCTCGATACTTCCCATGGTGCAGATTATTTTCGACGATGGCATGGTATACGAGGCTACAGCGGTAGCCTGTTGGTGCACAAGGCTTCCCATCATTTTGATTTACTCAATTGGTGGCTAGATTCTGATCCAGAAGAGGTTTTTGCCTATGGATCCTTGGAGTTTTATGGAAAAAATGGACCTTTTCGTTCCAAGTCTTGTAGGGGATGTCCTCATGCTTCCAACTGTGATTTTTACTGGGACATAACTAAAAACAAGTACCTAAGCCAATTGTATGTGGACAACGAGTCTTACGACGGATACTTGCGGGATGCTTGTGTATTTAGGGAAGAAATCGACATCTACGATAAAATGGCGGTGCAGATACGCTACAAAAATAAGGTGCAGGTAAGCTATTCCTTGACCACTTATTCTCCTTACGAAGGATACCGCATTGCTTTCAATGGAACCAAAGGTCGACTTGAGGCATGGATCAAAGAAAGTCAGCCCTGGGAGGAAGCGGCAGAAGATGAGATTGTATTAGTCAAAAACTTCGGGAAAAGAGACATTATCAAAGTTCCTCACGGAGGGGGTGGTCATGGAGGTGGAGACGAAAGGCTGAAAGACAAACTTTTTTTGGATCCAGAAAGGGCGGATCCTTACAAGCAGTCGGCAGGAAGTAGAGATGGAGCTATGTCCTGTTTGATTGGAATAGCTGCCCGTCAATCCATCGAGGAAGGTAAGCCTATCCTTATCGCCTCCCTAACAGACCTTCCTCTTTTGGAAAAAGGCAGAGGAGCCTAATCCTCAGCCTCTCTTATGGCATGCTGGGCACCGGCTCTGGACGGAGATCCACTAAAGCAACAGCACCTTTGATGGCCGTTTCGTCCATGTCTGAAACCAAGACCTGAACTTGATTTAGCACACTTGCATAGGCAAAGGTCTGGAGTGTTTTTCGCATAGATTTTTCAAAAAGTGGAAAGGTCTTCCTGATCGAACCCCCTAAAATGATTGCCTCGGGCGCCAAGGAGTATAGAATCACTTTTATAAGTTCACCCACGTGGTTTCCAAATTCCTCAAAAGCCTGAAGGGCCTTGGGGTCGCCTTGCTCGGCCAGTTTAGCCATGGCCTTGGGTCGACTTTGGTAGTGGGATTCAAAAAATTTTCCACTGCAGTAATCTTCAAAAGTTTTGTCTAGGTAGGATACTCCGCACCATTCTCCAGCTGCTGAGTTTACCCCCGAGTAAAGTTGACCATGGATGACAATTCCTCCTCCAGTACCTGTACCCAAGGTGATGCCTACTAAATTTTGGAAAGGTTTTCCTACTCCAAACTTATGGACACCAATGGCAAAGCAATTGGCGTCATTGTTGATAAATACTGGTTTTTCGAAACGTTTAACTAAGAATTTTTTTAATTCTACTCGCTGAAAAGAGGGAATATTTGCCAAGCCTAGGACTATACCTTGTCGGGCATCTACCAATCCGGGAATGCCGATGCCTATCCCTGCTAGGTCATGAGGAAGATAGCTGGCAATAAAACTAGCCAAGGTTTCTAAGATAACTTCCTCTTTCTCAAGGGCAGGAGTAGGAATACTACGTATATCAAGGAGGGCTCCGTCTACATAAACGCCCCCTTTGATGCTGGTACCTCCAATGTCTAGTCCTAATATGGCTTGATGCATGCGTTTGCAGTTGTGTTGGGAAAAATGAATGGCTTAAAGCATTCCCTCTATGGATTTCTCTAGTTCTCTAGCAGTACTTAAGAATTCCTCCACGTTCATGTCTCGGAAGAAAATCAATCCGTGACTGGCCCTTACTTTGGCATGATCGTGTTGATAAAAGTAATTTTTACCCAAGAGCAATTGAATATCGTTGAGCTGTCCTACCCAGGTTCGTTTGGCTACGGTGCTAAATTTCCCATTGTGTACATAACTTGGAAAGGAGGCATGCACCTGGCTGAGGTAACAGTTGGCAAAGGAATCCTCCATGACTGACATGTCTCCTAAAGATACCGGCACAATCACATTGGCTTCCTGGGGTTCAAATTTGAACCACACGTTGCGGTATCCGATGATGCGGAGTTGGCTAGTGTCTCGTTCTTCCGACCATTTTTTTACTGCGGCTGCTGTAGCCTGTAGCACCTTGTAATGGGTGTCTGGACCGGAGCCCTCAGGGTCTAGGGTAAGGCTGATTTTGGTAGGTTGTATTCGGCGAAGCATGTCTACGATGGGCTCCACGTCACGCGTTTTGTCGGGCTGCTCGGTGAAAATATCTCCTGTGTAAAACCCTAGTCGCAGGTGATGTACATTTTTGACTTGTACCCCAAAGTGAGCCCAGACCAATTCCTCTTCAAATTCCCGAATCATTCCCTTTAATTTTTGAATCTTGGAAGGATTTTTTTCCCCATCATAGGAGTGTTTCAGCAAGCTGATGACTTCATTGATGGTCTCACGGAGTTGGGTTTTATCTTTGATTTCCCAGAGAATGCACAAGGCCCTAACCACTCGGTGGGACAGCCCTCTTTTTCTAGCCTCGACGTTTTCTGAGGCTACATTGGTAAGAAAATGATATACATCTTTGTCTGTTTTCAAGCTGTAGCCCACTTCAAAGAAGTCCTCGTAATTGGTCATTTGAATTTTTCCATCGTCCAACAATTTTTTGGTGTGGAGTAGGGTGTCAATCACAAAAGTGTTGGTGACAGCAGTGAATCCTGAGGTCAATACCGAAAAATGGGCTGCATTGCTCGGTTCATGGAGTTGGTTGGTGATGTGGGGGAGTATGCCCAAGGAAATGTCATCGTGATGAGGTCCTGTATGCAACAATACCTGATTTTTCTCTTGTTCCAGCCCTTTGCTGATTTTTCCATCTACCCGTTGGATGACTTGCTGTACGGTGTCTTCAGAAAGATTGGGAATAAGCTTGCAGTATGGATCTGCTTTTAGCTGTTCTAACTTGAGACGATGCCCGTAGGTATTTAATTTTTTGCAGAGCTCAATCACCGCTCGATCCGTTTTCTCTGCCGTCCATTCGCCCTGTTGGTAATAGGCATCTACGGCATCGGTAAGCTTGCTTGCTGCCCCTTTGGTGAGGTAAAAACGACCGTTTTTAAGTTTTTGAAGGATGGTCGCTGGATGCAAGGTGGATAGGGGTGTCTCCAAGGAATCTTTAATTATCCCTGCTTTGGCTTCCCCAGCGGCAATGACTATCCCCACCGCATCTTTGTTGTAGACGATGGTTTCCAATCCTATGGTGATGACCAGACGATTGGCTGAAATCTCTATTCCTCCCAGATCCCCTGCGGCTACAGCCTGGGTTTCAAAATTGGTTTCGGTCAGGCGAGTGACCGAGAAGGGATGGGAGCCTCGAGTATTGAAGGCGATGTGGCCATCAGGACCTATGCCTCCTAAAAAAAAGCCAATTCCACCCTTGTCTCTAATGCGCGCTTCGTAGTCACCACACCACTGATCAATAAGGTAAATGGATCGCTGCTGTAGCGCTTCTAAGGCAGAGGTAGGTTCTCTAAATCGAAGGCTAAGATCTACTTTTAGGTCGGGAAAAAGTTTGCTAAAATGTTTCCCTTCCGCTAATGGAATCTCATCCGAATTGATGAGTAATGCATTTTTTTTGGATAGGCCAAACCCTTCGAGGTAAAAGTTATTGACGTAGTGGTAAAAGCTGTTGTGTTGCTTGGAAGAAATGGGATAAAATTCATCGATTTGAACGAAGGACAGGTCTTTCAAGCTTGGTTTTTGTAGTTTGCCCAATCCATACGTTTCTCGGATTTCTTTCCCCTTTTTTGTGTCCCAATTGGCCAGTAGATACTGCGTCCATTTGATAAAAAATTCAGGAGTTTTTCCTGTGGGCAAACTGATCACTCCTTGGGGATTAGTATCCACCCATTCTAAAAATCTACACGCCGTAAGCAAGCCCAGTTTGGGAAAATTATCTACAACCAAGTAGGGCAGGAGCGTGCTCATTTTTTCTATCCCAGATTCGCTTAGAAAAGCCTTTTCAACTGGGGAAAGTGGATGAGATGTCAGCATGAGAGAAGTGTTTAAAGGATAGCTTTTGTACTATTTTAAAGGAAGTCTCTGGTCTATTTTCCTCGCCCCAATTCCCCAGCCAACCGCTGAGAAATTTTATACCCCCACTGAAGCCAGATACTTAAATAAAGGTAGAAAAAATTTTTAGTCAAAAAGCTAACTTTCATAAAAAAATTAATAAAGTTTAATTCATAAAATAAAAATATAGGTTAATTAAATTTTTTTAGTTCAAGCAAAAAAAACTACCTCAGCAAAAACGCTGAGGTAGTTGGAATATACTTCTTGTAAAGACCAGGCTAAGCGATAATTCCCAATGCTTTGGCCATGGTAGCTCCTATTTCCGCTGGGGACTCTGCTACGAGAATGCCGTTGTCCCTCATGATCCGCATTTTGGCTGCTGCGGTATCGTCTGCTCCACCGATGATGGCTCCAGCATGTCCCATTCTTCTTCCTGGAGGGGCAGTTTGTCCAGCAATAAATCCTACTACGGGTTTTTTATTTCCTTGTTCATGTACCCATCGCGCGGCTTCAGCTTCATAATTACCCCCAATTTCTCCTATCATGATGATGGCATCGGTCTCGGGATCATTCATCAATAACTCCAGCGCTTGCTTAGTAGACGTACCGATGATAGGATCCCCACCTATCCCGATAGCCGTAGATACACCTAAACCTGCCTTAGCCACTTGGTCTGCAGCCTCATAAGTCAATGTTCCTGACTTGGAAACAATTCCTATTCTTCCTGATTTGAAAACAAATCCTGGCATGATACCCACCTTGGCTTCCCCTGGAGTAATGACTCCTGGGCAGTTGGGTCCAATCAATACGCAGCCTCTTTCCTTGATATAAGGTTTGGCGCGCATCATGTCGGCCACAGGGATTCCTTCTGTAATGGCAATGATCACCTTGATGCCAGCATCGGCGGCTTCCATGATCGCATCTGCTGCAAATGCAGGGGGAACAAAAATAATGGATGTATCAGCCCCAGTTTTTTGAACGGCTTCTTCTACCGAGTTGAAGACCGGCTTGTCCAAATGCAAGGTGCCTCCTTTTCCTGGAGTAACTCCCCCAACTACCTGGGTACCGTATTCAATCATTTGTTGGGCATGAAAAGATCCCTCAGATCCTGTAAATCCCTGTACTATTACTTTTGAATATTTATTGACAAGAACACTCATGTGCAGCTAGGTGAAGTTTGGCACAAAAATAGAACAAAGCACCCCTGCTTCAAAGCAAAAGACTAACATTCTGTTGGGAATTTGGATCCCTTATTTTTTGCTACGCATCACTTAGCCTACTACGCTCTTACCGATTATTTTTCCTAAGAATTTTTAAATGTCTGAGTTGTATGGGGATAGTTTGCATCCTACCTTTGCTGTGCTCTTTTGGACTGTTATAACCTGTAAGGAGTAGATTTAATTTTTCTTTGTTAGAAGTACACATGCTTGTCCAAACCAAGTCCTTATCTTTTTCTTATCCAGGGCAGGAAACCCTTACCTTTCCTGATATTTCCCTTGCCGCGGGGGAAGCCTTGCTGGTGTTAGGAAAATCTGGAAGTGGAAAAACTACCTTTTTAAACCTCCTTTCTGGTCTATTACCTCCAAAACACGGACAAGTCATCCTGGATGGAACCATCCTTTCAGAATTAAGGGGCCAGCGCTTAGATCAATTTCGTGCATCCCATCTAGGCATTGTATTTCAAAAGCCTCACCTCATTGCCGCACTTTCGGTAAAAGAAAACCTTGAAATAGCTCGATATTTTGTAAAAACTAAGGGCAATCCCATTCCCTCTCTTTTACAGGAATTGGGTATTGAAGACAAGGCGAAGGCTTCGGTAGCTACCCTCAGCGAAGGAGAGGCGCAGCGGGTATCCATTGCACGAGCCTTGGTCAATTCTCCCAAATTGATTTTGGCAGACGAGCCTACCTCCAGTTTGGACGATGAGCATGCCGAGATCGTCATCCATCTTTTGAAAGAACAAGCCATAACTGTAGGTGCTGCACTCGTTATCGTCACCCACGATCAGCGGGTCAAAGCCTCGATTTCAAACATAGTTGAAGTGAAACGCCGATGAATCTGGTCAAGCTAAGCTGGAAATACCTCACCTTTCGCCCCCTTTCCACGGGACTCAACCTCCTGTTGCTCGCCTTCGGTCTGTCCATCATCACCGTACTGCTTTTGGTTCAGGACCAACTGGAGAAAAAAATTACCCAAGATGCAGCAGGAATTGACCTGGTAGTAGGGGCAAAGGGGAGTCCATTGCAATTAATTCTTTCCTCAGTATACCATGTGGATTTTCCAACAGGAAACATCAACATGGAGGAAGCCATGCGAATATCAAGCAGTAGATTGATCAAGCAAGTGATTCCTCTTGCCTTAGGAGACAACGTGCAAGGCTTGCGCGTTGTGGGTACCAACCACGATTTTCTTAGCTTGAATCAAGCAGAATTTGCATCCGGAAAACCTTGGGAATATCCCTTTGAAGTGATTTTAGGCGCTGAATCCGCTCGCTTGCTCAAGTTACAACTTGGAGACAGTTTCCTAGGAAGTCATGGAATTAGCGTAGGCAGTCACGACCATGAACAACATCCCTTCAAGGTTACAGGAATTTTGGCGCCCACTGGCAAGGGGATAGATCGCCTTGTTTTAACCAGCATAGAATCTCTATGGTATACCCATGAGGAAGCAGATTCTACTCTTTCCTCCACCATAAATCTGCCGGTTAGCACCCAAGGTTTTCCGCCTGCAGGACAGGACCGAGAGGTAACCTCCCTATTGATTCAATTTAGAAATCCCATGGGGGCAATTCAGCTCCCAAGAATGATTAATTCCGGTACCTCCATGCAAGCGGCTTCTCCAGCCTTTGAGATGGCAAGACTGTTTGAATTGCTTGGCATAGGGGTAAAAGTCCTTCAAGGCTTGGCTATCGTGGTGATTTTGATAGCAGGACTGGGCATTTTTATTGCCCTTTATAATTCCCTCAAAGAGCGAAAATACGACCTTGCCCTTTTGAGGGCCTTGGGTGCATCAAGAATGCAATTGGTAGCCTTGGTAGTTATGGAAAGCATCTTGCTCACTACCCTGGGCGCAGGACTTGGATTGTTGATGGGACATGGTCTATTGGCAGTTTTGGTAGCGTTCACTACGGAAGAGGCCTTTTCTGTACTTCAACCTTGGGTATTTCTTCCCCAAGAAGGCTTGATAATTGGATATGCCCTGGCAGTAGGCTTCCTAGCCTCTTTGTTGCCTGCCTGGTCGGCCTACCAAACCAGTATTGCAAAGCAACTTACAAAGTAGTAATTAGCGTAATATTTAGTTAGGATGAAAAAATCGATTTTAGTTGTTTTTATACTGATCTGTGGCTCCGCTTTTATCAATTCTGCAATAGCTCAAGGAGTTTGGAAAAATCTCTCTGAGGTGACTTACAAAATCAGTAAGGATAATTTTGGGGAACTCTATGTTCCTGTATTCTCAGAGAATATCAAAAAATTAGAAGGCAAGGTGGTGGAGGCGGACGGATATATTATCCCCTTCGAAGGGATGTTTAAGCCCAATCACATCATCCTATCTAGCTTACCCCTTGCCGAATGTTTTTTTTGCGGTTCGGGAGGACCAGAAACCGTGATGGAAGCGATGATGAGCGCTCCGATCAAATACACCTCCAAGCGGGTGAAAGTTCGTGGCAAGCTCACCTTGAATGCAAATGACCCTGAGAAGTTGATGTACATCCTCAAAGAGGCTGTACTGGTTGAAAACTAGTTCGATCTAAATTTATTTGGCAAAAAGGAAAGCTTTTTCGCGCTCTCGGAATTTTGCCATTAGATCTAAACTTACCTTTCCTACTTTTCCTGATCCTACTTTTCTATCGTCAATCTGCGTTACCGGCAATAAAATCTTGGTGGTCGCAGAGATAAAAGCCTCATCTGCTTCCCAAACCTCTTTCAAGGCAATGGGTCGGATCTGTACCTCTCCAGCTACTTCCAATAAATGCTTTCGAGTGATGCCTAGGAGAATGTGCTTATCTGGGGTGTGGATGACTCCATCTTTGACGATAAAGAAATTGCTTCGGGAGCTCTCACTTACCCAGCCATTCCAGTGGTACAAGACGTCTTCTGCACCTTGTTGCTTCCACTGCATGCTATGCCATACAGGTAGGGTATAGTTGGTGGTTTTGATGTCTGCAATGGCACGCACATGCTCCAAGCTGAGTAATTTGACGCCCTGCTGGTATTTCTCTTCGGAAGGGAAACTCAGTTCTTCTCCAAAAATAAAGAGGGTACCTGCACTTGGGGAAAAGTGGTTTTCTGATACTCCACCCGTCAACACCATGCGGATACCGCCTTGCTTCAAGTCATTTTTGTCTATCAACTCGGTAATAACGGCGCGTAACTCTTCTCGAGAATAGGGCAGGGGCAAGTAGGTTTTTGCCGCTGAAGCGGTAAATCGATCTAAGTAATCTTCCAAAAACACAGGGCGATACTGCTCGGTACGGAAAAAATCAAAAATCCCGTAGCCACGAATGACAGCCAGATCAGCGGGATGAAGGCGAGCCTCTTGAGTTGGGATAATGTTCCCATTAGCAAAGCAGAATGGTTTCATGGCATCAAAGTAAGTAATCAAAATTAGGACTAAAATTCACATGGGCTTCGCCAAAGGCTGTAGTTTCTTTTTTAATTTTGAAAATTAATAAACACAAACTACCTCCCATGAAATTAGTTCCATCTGCCTTGACCCTTTTGGTCTCTTTTCTAATCCTTTCTTGTGCCAATCCCTTAATAGAAGAAAATAAAAAGTTGCGTGAGCAAATTATCGGGGTGCACGATGAGGTGATGCCCAAAATGGGTGAGTTAAAAGCTTTGGAGAAAAAAGCCTCTGAACAGGCAGATAGTTTGTATGCTCAAGACAGCACGGCTACCGCCGAAATCGAATCCTTGCGCAGTCTAGCTAGCCAACTCAATCAAGCCCACGAAGACATGTTTGTTTGGATGAGGCAATATTCATTGGAGGAGGAAGGAAAGACCCCTGAGGAAATAAAGATATACCTGGATGAGCAGTGGGTCAAAGTCAATCAAGTCAATAAATCCATCCAATCTGCACTCCAACAAGCCGAGGAAAAAATAAAGCATTAATTAGCTCTAGGCTGTTCGCGGAGAAAGGCTTCCACCCGAGGAGCGTCGATGACTCCTTCCTGGTTACCCCAAATATTGTAGAGATAGGTACTGATTTGGGCGATTTCTAAGGGACTAAGTTTGGGATTGGCAGGCATGGCTTGGTTGTAAGTTTGTCCATTGACTAGGATTTCACCATCTTTTCCATGCCTCATGATCCATACACTGCGGTGGACATTGCTTTTAAAATAGTCCGCATCTCGCAAAGGAGGGATCAGTTTTCCTAGGCCCTTTCCATCTTTCTGATGGCAATTGGCACAATGGCTATCGTACAGTTCTTTTCCAGGTATGGCAAATTGTAGCACCTTAGTATCTGAAATGGAAGCCAAGTAATTTGCCTCGTCGGTAGCCTGTGGACTACAGCCAAAAGCACCTAAAAGCAAGAAAACAAGAAGCTTTTTGGCCCTCATGGTTGCAGGAGTTTGGGAATATCAGCGAGCAAGCGATCCACCTGATCCGACTTGGTGCCGTCGTAGACTCCCCGAATTCTTCCTTGTCGATCGATCAATAGAAAAGCCCCGCTATGGAGAAATCCTCCGGGTTCTTGCTGATCCTCCATGGCGGTAGTCAGGTAACTGGTTTGGCCAAGTTCAAATATTTGCTCTTGGTCACCGGTTAAAAAATTCCAAGTACTTGCATTTGGAACTCCAAGTTTTTCCGCATAATCTTTGAGTACTTCCACCGTATCGTGCTTGGGGTCAATGGAGTGGCTGAGTATTCTAAAATCAGGTGAAATTTTAAACTGCTCATATACCCGAAGCATTTCTTTTTTCATGACCGGGCAGATGGTAGGGCAGGAGGTAAAAAAGAAGTCAGCCACATAAACTTTACCTAGTACATCTTCGCGTTGCAGGGTGTCCCCCAGTTGATTAAGTAGGGAAAAGTCAGCAATGGTATGGTATACGGTATCTTGGCCCTCCTCCACGTACCGTTCACCAAGAATGGGCAATGGAGGAGATGTTGAATTTTCTTTGCTGCCCGAGCTACATCCAAAACATAGAGATACAAAAAGGAGCAGGTGACAGATAGAGTAAGATCTAGCTAGCATGTTATTGATTTCTAATTTTTTTATACATCCGTATCCCCAGCATCAGTACTAGGCCTAGGCCAATTAAAGCGGCTATTCCCCAGGCCATGTGTAAGGTATTTTTTAAGACAATGAGAAATACGATGGCAAACAACAAAAGGGTGGCCAACTCATTCCAAATTCGAAGTTGGGTAGAATTCCACCTGACTATACCCTTTTGTAACTCCATAAATAGCAAGTGATTACAACCGTGGTAAAGATACAATAGGCCTACCAGAGCTAATTTGACCCACATAAACTCTTCTTGCAAGTAACCCCAGCGGAAGCTTAATACCCAATATCCAAAAATCAGCGTCAAAATAGCAGAAGGCCAGGTGATGATATACCACAGCCTACTAGCCATAAGGGCTAATTGAGGTGCAAGAATTTTACGTTCTGCTTCGGGCCTAGCCAAGGCTTCTGTTTGGTAAATAAATAGCCGGACGATGTAAAATAACCCTGCAAACCAGGTAATAATAAAAATGAGGTGTAAGGCTTTGATGACTTCGAAACCCATTGTCAATATTTTAGGCTAAATTAAGGGCAAAACTCCACAAACCCTCGAAAGTTTTTGAAAAGGACTAAACTAACCTTCTTTTTTGTAGGAGCAGCAGTGCTTTTGGTGTTGGTATGGATACTCCAGGAAAGTTTTTTCCAGCAAGAAAAAACAGAGTTTAAGGGAAAATTTTTGGAAATTGGCTATTATCGAAACGAAAACAATACGGGTCCGGTTTTGAGAATATATGCCATTCAAACTTCGGAAAAAGATCCAAAGGCAATGAGTGATTTTGCCTCCACCTTTCCACATACCAATTACGGAAGAACTTTGGTGTTTTTCTTTTCCGAACAGCAACAGGCTACCATACCCCTTCAAGCAGAGGCCCCTCATTTTCCTGCACTTTTTTATGAATATTTGATTGCCTCTTACGAAAAAACACCCCTGGGAGAATCACGATTTCAGCTGGTAAAGCCATGAAAAACAGAAAAACGTTGCAAGAATATAAAGCGGGAATTTTGGCAGGGGATAGGGCTGTCTTGGGTCAAGCCATTACCCTTGTGGAAAGTTCCCTCGAGGAAGATCAAAGGCTTGCCTCTGCATTACTTCAAGAAGTTTTGCCTCACACAGGCAACTCCCTTCGCCTTGCAGTAACTGGCGTGCCTGGAGTAGGAAAAAGCAGTTTCATCGAAACTTTTGGAAAACTTCTCTTAAAAAAAGGCAAAAAAGTAGCCGTATTGGCCATTGACCCAAGCAGCTCCTTATCACAGGGAAGTATTTTAGGAGATAAGACCAGAATGGAAGGCTTGTCCTTGGACAAGCGAGCCTATATTCGTCCTAGTCCCAGTCGCAGTGCTTTGGGGGGGGTAGGGGCAAAAACTCGTGAAGCCATCCTTTTTTGCGAAGCGGCAGGCTTCGATTTGATTTTAGTAGAAACTGTGGGTGTGGGCCAGAGTGAAACTTTGGTAAAGCACATGGTGGATTTTTTTCTTCTCCTTCTGCTTTCTGGGGCAGGTGATGAACTTCAGGGGATAAAAAAGGGAATCATGGAAATGGCAGATCAGGTAGTCATCCACAAGGCAGATGGAGAGGCTTTAGAACAAGCCAAACGGGCCAAGGCTACCTTTGAAAATGCCCTTCATTTTTTTCCTCCCAACGAAAAAAATTGGAATCCCAAGGTAATCCTTGCTTCCTCCTTGACTGGATTAGGTATGGACCAAGTCTGGGAAACCTTGTTGGAATACCAAGAAAAAATGAAATCATCCGGCTTTTGGGAGCACAACCGCGCTCAACAACGACTTTTCTGGTTGGACGAACAAATAAAAGAAAACTTGACGCAGGTATTTTTAAAACATCCTGGAATACAAGAAACCCTGAAAAAAGAAAGAGATTTGGTGCAATCTGGGAAGTTGAATCCTAGCGTCTTGGCCGAGCGCCTGGTCCAAATGTTACTGGGAAAGGATGCAATTGAACGAGCCAAAGGCTATCAATAGGTCCTCATTTTGAATTTCTTTTTCAATTCATTCACCGCATTTCGAAAACTAGAATCCGTCTCCATCATGTCGTTTACGGTTTGTATGGCATGAATGACCGTGCTGTGGTCTCTCCCTCCAAAGTGATATCCAATGGATTTGAGAGAGTGGTTGGTAAATTCTTTGCAAAAATACATGGCTACTTGCCTCGCAATGACAATTTCCTTCTTTCTGGTTTTGTCCTTGAGTTCGTCTAGAAGAATACTGTAGTAGTCTGAAACCGCCTTCTGAATAAAATCAATCCCTACTTCGGTTTCAATATCTTTGATAAAGTTTTTGATAACTGTCTTTGCGAGCTCTAAACTTATCTCTACCCGATTGAGGGAAGCGTGTGCAATCAAAGAAATCAGGATTCCCTCCAATTCCCGAACATTGGTATCTACCGTGTAAGCCAAATATTCGATGACGTTGTCAGGGATTAGAATGCCCTCGGATTCCATCTTTCTTTTAATGATGGCTACGCGAGTTTCAAAATCTGGCATTTGCAAATCCGCAGTAAGCCCCCATTTAAATCGAGAAAGTAATCGCTCCTCTAGGCCTTTTAGGTCTCTTGGGGGGCAATCGGATGTCATGATGATTTGCTTCTTGTTTTGGTGGAGGTGATTAAAAATATGGAAAAACATTTCCTGGGTGCGGTCCTTTCCAGCCAAAAATTGGATATCATCAATGATCAGGACATCTACCTGCATGTAAAAATTGGTGAAATTCTTTACGTTACCATCCTTGATGGAGTCCATGAATTGATTCACGAATTTTTCTGAGGACACGTAAAGGACAAACTTGTCTTCCGAGCCATGTTTAATTTCATTTCCAATGGCTTGAACCAAGTGGGTTTTCCCCAATCCTACCCCTCCATATACCATCAAGGGATTGAAAGAAGTAATGCCCGGCTTGGTGGCTACAGCAAATCCTGCAGAGCGAGCAAGTCGGTTGCAATCCCCTTCGATGTAGCTGGTAAATGTATAATTTGGATTGAGATTGCTTTGCAAAAGTAGGTCTGCGTCCAAAGATTGCATTTCAAATGGAGTCTTCGACTCTGAGACAGAGGCCACCCCTTTTTTGGAAGTTGCATTGCCCTGTGGAAAAGAAACCACATAGGGTTGATTGGTAGGAGAACCTTTGTCCACGACTACTGCATACTCTAATCTTCCTGTAGGACCTAGGGTATTTTTGATCGCCAATTTGAGTACTTCTACGTAGTTATCTTCAAGCCATTCGTAAAAAAACTGACTTGGAACTTGTATCGTCAAACTTGAACCCTCCAATTTTACTGGATTAATGGGGCTAAACCAGGTAGAAAAGCTTTGCTCATTGACGTGTTGTTCGATTACACGCAAGCATTCGTTCCAAACTGCACTGGCTTCTGTACTCATTAGAAAGAGATAGGATTCACACGTTTGCCCACATAGAGACAAAGAGGGTTTCAAATTTGTGGAAAATTAACTTAAATAAAAAATCCAAATTGGAATGAAATCGTAGAAATGATTTTTTAACCCAAGAGACTGGGTCATTTCCTCTTAAAAAGTCGTTTTAAGCCAAAAAATAAATAAAGTAGGGAGTAAATTTCTTTTCATTCACCACCTTAAATTCCCAAGCTTAGGAGATAGTAGAGGTATCCTTTCAAGAAAAACTTAGGGTATTCTTTTTTTCTCGCTCAAATCAGGAAGTATTGGTTAATTTTGAGGCATCCTGGTTTTATCCTTATCTTTTTACCATGGCAAAAGATTTATTTCCTGAATTTTCGCCCTCTAGTCTTCAGGATTGGACGGTGCAAGCTTCCAAAGAAACCAAAAGCTCGCCGGAAAGCCTGAATTTAGGAAGTACCCTTTGGGGGAGGTTACCTATTCAACCCTACTATGCCCCCGAAGGCAGCCCTCAAGAGGCTCAGCAAAAGCGATTTCATCCCTTGCCTGAATTGGAAGGAATGCCGCCTAGACTATGGGGCAATGTGGTTACGGTGACACCTCAGGATAGCAACGAGGACATTATTTCTTATTTGGAAAATGGAGCAGAGGGTTTGGTACTACCCTTGTTGGGCTCCGAGGATCTACAGCAGCTATTGGAAGGTGTTTTGCCCCAGTATATCAGCCTATTTATTTTGCCATTGGGCAATCCGCTAAAAGCAATTCAAGCTTTTGTCGACTGGGTCAGCTCTACCAAAGCTCCCCCAGAAAGTATTGTTGGAGGTTTGCTTTGGTCTCCTTCTGACTTGGTATTTGATCGCCAGGAGCCTTTTGAGCTTGGGATAGAGGTGCTCCAAGAAGTGATGGAATGCACGTCCGGATTTCCAAAATTTAGAAACTGTTGTGTAAAAACGTCTCGGTATTCAGAGTCTGGAGGCAATCCCTTGGATGCAGTCAGTTTCAGCATAGCCGAGTGGATAGATATCATGGATAGGATAGAAGGTTCTCCCCAAGAAGTATTTTCCAACCTATTTCTTGAGGCGGCGGTAGCAGAGCATCATTTCGGAGAAATTGCAAGATTACTTGCCTTTAGAGAGGGAGTTTCTAGCTTGGCTGCATTGTACGGCATCTCATTGGCTGAAGAAGAAGTTCCCTTGTTTTGTCAAACAGCCCTTTGGTCAAAATCTTTCATGGATGTACAAAGTAACCTGATTCGACAAAGTACTGAGGCCTTAGCTGCCATCTTAGGAGGAGCTAATTTTCTATGGGTTCGCCCTATTGGGGAAGAAACCTTGGAAAGTTTGCCTCGCAGGATAGCAAGGAACGTTTCTTCCGTGCTTAGGGAGGAAGCACATGTGGATAAAGTGCAAGACCCCGCAGGAGGCAGCTTTTTTATCCTTGCATTGAAAGAGCAAATCCTACTGGATTTTAAATCCCTGCTTCTGGAGCTTGAGAACTTGGGGGGCTGGCATAAGGCTTTGGAAAATGGCTGGATACACCAAAAGGTCAGGGAAAATCGCTCGTCTATTCAACAACAATACCTCGATGGGGACCTGGTGAAAATTGGTGTCAATACCTATCAAGAACCTTCTTCCAAAAGTCTCCAAAGTACCTTTATTCCCTTTTCAGAAAAGCAGCAGGAATTAAATCCAAGCCGTGCCACTTACTTGGTAGAACTTCAGACCCTAGGATTTGCATGAGGCCAAAACTGAACGATTGGAACCCCGCAGGGCTATTGAGACAAAAAGCTAGCCCTACCCAGAATTGGCTTTCTGCTGAACAGATCCCCATTCCAGATGTGGTAGAGCCTTCTTCTATTTCCTCATTAAGGCAACTGCATTTTGCTGCAGGAATCCCACCCTATTTGCGAGGACCTTATGCGAGCATGTACTTGCAACGTCCCTGGACCATTCGGCAGTATGCTGGATTTTCTACAGCAGAGGAGTCCAATGCATTTTACAGGAGAAACTTAGCTGCTGGTCAAAAAGGCCTTTCTATAGCCTTTGATTTGGCGACCCATAGGGGATACGATTCGGATCATCCTAGGGTGCAAGGCGATGTAGGCAAAGCAGGAGTAGCCATAGATAGCGTGGAGGATATGAAGATTCTCTTTGATCAGCTTCCGCTAGACCAGCTTTCGGTATCTATGACCATGAATGGGGCAGTGATTCCTATTCTGGCATTTTATATCGTAGCTGCAGAGGAACAAGGAGTGCCTGTAGGTGCCCTGTCCGGAACGATCCAAAACGATATCTTGAAGGAGTTTATGGTGAGGAATACCTACATCTATCCGCCCCAACAAAGCATGCGCTTGGTTGGGGATATTTTTGAATTTACCTCCAAGCACATGCCCAAATTTAATTCTATCTCTATATCTGGCTACCACATGCAAGAGGCAGGAGCTCCGGCAGATTTGGAACTTGCCTATACCCTTGCCGATGGACTGGAGTACGTGCGTACTGGGCTGAAGGTGGGATTGACTATAGACGACTTCGCTCCAAGACTTTCCTTTTTTTGGGGGATTGGGATGAATTATTTTATGGAAATAGCAAAGCTTAGGGCAGGTAGAATGCTTTGGGCCAAACTTATGGCACAGTTTCAGCCCAAAGATTCCAAATCCATGGCCTTGAGGGCCCACTGCCAAACATCTGGTTGGTCCCTTACCGAACAAGATCCTTTCAATAATGTGACAAGAACTACCCTAGAAGCCTTGGCTGCGGTCATGGGCCATACCCAATCCTTGCATACCAACTCCCTAGACGAAGCTATAGCCCTTCCTACGGATTTTTCTGCTCGCATCGCGAGAAATACCCAGTTGATTCTGCAGCAGGAGCTGGGTCTCACCCAAGTGGTAGATCCCTGGGGAGGATCAATCTATGTAGAATACCTTACCGACCAACTTGCCCGAAGGGCATGGAATCTCATCGAAGAAGTGGAACAGATGGGAGGGATGGCAAAAGCTATAGAAGTAGGACTTCCCAAAAGAAGAATCGACGAGGCTGCTGCTAGAAAACAAGCCCGAATTGATGCGGGGAAAGACATTATTGTGGGGGTAAATCGGTATCAAATCGACCAAAAAACAGAAATAGATCTACTGGAAGTAGACCATCAAGCAGTAAGAGATACTCAAATACAAAGGCTTCAACAACTCAAGAAAAATAGAAATCAGGTAGAAGTAGAGGATTGCTTGCAAAAAATAACTGCGGCCGCAAAGTCAGGAATAGGGAATTTACTTTCCTTGTCCATAGAAGCAGCTAGAAAAAGAGCTACCTTAGGAGAGATTTCCCTAGCCATGGAGCATGCCTTTGGAAGGCATAAAGCACATTCCATTGCCATCTCGGGAGTTTACGCTGCAGAAGTGAAACAAGACGCCTCCTTTGTAGAAGCCCAGCGCCTGTCCAACCGTTTTGCGGAATGGGAAGGCAGAAGACCCCGAATTTTGGTAGCAAAAATGGGACAAGATGGGCATGACCGGGGGGCTAAAGTCATCGCTACGGGCTTTTCAGACCTAGGATTTGATGTGGACCTCGGTCCCCTTTTTCAAACTCCTAGAGAAGTTGCCGATCAAGCTGTGGAAAACGACGTACATTTGGTTGGGGTTTCTTCTCTAGCGGCAGGCCATAAAACCTTGATTCCAGAGCTTATTCATTGGTTAAAGGAATTAGGCCGCCCCGATATTCTGGTGGTCGCAGGAGGGGTAATACCTGTTAAAGATCATGATTTTTTAAAGCAAAATGGGGTAATGGAAGTGTTTGGCCCAGGCACCGTACTTTCTGAGGCTGCCTGCAAAATTCTTAGGAGATTACATCAAGAAATTCCTTAACTTTTTCCTCTCTGATTACCTAAAATTTAGTCGGTATTTTGGCTTGGCCAGTCCCCTAACAGCGACTTAGAAAGGGAAACTGACCAAGAAAAAATAGGACCTTGCAAAATGGGTTCAAGGTCAGTTTGGTGCGCTATTGCGCAAAAAATAGATTAAAAAACTAAAACCGGTTTGTTACCTTCACAAGTGACGCTTTTTGGAGCAACAACCATCATACAATCTGAAATCACATTATTTTTTTCATTGTATGCTTTTTCCAAGGCCGTATAGCGATTGACCAAATCCAAAAAATCCTTTTCTACGCTGACATGGTAAGCGATGTAGCGGCTGGGGCCTCCGCAAGCTTTGCTGCCCATGGGAGTAATTTTCCAGTCCGAGGAGTTGGTACAGGAAACAGATTCGGAAAGCTTAATGATTTCTTGCTGCTGGCTTAAGAGTTCTTCATAGCTGGCCTGTAGAGGTTCATCACTGGCCAATTCGCAGGAAAAAAGAAGAGTTGCGATTGAAAAAAATAAAATCCTTTTCATATTTCTGAAGTTTTCTTCTTTAAGACGTAAAACTTCTACAAATCGCTACAGGAAAAGAAAAAAAAATTAAAAAATGTAAAATTTTTGGTCCCTACAATCCATACTAAGGCCAACTTAGCTGGTATGGAAATGGGAGAAATTACACTACGTCTTCTCCTCGAAGACGGACGATGGCACCTTCCAGTTGCTCTCCAATTCGAATTTGACAGGCTAGCCTAGAACTAGGGAAGTACTCTGGAAGGTTTTCCAATTGGTCAAGCTCTACATCTGTAGCCTTTTCTAAACCTGCTTTTCCTTCAACGATCTCTACGTGACAGGTAGCGCATAGAGCCATTCCTCCGCAGGTAGCCAAAACTGGATATTCGCTAGCTTTGAGAATTTCCATGAGGCTTAGTCCCATGTCGGTGGGCGCCTCGACTTCTTGTCGCTCCCCTTGCTGGTCTTCTACGATAAATTTGATCAATTCCATAAGGTATCTTAGAATGCATTCACCCCGTTTACCGTGGTGTATTTGAAACTTAGTTTTTGGTCTGGATAAACGTACTTGAAGGCGGAGTGCATCATGATGGCCGCCTCGTGAAAGCCGCACAAAATCAACTTCAACTTTCCTGGGTAGGTGTTGATATCTCCAATGGCATAGATGCGCTCTACACCGGTAGAATAATCTTTCGTGTCTACCTCGATGGCATTTTTATCGATGCTTAAGCCCCAATCGGCGATAGGTCCCAACTTAGGGGATAAACCAAACAAGGGAATAAGGTAATCTGCTTCAATGCTCATTTCCTTGTTATCCTTATCGTCAAGAATGACGTATTGTAACCGTTCTTCCCCACTTACTGCCTTCAAATTGGCCGAAAGAATCAAATCAATTTTTCCTTCTTGTGCGAGATCAAAAACTTTGGAAGCGGAATCTGGAGCTCCTCGGAAAGTTTCGTTTCGGTGTACCAAGGTCACACGCTCCGCTACATTGGCTAAGAAAATGGTCCAATCGAGTGCTGAATCCCCACCTCCTGCAATCACCACTTTTTTGTCTCGGAAAGTTTCAGGATTTTTTACCATGTAGTTAATCCCTTTTCCTTCGTAGGCTTCTAGGTTGATCAAAACGGGTTTTCTGGGTTCAAAACATCCCAGACCCCCTGCAATGATGATGACCTTGGCGTGCACCGTGGTCTTGTCGCTGGTGGTTAAAATAAAGCTTCCATCCTCTTGACGGTCTAAGTGGTCTACACGCTCGCCTAAGGTGAAGGTGGGATTGAAAGGTTTGGCCTGCTCCAAAAGATTGTCCACCAATTCTTGTGCTTTGATTTCTGGGTAGCCAGGAATGTCATAAATCGGTTTCTGAGGATAGATCTCTGAAAGTTGCCCTCCAATCTGCGGCAATGCATCAATCAAATGGCATCTCATTTTGAGCAATCCTGCCTCAAAAACAGCAAAAAGACCTACAGGTCCGGCGCCGATAATACATAAATCGGTGTGAATGGGGGAGGGGTTCATAGCTGTGATTTCCTAAAAGAGAGTAAAGGGATAATTAGATTCCGTTGTGTGTATCTAAATTTTGGTAAATGGTATTTAGGATGCGCTTGAATTCATGAAAATCAGATTCAGTCAGGTTTTCCCATGCTTTTTCTCTGATTTCTAAGATTCTGGGTTTTAAGGAGGCTACTTTTTTTTCTCCTTTTGCCGTTAAATGCAATTGAAAACTGCGCCGGTCTTGGGGATGCTGCACTCGCTGCACCAAACCTTTTTTGCTGAGTAAGTCTATGATACGGGTCAGGGTAGGATGGTCCTTCAGGACCAAATTGGCCAATTCGGTTTGACTTACCTGAGGGCGTTCAGCTAAATTTTTCAATACCAACCATTGGTCTACGGTTACATCAAACTTTCCAAATTTAAATTGCTGCTGTGCATAATGCTTTACCTTTCTTGCGGTGCGGTCAAGTAAGAAGGAATAGCTTGCAAAAAGTTCTTGTGTCATACCAATAGTTAGTATGACAAATATATGAAATAATTTTTAATACTTGCCAAATAAGTTTTCAAACTCCCTTTGGCAAATGGAGGGATATCCTCCTAGATTTACGCCATTAACCTATTCACTGGATGATGCGCTTCTTTTTTGTACTTCTCCTGCTAGCATTAAGCAGTCGCTTTGCTTCTGCTCAACAGCAGACCTATTGCAATCCCATCAACCTGGACTATGGCTACACGCCCATTCCAAATTTTTCGGAATGGGGCAGACACCGGGCCACAGCAGATCCCGTCATTGTCAACTACCAGGGGACTTACCTCCTTTTTTCTACCAACCAATGGGGCTATTGGACAAGTGACGATATGTTGAACTGGGATTTTCATTCCAAACGCTTTCTTCAGCCTTGGAACAAAGTGTACGATGAGCTCTGCGCTCCCGCAGTAGGAATTGTAGGGGATACAGTGCTGGTCATGGGCTCCACCTATGAGAAAGACTTCACGATTTGGATGAGTACCCATCCCAAGGCAAACGAGTGGAAGCCTTTGGTAGAGAAATTTGAAATTGGAGGTTGGGACCCCGACTTTTTCACCGACGATGACGGCCGGCTCTACATGTACAACGGCAGCTCCAACCGCTATCCACTCTATGGCATTGAGTTGAATCGAAAGACGATGGCGCCCATTGGCACGCGAAAAGAACTTTACCTCCTCGAACCGGACAAATACGGCTGGCAGCGCTTTGGGGAACACATGGACAATACCTTCTTGGATCCCTTTATGGAAGGTGCCCACGTGACCAAGCATAACGGGAAATACTACTTGCAATACGGCGCTCCTGGCACCGAATTCTCTGGCTATGCGGATGGGGTAGTGGTAGGGTCAACGCCATTGGGACCTTTTACTCCCCAGTCTGATCCTTTAAGTATCAAACTCGGTGGCTTCGCTCGAGGGGCGGGACACGGCAGTACTTTTCAGGACAATCAAGGCAGGTATTGGCACATCAGTACCATCATGATTTCGGTCAAGAACACCTTTGAGCGGCGCCTAGGGATCTGGCCAGTAGGCTTTGACAAAGAGGATGTGATGTGGTCCAGTACCGCATTTGGAGACTATCCGCATTACCTGCCCAATACCGAAAAGGCAGGGAAGTTTACCGGCTGAATGCTGCTCAACTACGACAAGCCCATGCAGGTGTCCTCTACTTTGGGGGGATTCTCGGCCAATAAGGCCAATGACGAGGACCTCAAAACCTACTGGAGTGCGCAATCGGGTGCCAAGGGAGAGTGGATCCAGACCGACCTAGGCCAGATGAGCACGGTGCATGCGGTTCAGATTAACTATGCGGATCAGGACGTGGATCAGGACCGCCTCGGCAAGCGAACCGACCAGTACCACCAGTACCTGCTCTACCATTCGGTGGACGGGAAAAAGTGGGAGGTCTTGGTAGACAAAAGCAAAAACACCACCGATATTCCACACGAGTACGTGGAACTGAAGCAGCCTGTAAAAACCCGTTTCCTCAAGTTGGTCAACGTATGGATGCCTACCGGCAAATTTGCGATCTCCGGATTTCGAGTTTTTGGAAATGCAGGAGGGGCAGTTCCCAAGCAGGTTTCCCAGTTTATGGTCTTCCGTACCGAAAAGGACAAGCGCAGTGCCTTTATCAAATGGGCTCCCTCTTCCGATGCCTATGCCTATAACTTGTATTATGGTACTGCTCCAGACAAATTGTACACCTCCATCATGGTGCTGGGCAATAACGAATACTGGCTCAAAACTTTGGACCGTACCAAACCCTACTACTTTACCATCGAAGCGATCAATGAGAATGGAGTAAGTACTTGGTATCCAGTCCAAAAGGTGGAGTAAAAATTAGGCTTTTGCGCCTAGTTTTTCTCCAAAGGATGCGCTTTCAACAGTTCTTGAGGGCTCCAAAATCCTTTTTTTTCCTTGACTTCATCCCGCACTATTTTCACCAAATCAGGAGGGATAGGGGAGGCTTTGTTGCCGAAGGAATTGCGCACGTAGGTGAGCACAGCCGCCACCTCGGTATCATTGAGCATGCCTTCGTGCGGGGTCATCGGTACCTGCCCCGAATAGCTTCTTCCTGCCACTTCCATGGGACCCATCAGCCCTTTGAGTACCAATTTGATGAGTCGTTCTGGGCTACCAGTGACCCAGGGAGTACCGCGTAGCGGAGGGAATTCAGAGGCAGTCAAGCCTCCTCCATCGGGCTGATGGCAGGTGCTACACAATCCTTCTCGCGCATAGATTTCCTTCCCTAGCACGAAGAGTTCTCGATCGGATCCAGTCAGCGAGGATTTGACATCTTCCTCCTTTTTCTGGGCTACGGATAGCCCGTTGAGGTGGGCAATGGCTGTTTCCAGAGTACCAGGAATCCAGGTAGCATCCTTGTCTTGCTTTTGGGCTTGGGCAAGAATCGGCACCCCTTGCGCAGGAGGTAGCCAAGACGCTGCCGCAATCCCTTCCATTTTGACGCGCCCATGGGGATCTTGTACCGCTTGGGTCAGCAAATGGGCTTGATCAGGAATCTGATGACCCGAATAGCGCAGTACTCGTGTGGCAGCCGCGCGTACCTTGTAATTGGTGGAGGCAAGTAATTCTTTCAGCAGGGTAGCATTGACGCGATTGGCTCCCCAGGTGACCCAGAGGGCTTCCAAGCGCTGGTGCTCGTAATCTGGATCCATTTTATCCAAGGTCTTCAGCCATTTTTCAACAGCTGTAGTCACTTCCGTTGCGTCTCGGCCTCTTAGCTCGCGACGGGTACGGTAGCGGCTTCGGTATTCGGGAAGTTTCAAGTTTTCCAATAGGACAGGAATGGATTCCCCATGGATTTTGGCAGGAGTTACCAAAGGTCTTGATGGGTAGGTCACTCGGTAAATCCGTCCATGCACATGGTCTCGCAGGGGATCTCGTGCATTGTGTTGCATGTGTCCAATCAAGATATTGTGCCAATCCACAATGTAGAGGGATCCATCTGGGGCAGTTTCCATGTCCACAGGTCTAAAATTTCGATCCGAGGATACCACGAGATCTTGCCGCCACTTGCTGGTAAAGCCGACGGTATCGTCCAGCATTTGGTGCTGCTTGGTGCCCAAAAATCCGATGGTATTGTTGATGATCAAATCGCCCTGCACCTCCTCTGGAAAATGGCGGCTGGAGATGAATTCCATGCCGGAAGTAGGCCGAACCATGTGGTCTTTCTCAATCAGGTTGGGACCTTTGAAGTTGGCATTTCCATAGCGGGGTAGCGTGGAACCGGGAAGCATCCAGTTCACATTTGGGCCGGAAGTTTCTGCATAGAAATTTTGCCCCCAGTGGTCAAAAGCGATTCCCCAAGGGTTGGGAATGCTGACTTGATTGACTCGCTCCAACTTGTGCCGCTTGGGTTCGTAGCGGTAAAACCCTCCATTGGTAGCCCGAACAGGCCCGTAGGAGGTTTCCACATTGGTATGTAAAAATACCCCTTCTGCCATGTAAATGGCTCCACTTTCGTCTGCAGCAAAGGCAGAGATGGCATGGTGGGTATCGTGATCGTCAAATCCGGAAAGCAAGACCGTTTTCTTGTCTGCCTTGTCGTCTCCATTGGTGTCTTCAAGCAAAATCAAATTTGTCCCTTGGGACACATACACGCCTTCTGCGGCAATTTCAAAACCTACGGGAATGTGGAGCTTGTCTGCAAAGACGGTTTGCTTATCGGCCTTCCCATCTCCATTGGTATCTTCCAAGATGAGCAGTTTGTCTGAAGGGCGTGGATCTCCGGGTTTGTAATGGGGGTAACTGGGCATGGTCGCCACCCAGAGTCTACCCTTGTTGTCAAAGGAGAGTTGCACGGGGTTGGCTAGGTCTGGAAACTCTTTTTCAGAGGCAAAAAGTTCGATTTTGTAGCCTTCGGGCACCTTCATGGATTTGAGAGCATCTTCTCCATACAAATAGTTTAAGCTGCCATTGGCTTCGGGATTGTAATTGGTCTCCACTTCGGGCAAGGAGCGTGTCAAGGCGTCGGCAGCTTGGAGGTCTTTTGTTTTTCCTACATTCGCTTCCCAAATCGCCGTGTCCCGAATGGCGGTAAGCTGGCGAATTTTCTCCAATTCAAAGGGGTAATTATCGGGGCCAAAGGGATCGTAGCGTCTTCCAAACACATGTACCCCGTTGGGGATTTTGTAGTCGTTGTGCCAAAACCAGTTTTTTTCCAACACGGCTTCCTCGATCAGGTCTCTGTTGGCTTCTGCTTTGGTGGAGGCTTCTCCAAAAATCTTATCTGCAAGGAGTACTGACAGCTTTTCATATCCTTCTTCGGTGAGTTGGCTTCCATCGATGGTCAGTAGTTCTTCGCTCGCTTGGTACCAACTTTTACTAGGAGTAAAAGCATCTACAAAAACTACCTGATGCTTTTTGGCGACCTCTTCCATGGCTTCGGTATAGCGCTGTAAATTTTCATTTTCCTTTTTTCCGTCAGGAACATCCTTCATGGAAGACAAATCCTCAAATGCAATGGGGGAGACCAAGGCGAGTTGTGGAGCCGCCTTTCCGTTGTAGCGCTGGGCTTTCGAATGCAAAATCCAAGCTTCCAATTCCTCTTTAAACACGGGGAGTTTTTCTTCCCCTTGGAAAGATTCATTGAATCCAAAAAAACCGATGACCACATCGGCTTGTAGGCGAGTCAACCACTGATCTGGTTTTTCTAAAAAACCCTCAGAACCGGAGGGTGTAGCGTATTCATCTTGGTACTGTTCGGCTCCAGGAAAAGCCCAGGGATCGTTGGTACCTGAGCGAGGTCGAAATCCAGGGGTATCTCCAGGATCGCAGAGGTTGCGAATCAGGAGGGTGCTATCGGGGTATCGGAGGTGCAGTTCTGTTTCCAAACCTCCGAATTCCATCATCCGAGATCCTAAATTATTACCTACAAGTGCGATACTAGTACCCTTGGCAAGTTGCAAGGTGGGTCCGGTAGTGCAACTAAAAAGTGAGAAAAGAGCAATTAGGAGTAAGGGAGTGTAATGGAGATAGCGCATATTGATCATTCTGGGCTTGATATTTTACTTAATACTAAACAGAATGAACTCAATTGTCAATTTCTTTTCGCCAATTGTGCAAAAAATGAAAATTATATTTTGCGAATTGACCAATTAAAAAAGCTACTAAAAATCCTTTTAAACACATCAATTTTTTAATTGTAAACCCACTTGCGCTTTCAGGAATTAGAAATAGGGCTATACATTTGAGTTTTGGGTTATTTCAAATGACTCTTTGGGTGCCTTATAATGAAAGTTCGAAGAGGAAGAAGGGTGTGATTTTTATGGAGTAGATTTAATTCTGGGTTGCCTAAGTTAAAAAGCAGTAGTATAATTCAGTGAAAGCGGATCCAACTTACACCAAAACTACCCGCAAACTCTTAGCTCCTTGTGCTCCAATGACTAAGGACTGCTCAATGTCTGCGGTTTTGGAGGGGCCAGCAAGGAATAACCCAAAGCCGGAATGGGTCGCTGCTATTTTCTCATAGCCCTGATGCATGGTGTCCTCAAGAAGGTTGCGATCGAGGACAATCACCAAGTGCTCGGTAGCAAAGGGGAGCGCACGAAGTCCAAGCTGGGTGTCCTCAAGCCAGATGGCACCATTTTCAGCTACCCCAAATTGCCCTTCTAGGATGGCTACTTCCAAGGTCTTCAAAGCATGTGGGTCTTCCGGCAAAGAAAGGGTAGCAAGCTCGGAGAACTGTGCCGAAAGAGAGATCACTTTAGAGAAACCCGCAGCCGAAAACCACTCTTCGAACTCGCCTTTGGATAGCACTTCGCCCTTGTTGCCGGAGATGGCCTGCGTAAATCGTTCCACCAAATCTCCTGAGTTGCTGAAATTAGGGATTTCGGGCAGCACTTTGGCTTCGAGGGTCAGGCTTCGAATAGCACTTAGGATTTTTTCTCTGCTGCTCATGACCTGTTTTTTCGATACCACTGTTGAAAAGATTCCTTAGGAGCATCTGGGAGGTTTCTATTTTTCCCCCAGATATTCAAAGGATGATAAATCAAGCTATTCGGAAGGGATTTTAGCGCATTCCGCATCAGGCTTCCAGAAATTTTGTAGGCGAGTGGACTCTTGAATATTCCGTTGGCCAACTTCATGGATAGTCCTTTGGCGAAATCGCCCTGTGTTTTGGTCACCTCCTGTCTCCATTCGTACAGTTGCTCGTGAATATTGATTTTCACTGGGCATACATCCGTGCAGCTGCCGCATAGCGTAGAGGCAAAGGGAAGGCTGCTGTGCTTCTTCAAATCTAGCCCTGGTGATAAAATAGAGCCAATGGGTCCTGGAACAGTGCTATTGTAACTGAATCCCCCACTTCGGCGATAGATGGGGCAGGTGTTCATGCAGGCTCCACAGCGGATGCATTTGAGGGAGTTTCTAAATTTCTCTCGTGCCAGCTGAGCGGTACGACCGTTGTCCACGAGGATGATGTGAATTTCTTTTCCTGGCGATGGATTTCTGAAATGAGAGTTGTAGTTGGTGATGGGCTGCCCAGTGGCTGATCTTGCCAGCAAGCGAAGAAATACCCCCAGGTCTTTCCGTCTAGGAAGGATTTTTTCGATGCCCATGCATGCGATATGTACCTGAGCCAGGTGAACTCCCATATCCGCATTGCCCTCATTGGTGCACACCACAAATTCCCCAGTCTCCGCAATTCCAAAGTTGACCCCAGTGATAGCCACCTTGGCAGCAAAGAATTTTTCCCGCAGGTGAACTCGTGCAGCCTGCGTGAGGTAGGTAGGATCTTCATTGCCTTTTTCGGTATGCAGCTTCTCGTGAAAAAGTTCGGAAATCTCTCCTTTTTTCAGGTGAATTGCGGGTAAGACGATGTGGCTGGGGGGCTGTTTGAGAAACTGGACGATTCGCTCTCCAAGGTCGGTGTCTACCACCTCGACGCTGTGCTTTTCCAAGTAGGAATTGAGGTGGCACTCCTCTGTGAGGATGGACTTACTTTTGACGACTGCAGTGCAATCTTGCTTTTGGAGGATTTCTAGTACCAGCTTGTTGTGTGCTTCACTGTCTGTTGCCCAATGGACAATGATTCCGTTTTTTGTGGCATTGCGTTCAAATTCTTCCAAGTAGTCGGCAAGATTTGCAAGGACATTGTCCTTGATGCTGGAAGCCAACTCCCGTAATTGTTCCCATTCAGGGATGCCTTTGCTGACTTTGTCTCGCTTATCGCGAACAAACCAGAGCGTTTCATCGTGCCATTTTGCTTTTTGGCTATCCTTTAGAAATTCAGCTGCACTCTCCGGATGCGTCATGACAGGGCCTGATTTAGGATTTCCGCAAGGTGAAGAAACTTCAACTCCTGCTTGGTTCGGGTGGCAATGCCTTGCAAATGCATGATGCAAGACATGTCTCCACCCGTAAGGATTTCGGTTTTGTGCTGCAGGTGATCCGCCAGCCTGTCTTTTCCCATTTGGATGGATAGCGCCTCTTCGGTGACGGCAAAAGTTCCCCCAAAGCCACAGCATTCATCTGCTCTTTCGAGTTCCACCCATTCCAATCCGGCTAGATTTTCCAGGAGTTTTCGAGCCTTGTTAAAGGGAGGCTGGTTGAGTTCCGATCCAGAAGAGAGGTGCAGCCCTCGCTGCCCGTGGCAGGAGGAGTGAAAGCCTACTCGGTGGGGAAATTTCCCTTCCAGCTTTTCTATTTTTAGCACATCGGTGATGAATTCGATGAGTTCATAAATTTTGTGCTCTAGGGCTTCTTGTTCTTTTTCTAGGCCAGCAATAGCAGGGAAGTGCTCCTTTACGTGGAGGGTGCAGCTTCCAGAAGGACAAACCACATAGTCAAAGTCTTGGAAGGTCTTGATAAAATGCCTTGCTGTGCCTACTGTTTCCTGTGCATACCCAGCATTGGCAAGCGGCTGTCCACAGCAGGTTTGACCCGAGGGGTAGGTCACCTGGCAACCTAATTTCTCCAATAACTCCAGCGTCGCTATGCCAACCTGCGGGTAGAACTGATCTACGTAGCAGGGGATAAACAAGGCAACAGATGGGGAATTGGCTTTCATTGGGGTAAGTTAAGCGCTAGCGTTCATATTCACGAGCATTGCTGCTCCTAAAGCAGATCCATTTGGAAAATCACTCGGGATAAGTTTGATTCCTGAAAGTTTTTTGCGCAGCAGCTCCAGAAAAATAGGGTTGGCATTGAATCCTCCATCTACAAAAATCCGATTTACGGGCGCGCCTTCCAAAACAAGCTTGATGGAGGCTGCCTGAATGCTGGTTAGCTCATGTAGAAAAGTGTAATAGGCTTCTTTAAATTCAGAGAAACTACCCCAATCGCTGGAATCCCCATTTTCTATCCCGAAATTTTCTGGCTGGATGTAGTGGAAGCGAATTCTTTTTGTAGGCTGGCTGCTGACTTTTTGGTACCAACACTCTTCAAATTGAAGTTTCTTGTAGGTACCTAAGGGCAGGTTCCAAAAGGCATACATTTCTTCCACTTGGTACTTGTGTTCCTCCCCGATGAAAAGGCGTGAAATTTTAATGGGCTGCCCAGAACTACTCAAAAATTGGAGGCAATCTTGGGTCAGCTCCGATTCAGTAAGTGGAGTTTTGTTAAAAGGATTGATGCTAATCGCCCAAGTGCCTGTAGACAGCAGTGCAAAGGGTTCGGTTTCCCGCTTCAGGTAGGGTAGAAGAGCTGCCGAGGAGTCATGCACGCCGATTCCACAGGGGATTCCCCCTAGCTCAGACTTGGTTTTCAAAAGTGTATTTCCAGGTAATATGGCAGCTTGTAGCTGTTCAATCCCTTCACGTTTCACCCAAACATGGTAGTCCATCTTTGCAAAATCCCATAAGGCAGTGTGGCAACCAATACTACAATAGTCAGAAACAAATTGGCCGGTAAAAATCAGGCTCAGGTACTGCGGTAGGTGCAGGCTTCGATGGATTTTTTTATAAACTTCTGGCTTGGCATACTTAAGAAAATAGAGTTGCAGGCCTGAATTGAGCATGGCCAAAGGAGGGGAAGAAGTGTCCATGCAAAAGGTAAATTTCCCGCCGTTTTCGGTATAAAATTTTTCCAGAAGCTCTTCTGGAAAAGGCTTCAGGTAGTCGTACAAAGGGGCTACTGGCTCACCATCAAAGTCCGTATGAACAAAGGATGCCCCATGTCCTGAAAAATTAAGCCGCGTAATCTCAAATTCAGTCGAACTCAAGGCCTCATGAAATGTCTCTAGCATCCAGTCCCGAAGTGGCAGCACAGGTTCGCTCGGAAATCCGTCCTCATCAGGAATTGGATCTAATCGGGTGTAACTATTAAACGCCTCCCTAAGATTCTGGTCAAAAAGAAAGAATTTCTTGTTGGTTTTCCCGATGTCGAATACGGCGGTTACTGGAATTTTTGACATAAGAATAATAAAGTTTAATGGAAAAAAGGCTAGGTTTTTTTGGTGTTGTCGAGAGCGAGTACTTTTTTAAAGAGATTTTCTCAATGTCATTCTAAATGGGTTTTTGACCGGTATTCGTTCGTCTATTCCTAAAATTTGATTAGCAATTGTTTTACCCATCTGCTCAAAATCTGTGGAAATAGTCGTGATCCCTTGGGCAAGAATTTCCTTCAAAGGAGTATCGTTATATGAAATAACACCCAATTCTCTTCCCAATTTTAACAATTGTTCTCGCGTTTTTTTTACCAAGGTTACCAAGTCGGATTCAGCTAAAACCACATAGCAATCGCCCGTTACCAAGGGTTCGTCATCCTCCAGGCCGTCTACAATTAAATTCTTAAAGTCATGGAAAAAACAAAAACGCTTAAATCCATCCATAATCTCTACAGGGTAAAGCTCACCCTTAGGAAATACTAAAATTAACCTTTGATATTTTTTTAAATGCAAAATACCTGACTCAAGTGCCTCAAAAATATCTTTTACAAAATCCTGGTAAACTCCTGGAAATTCATTTTCAAAGCCCTTCACTGCACGATCGATAATTAACAGCTTTTCTTTAGGTATCTTTTTTATTAAATCATATGCATCTTCAGGATGCCCGTTTTGATTAAAGAAGTGTGGCGCAAGAACGTAGTGATTGTAATTCCCTAGATTTTGCTCCAATAATTCTTGAAGCAGATTTCTATTGTAATGGTGTATAAATAGGTCCACAGTAGCCTTAGAACCAAGGGTATTGATTATGGAATAATAAATCAGTTTTTTATAAGAGCTTAATTTATTGAAAAGGAGCACCACTCTCATTTTATGCTCCATTTTTGTTGAAGAAATATAAAATCCTTTTCCCCGTACAGAGGAAATTATTCCTCGGTCACGTAGTTCGTTGTATGCTTTTTCTACCGTATCTCGGGATAATAACAAATCGAAACTGGTCTCGTTTATAGAAGGAATTCGATCTCCTACTTTTAGTTTTCCTTTTTCAATATCCTCCAAGATCAGGTTGACCACCTGCAGGTACTTCGGGGTGGGTGAATCCTTTGATATTTTTTCAGATTTGTCCAAATGCATATCAATAAGAGATAATTAGAAAGTTAATCGATTATTGATAAACTAGTTAACGAGGGAATGCTGCCGAAAGTCCTCCATCCACGTTCAACATATTTCCAGTTGTTTTGGATAAAAGCCCACTTACAAAAACAAAAGCAGCATCCGCAATATCACTGACTTTTACGCTTTCTTTTAGGAGTGTTCTATCGGCATAAAATTGTGGTAGGTCTTTGACTTCAATACCATAAGCTTTTGCCCTATTTTCTGCCCAACCTCCTTCCCAGATGTTTGAATTTTCAATTACTGCATCAGGATTTATCACATTTACTTGGATTTTGCTTTCCGCAAGTTCCGCTGCCATCAACCGCGACATATGAAGTTGTGCGGCCTTAACTGTGCCATAGGCAACGTTTTTAGGGCCAGCGACTAGGGCATTCTTGCTAACTACATTGATAATGTCTCCCCCCAATCCTTGGCGGCGCATCACGTCAACTCCTGCTTTAGAGACATGATATTGCCCCATTACAAGAATGTTATTTAATTTATCCCAATCTTGTTGTGTATGGTCTTCAAAAGCCTTTGATATTGAAATACCTGCATTATTCACCACAATGTCTACTCCTCCAAACTTCAAAGAGATAGCTTGAATCGCTCTAGCTAAGCTTTCAGTATCGGTTACATCCAATAATACACCAAGCACAACATCTTTGCCATAATCTCTTTCAAAATTTGCTAAAGCACCATGAAGTCTTTCTTCGTCGATATCTGTTAACACCACGCAGGCCCCCTCCTGAACAAATTTCTCTGCAATACCTTTCCCAATCCCACCTGCACTTCCAGTGATTAAAGCTATTTTTCTAGAAAGTGGTTTTTCTTTTGGCATTCGTTGCAACTTTGCTTCTTCCAGAAGCCAGTATTCAATGTCAAATGCCTCTTGAAGTGGAAGTGATACATACTCAGATACTGCTTCTGCACCACGCATGACATTTATGGCATTTATGTAAAATTCAGAAGCGACCCTACTTGTTTGCTTATCCTTGGCAAAACTAAACATCCCAATTCCTGGCCACAGGATAATAACTGGATTAGGATCCCGCATAGCTGGACTGTTTGGATGTTTGTGTTGCTGGTAGTAATCGGTATAACGTTCTCGGTAAGATTTAAATGCCGCTTCCAGCTGCCTGCCTATTCCACTAAAGTCTGAAAGATTGGTGTCTGCAGGAAGATCAAGAATTAGTGGGCTGATTTTTGTTCTAAGGAAATGGTCGGGACAGCTGGTACCCATGGGAGCTAGTCGTGGCAGGTCTCGGCTGTTGATAAATTCCAGAACCACATCCTTGTCAGAGAACGTACCAATCATCCGGGATGTTGAAGAGGCTAATCCGCGAAGTAAGGGTGCAATTCGAGCAGCTTGACTCATCCGTTGTTCTGGAGGTAGGGACTTGATTCGTTCACCTCCAAAAACCGACCGAGTTTTACCATAGTTTTCAGCTAGAAATGCGGAGGCAGTTTCAATAACTTCTAAACTGTTGATGTAACAGTCATAAGAAGTATCTCCCCAAGTAAATAGGCCATGTCCTCCGAGCATAATTCCTCGAATTCCTGGATTTTTGTCCAAGGCCTCCTTGAGTTTGAGTCCCAAGTCAAATCCTGGGCGCTGCCAAGGAACCCAAGCAATCGCTCCCTTCCAAAGATCTTGGGTTATTTGTTTGCCATCTTTTGACGCTGCAATTGCGATTGCGGCGTCTGGATGAAGGTGATCAATATGTTTAAATGGCAAAAAACCATGAAGAGGTGTATCTATGGAAGGTGCCTTTGAGGCTAAATCATAAATACAGTGGTTAAATAGCTCCACCATTTCATCCTCAAATTCTATCCCTCTGTAAATATTTTTTAGAGCCCTTAATTTTCCTACATCTAATCCTGCTAATCCAGACCTTTTCATTGTACCAATATCTCCTCCCGACCCCTTAATCCACATGACCTCAATGGGCTCCTTTGTGAGTGGATCAAGCTCAATGGTCTTGCAGGAAGTGTTCCCTCCTCCATAATTTGTAATTCTTAGGTCTGCACCGAGTAGATTTGATCGATAAATTAAAAGGCCTACTTCGTTACCTTGAAATGCTGCCGCTTTATCGTCGTTCCAGAAATAACTGACATAATTATAACTCATTAGTGGTGTATTCATAGGAAAGTTGGTCTATTAAATAACTCAAATTTCAATTAATTCAAACCATAAAGTATCCTGTGGTGTCTTGAGTAAATATCTTTCAATTTAAAAAAAATCTCTCCTCAAAACCCTTTAATTTCCTTAAAAAATTTCCTCTGACAGGGCAGGATAGTCTTGGAAAGTTAATTTTGTTTGTTTCTAACACAAACCAAGTTAGTGTGAGCAAGGAAGGACTAGTTAAATTATTAATAATCCAGAATTCCGAATTTTAGCGGTAGCCTGTAACAGCAGCTCACTTAAAAGGAGGTTAAAGCTTTTCTGGAATAGTTTTAGGTTAAGTTCCTACTGGAATTGAATTTGTAATTGGCTCTTATTTTTTAAGGAGATCTCTTTTCAATAGTCCCTTAATTTTTTCACTAGGAAAATCATAACTTAATTAAAGGTAAATCCCTTTGTAAATAGGGTGGATACCTTTTCCTTAAATGGCTTCAAATTGTTTTTAGGAGAATTTACGATCCTACCAGTGGCTCCACAGGTGTAGTATAACCACTGCTGATAACTGTTAACTGACTTAGTCCTCAATCAACTCAATTGAACTTCGAACCCTAATTTTATTGATTTCGAGTAAAAAATGGGTAAACATATTATTTGGATGATTATCCGCAATCATGCCAGTAGCTCAGCTCGCCTATTAAAAACTGTGGATAATCGTTGACAGACCACGGTCAACGGTCCACAGCTCTCCTAATTGAACCTCAAACCTTTTTTTTCTCTGGTTATTGGTGAAAAAGCGGATAATCAAATTATATAATATGTCTAGTTAAGAAAAAAAACGCCCTTATTATTTTTCAGGAACGATTTTTTCAGAAACTCTGGTTGGTATCCTGTGGTGTCCTGTTTATAAATATTTGGTTTTCTGAACTTTATGCAGGATTCAACAGGATAGTATAATCTATCTTGATTGGGATATTTAAATTTATTAACAATTACTTTAAACCCAATTCTATGAAAAACCTCCAATTATTTAGGGTAAAATTCCGATTTTTCGGGGTTTTATTCTTTATGCTCTGCATAAGCATACTAAGTTTTGGTCAGACACAATCTGTACGTGGGGTTGTGACTTCTGATCCTGATCGCGAACCAGTTCCAGGAGCTATCGTTTCCATTAAAGGAACTCAAAAAGGAACTGTCACTGACATTGACGGCGTTTTTTCGATAACCGCTACCCCTGGAGACATTTTAGTGGTAAGTTTTGTTGGGTTTACTACGCAAGAAATTGCCGTAGTTTCTGGACAAACCAACCTATCAATTAACCTAGTCAATTCTATCTCAGATCTTTCCGAGGTGGTGGTAGTAGGTTACGGTAGTCAAATCAAGAAAGAGGTAACAGGTGCAATTCAATCCATCGGTGGAGCTGAACTGAAGGACATGCCTGTTTCTACTATCGCACAAAAACTTCAAGGAAGACTTGCGGGTGTGCAAATCAACCAAACTACGGGTCAGCCTGGGCGTGGAATGCAGGTAAGGATAAGGGGACAGCTTTCTGTTTCCGGCGGTAGTGAGCCCTTGTATGTTGTCGATGGTTTCCCAATTACGGGCGATATCAACTCCATCAACCCTGATGAAATTGAGGATATATCCGTGTTAAAGGATGCGGCTTCCACAGCATTGTATGGTTCAAGGGCAACCAATGGAGTAGTTTTAATTACAACCAAAAAAGGAAAAGCTGGTCAAACCAATGTTAACCTGAACGTTTTCACTGGTTTTCAGAAAGTTCCCATGAGAGGTCGTCTGGAAATGATGAATGCCGAGGAATTTGCACAGTTTAAGAAGGAATATTACGAAGACGCAAAAAGACCAGTGCCTTCAATTTTCCAGGATCCTGCTCAGTTTAAAGATAAAAATAATGATTGGTACGATGCCTTATTACAAACAGCCCCAATCTCAAGTTATAACTTAACTTTAACCTCTAACAAGGATCGAGTAAATACCTCTGCTGTGGTGGGAATTTTTGATCAGAAAGGTGTAGTTGTAAATACAGATTACAAAAGATTTTCGCTTCGACTGAATACGGATTATAAGATTTCCGATAAGGTTAACATTGGTGTCAATGTGGCACCAAATTATGTGTTTGACAACACGCCTCGATCAGATGGAGACCGCGGACAAGGGATTATTTTCAATGCCTTACATACCTGGCCAGTGATGCCGATTAGGGATGAGAAAGGAGAGCTTACTTTGTTTAACCGTTTTCCTGCTGAAACAGGTAACATTTTTGCATATCCAAACTGGGTGAGATCAGCACAAGAACTCACCAACGAAACAACTAGATTGAATCTATTGGCTACTTCTTATTTAGAATGGAAGCCAATTAAGAATTTATCCTTAAAATCTACTTTCAATGTAGAGCTGAACAATTCAAGATTCTTCTTCTCTAACCCCTCGACTGCTACATCGGCAATCAACCAAGCGATTCCAACTGTGGCAGCCTCTATACGTGAGACAAATAACAATATTTCATGGCTAAATGAAAACATTGCAACGTACCGAAATACCATCAATGACCACAGTTTTGAAGTTTTGGCAGGTTTTTCCAATCAAAGATTCAGATTGGATCAGTACCGAATTCAGGCTGATACCTATGCAGATGATCGGATCCTTACCAGCCAGGCTGCTGTAAATATCAATCGTGGTGGAACATTCAATGCAGTTCAGGAATGGAGTCTTACTTCAGTTTTCTCAAGATTAACCTACAGTTACAAGGGCAAATACCTGTTTACTGCATCAGCTAGAGGAGATGGATCTTCTCGTTTTGGAGTAAACAATCGATGGGGCATATTTCCATCCACTTCAGTAGGCTGGGTGCTTTCGGATGAGGAATTTTTGAAGGGAAATCCTACTATTTCTTTTGCGAAACTCAGATCGAGTTTTGGTATAACTGGTAACAACAACATTGGTAATTACACGCAATATGCTCTAATCAACAATACGGTTAACGTTGCATTTGGAAACACCTTAACTCCTGGAGCGGCTGTTACTTCTTTGGATAATCCTAATCTGGGATGGGAAACTACTTCCCAAATAGATGCTGGTTTTGACATAGGGTTTTTGGATGATAGAATCTCCTTTAACTATGACTATTTCACTAAAAACACAACCAACCTTCTGTACGCTGTTCAGATTCCCCAGGAATCAGGATTCACCAACTTTAATGACAACATTGGAGAAATTAAATTCTGGGGTCATGAATTTCAAATCAATGCAGTTCCAACCACTGGTGCATTCAAATGGACTGTGAATGCCAACATCTCATTCAACAGAAATGAGGTAATTTCCCTGGCTGATGGTATAGATAGGGTTTATGGCTCATTCCATATTACTAAGGTTGGAGAACCATTTGGGCAATTTTATGGGCTTCAGAAATTGGGTAATTATGCCAATGAAGCAGATTTAGCAAATTCTCCAAAGATTCCTGGTAGATCCACAGTGGGAAGTATCAAGCTTCAAGACATCAATAAGGATGGGGTGATCACTTTCGGTGGTAACCAAGACGATAGAACTATCATCGGAAATCCATTTCCCGATTTCGTCTACGGTATTTCCAACAACTTCAATTATAAAAATTGGGATATGAGTATTGTGGGGTCTGGTAATCATGGACAGGATCTCTACATGAGGCACCTATACTCGTTAGCTAATTTGGATGGTGTGTTCAATATGGTGAGAAAAGCCAAAGACCGATTTAGATCTCCAACAAATCCAGGTGAAGGTATTTTCGGCACCACGGTTGGTGGTGGAAACGTAACTGGAATCGAGCGGGATTGGCCCAATAGCAATTTCGTATGGGATGCTTCTTTCTTTACCATCAGAAATATCACGTTGGGATACACCTTTACCAAACTACCTAAAGCGATAAGATCTGCTCGACTTTATGCTTCAGCTCAAAATGTTCTTGTGTTCACCAATTATTGGGGTGGACAAAATCCTGAGGTAAGTATGCAATCAAATGGTCTGGGCGATGGAGGCAACCTAAGCCCTGGAGTTGATTTAGGTCCATATCCTGTACCTCGTACAATCACATTTGGAGCTAATATCAATTTTTAATCAAAACTAAGATGTTTTTTATTACTTCTAAACAGAATAAAAATGAAAAAATATAGCATAATATTTCTAATCCTGCTGATGACCTTCACTAGCTGTGAGGATTTCCTGACGGTAATCCCTGAAACCCAGTTGAGTTCGGCAACTTACTTTAAGACAGAAAAAGACTTTGTACAGGCTATAAATGGAGCCTATGCGCCCCTGAGGGGATATTACAATGGTCCTGCGTGGTTGTTGGGCGAATTGCACTCTGATAATACGTTCTACTTACGAAACGTTCTCTTCGGAGCAGTTGAAAACGCCGAGAACTTAGCGGATTTTTCTGTTCCTATAAGTAACGGAACTACCCCTAATTCCAACGTTTTGTCAGCTTGGCGAACACTTTATTTGATTATTTCCCGATGCAATCAGGTTCTAGCTACCATCGATTCTGTTGAGTTTAACGCAGACAGCAAAAACAATATCAAGGGTCAAGCTTTGTTCCTTAGAGCCTTCAGTTATTTCCATTTGGTCCGCTACTTTCAAAAGGTGCCTTTACACCTTATCCCTGTTCCTGGTAGAGACGGTTCTGGTTTGCCTTTGTCAGAAGAAGCAGCGGTATTTGATCAAATTAGTAAGGATTTGACAGCGGCTGTGCCGTTGTTGCCACAAAAGTCTACCCAGCTTCCGGGCAGAGTAACTCAAGGCGCTGCAAGAACCTTATTGGCTGATGTATTTATTTACCGTAAGAGATGGTCTGATGCGGAACAGGCTTTGGCACCAGTAATTTCCTCAGGACAATATTCGCTGATGCCTTCGTACGCTTTGGCATTCCCAAAGAATTCCACGAACAAAAACAATGCGGAATCTGTATTTGAGGTTCAGTTTCGAGAAGGTCCAGACGGACTTCAGGGCAACTTTCTTTACCAACATTTGCCTTATCCACTTACAGTTGCGGAGGTTAAATCTTTGTTTAACACCACTAATCCGCAACCTCTTGATGGTCAGGGAAACAATATTCCAACTCCCGATATCATTGCTGCTTATGAGCCTGGAGATCTTAGAAAAGATGCTTCAATTATGAACATTACTGTATCTGGAAGACCAGGGAATAATAAAATTACTCCCATTATTAAAAAGTTTCAGGATGCCCATGCACAGCATCAAAACCATGGTATAAATTGGCCGGTTTATAGATACGCTGAAGTTTTACTTTTGATGGCTGAAGCGCTTAATGAACAGGGTAAATCAGGCGATGCAGTAGGGCTTTTGAATCAGGTGAGATCACGTGCGGGGTTGGGAGCTTCAACTGCAGCAGGTCAGGCACAGGTGAGAGAAGCTATTTTCAAAGAGAGAAGAGTGGAATTAGCCTTCGAAAACAAGAGATGGTTTGACATCATGCGAACCGGTAGGATTCAAGAAATCATTGTGCCTTACGGACAAAGAATTGTAGCTAATCCGCTAAACTACTATTTTCCACCTATCCCTGGTGCAGTGCCAAGAAATAACGTTTTCACAAATCTAGAAAAGTTTTTCCCTTATCCTGCGGCTGAATCTGAAATAAGTCCATTTTTCTAAGCTGATTTTCTAAATTGAAATGACCCAACATCTCTTTTTTCATTCTGAATTAAGAAGATGTTGGGTTATTTTTTAATTGGATTTGGCTCTCAAGTGGATAGAAATCTTCAAAAAAAAATAGACTTCATGAGTGGTTTTTTTTAACTTGAAAAAATTCTCATCTTAAAATCTAAAATCGGAAGTACTTGCAAAGCATTAACACCAAAATCTTATGTTACTCAAAAGCACTTTAAAAAATCTTTTCTTCCTAGGACTTGCCATGTCTTTTCTGGTGGCCTGTGCCAAAAAAGAGGAAGCCCGGCAACTCACTGGCAACCCTAAAATCGATAAGTTAAAACTTCCAGATGGATTTGTAGCTGAATTAATTTATAGCCCAGGTGAAAACGACCAAGGTTCTTGGGTAGCCATGACCTTTGACGACAAGGGTAGAATGATTACCTCGGATCAGTATGGATATCTCTACCGTCTGGAATTGCCTCCAATCGGTTCGGATTCTACTGTAAAACCGAAAGTGGAAAAACTTCATGTCGGTAATGTCGCTGACACCTTGGTAGGGATGGGTTATGCGCAGGGGTTACTTTACGCATTCAATTCACTTTACGTAATGGTCAATCACAACCCCAATGAAAAATTTAGCCAACCTACAGGACTCTACAGAATTCAAGATCTAGATGGGGACGATCAATTTGAATCCATTACTCAGATTCGAGAGCTCAAGGGTCAGCAAGGTGAGCATGGACCACATTCCATGAAGCTCACCCCTGATGGTAAAGGTATTTACCTGATTGCAGGTAACCATGTGGATGTTCCAGAAATGAATCATTACCGATTGCCAAGGGTATGGCAAGAGGACAATCTTTTTCCATTGATTAAAGACCCTCGTGGCCATGCAAATGACCGAATGGCCCCTGGGGGTTGGATTGCAAAAATTAACCCTGAAGGAACCGAATGGGAGATGATTTCAGCGGGATATAGAAATGCCTTTGACTTCGACTACAATGAAGTGGGAGATATTTTTGCCTACGATGCAGATATGGAATGGGACTTTGGTATGCCTTGGTATCGCCCAACCCGTATCAACCATGCTACCAGCGGATCAGAGTTTGGTTGGAGAACAGGTAACTCCAAATGGTCTCCAAATTACCCAGACAACCTTCCAGCTGTACTAAACATAGGGCAAGGTTCTCCTACGAATGCCATGTTTGCGTTTAAAGCAAATTTTCCAAGCAAATACAAAAAAGCCTTGTATGCATTTGATTGGAGTTTTGGAATCATTTATGCCATTCACCTTACTCCAGAAGGAGCTACTTACAAAGCTGAGGCGGAGGAATTTATTTCAGGCTCACCTCTTCCCTTAACAGATGGAATTATTGGGCCCGATGGAGCTTTCTATTTTGCAACAGGCGGACGAAGACTTGAATCTGACTTGTATAGAGTTACTTATACAGGAGAGTTGGACAAACATGTGCCTTTAACTGTGGATGACCTCCCGAAAGAAGCCAAACTAAGAAGGGAACTTGAGCAATACCATCAGGTGGCGGCTCCGGCAGAAGGCCTTACAAAAGCTTGGGCTCATCTGGGACATGCTGACAGGTATGTACAATATGCCGCCCGTGTGGCCGTAGAACACCAGCCAGTAGCCACTTGGAAGGCAAAAGCTCTGGCTGAAACCAATCCTTCATCGAAAATACAGGCGATCTTGGCCTTGGCTCACCAGGGCTCGGATGCAGATGCAGCTCCCATGCTATCTAGCCTAATGCAATTGGATTACGCATCTCTTTCTGCCACTGATAAGCAAAACATCCTTCGAACGATTGAGGTGATTTTGGCCCGTCATGATCAAGGAGCTACTGCTAGCAAAGCCCAATTGGTGGCCTATTTAGATCCTCATTACCCGTCGGATGACAACCTACTCAACCGATCTCTTTCCATCTTGCTCGTGCACCTAGATGCGCCTTCGGCGGTAGGAAAGACACTTGCTTTGCTGAAGAAAGCCAAAGACGATCCCAACTACCAAAAGACATTTACAGCATCTTCTGATTTGATCTTTAGAAATCCTCAATATGGTTTGGATATCGCTAATATGCTGGCTAACGTTCCCCCTGCGCAAGCTACCTTCTATGCTACCGTTTTGGGCGGAGCCGATAAAGGCTGGACTCCGGCCCAGCGCGCCGAATATTTTGGATGGATCAAAAATGCCCTTACCGCATACAAAGGAGGACGGAGCTACGTAGGCTTCCTGGATCGAACTCGAAAAATGGCTTTGGCCTCTGTGGATAAGGCTGATTTTGAAAAGTATGATGAGCTATCTGGAGGTAAATTACTTACAGAGAGTGGAAATGATATTGTAAATTCGGGTGTTCAGCCTGAAGGTCCGGGCCGTCGATGGACTCTTGAGGAAGCAGAACCTTTGGTTGCAAATTTGGTAGGTAGAGACTTAGTCAAAGGGAAAGCCATGTATGCCGCGAGCCTTTGCCAGTCCTGTCACAGCATGCAAGGTGAAGGAGGGGCGATTGGTCCAGATCTAAGTCAGTTGGGAACACGTTTTTCTGCCAAGGATATTTTAGTGGCCACAATTGACCCTAACGCTACTATTTCGGATCAATATCATTCTACGGTACTCGAACTAAAAGCCGGAGGATCAATGGTGGGCAAACTCACAGATGAGGATGGGCAATTTTACTACTTATCTCAGAACCCATTTGCGCCTTCTGATATTAAAAAGGTGTCTAAAAACACAGTTTCATTCAAGAAAAATGCAGAAGTATCCATCATGATGCCGGGACTTGTCAATCGACTCAATGAGGAAGAATTGAAGGACTTGATGGCCTATTTGATTTCGGGAGGCAATGCGAACCATGCGGTGTACAAACAACCTCTGACACAAAAATGATTCGCTCCATGACGCTTAAAATTTGGGGGGTCCTAGGCTTGCTGATGCTCGCCTCCTGGATATCCTGGACCTTGTCTTTAGACTCAAGCAACCCAGTACAGGCGGCGGAGCAGCAGGTAGACTTCATCTCTCTTTTTGATGGAAAAAGTCTTGAGGGTTGGGAATATGATCCCATTTACTGGTCGGTCAAAGACGAGGCGATTGTGGGAGAAATTACCGCTGCAACGGTTCTTAAGAATAATACCTTCATCATCTGGAAAGGGGAAGAGCTCGGAGATTTTGAGTTGAAGGTGGATTTTTGGATTTCAGAAAAAGGAAACTCCGGGGTGCAATACCGAAGCGATCGATTCACGGAGGTACCCTATGCCCTTCGCGGCTACCAAGCAGACATCGATGGGGGCAACCGCTACACGGGTCAAAACTACGAAGAGCGAAAGCGGACCACTTTGGCTTACCGAGGTCAGAAGACGCAAATTGCTTCGGCACCTGACTCCATCCCCTCAATAGGTGGATACGTGAGCAACAATGCCTGGAAAGGATTAATCCTTATAGAGGAGTTGGGTGACCGCGCTACCTTGGGGAATCTGATCAAAAAGGAGGAGTGGAACACGATGCAAATCGTAGCCAAGGGGAATCTAATGAAGCATTATGTCAACGGTACGCTGATGAGTGAGGTGTTGGATGCTGATGCTAAAAACAGAAATCTTAAAGGATTGCTTGGATTCCAAGTCCATGTAGGTCCTCCCATGAAAGTGATGTTTAAAAATATTTTCTTGAAAAAAGGCTAAGAAAGATTGACCCAACCCTGGATTTTAGGATAAAAAAAATGAAGCATCAAGCCTCCCAAAATTGGAAGCATACCCTCTCCAACTCCCAGCAACTGGGAGGGATAGAAACTTCCGTTTTGGATAATGGTGCTGGTCGTGGAGTTCGTATCGCTTGGATCAATACAGGTACTGGCCTTCGCTACAAGGTGGTGCTCGACCGGGGCATGGATATTTTGGATGCCTTTTTCAATGAACATAGCCTGGCCTGGATTTCTCATGCTGGCTTGACTGCTCCCCAACCCTTTTCCAATCAAGGGATTGATTGGCTTCGCACCTTTGGTGGAGGCTTGTTGACTACTTGCGGATTATCCAATGCCGGCCCTCCTAATTCCGATGCAAATGGATCCCGAGGCTTGCATGGCAATTATTCCAACCTATCCGCCGAAATCATTTCCATCAAGCAGCCCGATATTTTCTCTGGGGACTTGGGATTTGAGGTGGTAGGGAAAGCCACCGAAAGCAGCACTTTTGGTCCCAGTTTGGAACTCCTTAGACGGATCTCCGGAACCATTGGATCCGCAGAAATTAGGATACAGGACCAAGTCACGAATCGTGGGAATGCAAAGGCCCCACACATGCTGCTTTACCATATCAATTGTGGATGGCCCTTGATTGATAAAGGAACGCGGATTGTCTGGCAGGGTGAGTTGCAACCGAGACCAGGAGAGTCTGACATTCGTCAAAATTCCAGAAAAGAGGGTTTCAGACACTGCCCAGCTCCCATGGATAGCCATGCTGGTTTTGGGGAAGAGGTTGCCTTTATTGACCCGCAGGGAGATCAGGAGCAACAGGTGGTCTGTGGCTATGCCAACGATCCCTTGGGATTGGGACTAAAGATTTCCTTTTCCAAAGAACAATTGCCCTGGCTTATCCATTGGCAGCATTGGGGGAAAAATGAATACGTGACCGCGCTTGAGCCGGCTACAAACCCACCGATTGGACAGGCTGCTGCACGAGCGAATCAGAATTTGGTAGAGCTAGAGCCAGGAGAAACCCGAAATTATGACCTCCACCTCAGCGTATTGGTAGGTGAGGCCGCTCTGGAATTTTCTTGATCCAGTTCAAAAGGACCTGCCACTTGTTCAATGATTTAAACGAAAAAAATAGAGGAACACTAACCCAAAATACAGACCTATGAGTTTTGCCAGAAAAGCGCTCGAACAGGGCGAAGGAATTGTAAGATTGACCCCTACTTGGGTGCCCCGGTCTTTTTGTGTGCCGGGACGAAGAATAAAACTGCACCCTGACGATTATTATGCCTTTGGGGGCATGCGTGGAGGGATCGATGAACGCTGGTTTGCCTCTACCACTGCTGCCCAAAACGGACCCCTTACTTCAAAAAATGAAGGACTGAGTCACATTGCCCTGGAGGATGGCGGCAAAGTAACCCTCGGGCTGCTCAAGGATGCTGTGGAGGAACTCGGAGCTGACCTGATCGGTTCTCGCCTTTGGAACGAATTCAAGTCCTGGCCCATGTACTCCAAATTTTTTGACAACATGGGCCCTTTGCCGCACCACATCCACCCTTCGGATGAATTTGGCAAACTGACAGGTCAAAATGGAAAGCCAGAAGCCTACTATTTTCCCCCACAAGTAAATAACCATGGTGGAGATTTTCCTTACACTTTTTTTGGCATAGCGCCGGGAACGAGTAAGGAGACGATTCTGGATTGCTTGAAAAACTTCAATAAAGGAGACAATAAGATCACCAATTACTCCCAAGCGTTTCGCTTGCAGCCAGGGACGGGTTGGGATGTGCCTCCCGGAATGCTCCATGCTCCGGGTAGCATGTGTACCTACGAACCGCAAAAAGCTTCCGATATCTTTGCCATGTACCAATCCTTGGTGAACGAAGCCATTATTCCGGAGGAATTGCTCTGGAATGCATGTCCAAAAAACCGCTGGGGAGACTACGAACTCTTGCTAGAGATGATCGACTGGGATCTTAACGTCAATCCCAACTTGATGGACAACCACTACATGGAACCCAAGCCGGTAGCGGATCCCACTCACATGCAGGCTTCGGGCTACCAGGAATCCTGGATTTGCTACCGTTCTCAGGACTACAGTGCCAAGGAATTGACCGTGCTACCTGGGCAGACCGTCGTGATTCGAGATGCCGCGGCCTATGGCATGATCATGATGCAAGGGCATGGAAAAATGGGGGTTTGGGATATTGAAACGCCTTCGCTGATCCGTTTTGGCCAGTTGACCCAGGATGAATATTTCGTATCCGAAGCTGCTGCGAAGGCAGGGGTAAAAATTACCAATACCTCCAAATCAGATCCTATTGTGATGCTCAAGCATTTTGGGCCCAAAAACCCAGATTTAAAAGTGGTCTAGGCCATATCCCTCACTATAAAACCCAAAATACCTATGAAAAATCTTCCCAAAATTCACAATGCCACCTGGCCGGGGCTGGTAGGAAAAGGGCCTGATTCTGAGCCAGTTATTTCATTGGACGATTTACTTCGTCTGACTGCCTCCGCGGAGGTCAATGGAATTAAATTTGATGGAATAGATGTAGGCCTGTTGGAGCCGCATATTTTCTTAGATCGCCCCGATGAGGCTAAGAAATTTGCAGAAAAGGTGTCAGGCTACGGCTTAAAAGTGGGTTCCTTGGTAGCTCCCATCTGGGCAGGGTCGGCCATGGGTACAGCCGATCAGCGCAAAACTTTTGTGGAGATGGTCCGCAAGGCCTGCCTGTTTGGTCAGCAGTTGAGGCAACTTGGCGTAAGAGATTATGGAATCGTACGGATAGACTCTGCTGCAGGAGTAGCCGACTGGGCCAAGGATCCACTCGGTAATTCCAAATTGATCTCCCAAACTTTTCAAGAGGCGGCAGATGTAGCTGCTGATTTTGGAGAAAAGCTCGCTGCAGAGGGAGAAATTTGTTGGGGAGGGATGCACAGTTGGAAACACATGCTGGAACTTTTGGAAATGACCGATAGATCCAATGTGGGATTTCAGGCCGATATGTCTCATACCTTTCTGTATACCTTGGGTTACAATGCTCCAGAACACAGGATCTTGCCTGCGGATGCCAAACTAAGTGATAGGGAGGCTATTAAAGCAGCCCTAAAAACCTTATCTGCAGCCTTAAGGCCTTGGACTATAGATTTCCATGTGGCACAAAACGACGGTTCGGTTTTTGGATCTGGTTCTCACGACAAAACGGGTCGTCACTGTCAAGCTACTGACCCCAACGGAGTATTGGATATTGCGCAGGATGCTGGATATTGGTTGAGGGACGAAAAAGGAAATCCAACCCAGGCCATGCGCCATATTTGTTGGGATGGATGCATGTTTCCCAACGCGGTGATGGAAAGGCAACAAACTTGGAACGAGGTTCTTGCTGCACTCATCCAAGTGAGGGAAGCCCATGGCACAGGATTGGCCTAAAAATTTTCCACTTTTTTTTCAAATAAAATTCTAGAATCATGAGCAATAAAAAATTAATAAGAGTAGGTCTTATCGGCACAGGGCTGATGGGAAGAATACATACCAACGGTTACAAGCGCTTGGCTGACTTTTTTCCTGAATACGAATACCGACCTGTATTGCAAGCCTGCTGCTCCCGAAGAGAAGCCAATGCAAAGGCCTTTATGGAACGCTGGAACTATGCTTCCTACGAAACCGACTGGAAGAAGTTGATAGGCAGAGACGATATTGACGCGGTGGATATCTGCACGCCAAACGACATGCACGCAGAAATCGCCATTGCTGCAGCGAAGGCTGGCAAAATGATTCTCTGTGAAAAGCCGCTAGCCCGAACCGTGGCCGAAGCCAAAGGTATGCTAGAGGCCGTGGAAAAAGCAGGCGTAAAAAACACCGTCTGGTACAATTACCGCCGAGTACCGGCTGTGACTCTTGCCAAAAACATTGTGGCTTCCGGTAAACTGGGCAAGATTTTTCATTACCGAGCCAACTTCCTTCAAGATTGGACCATCAATCCGGACTTGCCTCAAGGAGGAGATGGCACCTGGAGATTGGATGTAGATTCAGCAGGTTCAGGGGTAACAGGGGACTTACTGGCCCATTGCATAGATACGGCCATGTGGATCAATGGAGGCATCAAGGATGTTTCCGCCATGACCGAGACTTTTGTAAAGGAGCGTGTGCATACGGACACGGGCAAAAAGCAGGCAGTAGGTATTGACGATGCTTGTATTTTTCATTGCCACTTTGACAATGGTTCCCTTGGACTTTTTGAAGCCACGCGCTATGCACGAGGACACAAGGCCCTGTACACCCTCGAAATCAATGGAGAGCATGCTTCCATCCGTTGGGATTTGCACGATTTGACCCGTTTGGAATATTTTGACCACAGCGACGAAGGCAAGGTGCGCGGCTGGCGATCCATTCACGTGACCGATGGAGATCACCCTTACATGCACCGCTGGTGGATCCCAGGAACTTCCATTGGCTACGAGCACTCCTTTATCCACCAAGTGGCTGATTTCTTCCACAGTTTGGAAACTGGAGAGTCTTGTCACCCTACCTTCCGTGATGCTTTTGAAACGCAGAAAGTGTGTGAAGCAGTTCTCGACTCAGCACGCGATCGAGCATGGAAAGATACCGGGGTGGAGTGGATTGAGAAGGTGTGAAGCTAACCTGAATTCAATCCCATTTTAAAAAAAACTCCTGGTGGATGAGAATCCTGCAGGAGTTTTTTGTCTTTAAAAATCTTAAAACAGGAAGATTAAAAAAGGTTTTCCAGATTGAGTAAAGGAACAGGTCTGTTGAGCAAAAAAAACTCCTACCTAGATTTGGATTGGAAGGCGAAGACTTGGCTAAGGTAGGTTGCCATTTGCATCGACACTAAACTTCCATTTCTCTAGGTAACAGTCATTCGAAACATTGGCTGTAGTACATTTCTGTTGGAGGCCTTCTATGGTTAGAACCCCATCACTCAGGCTGATTTTTTCTCCGTATTCGTTAAAAAATCCACCATAGGTTTTTTGCCAGACAATTTCTCCTTTTTCATCTGTTCTGATAAGCAGGATGTCATAGTTGCCTGCTCCAAAGGAACTTGTAGAGCCAAGCAGGAAGTATCCACCATCTGAGATAGGAAGTACCGCACTTGCTTTATCATAGCTTGTGCCTCCATAGGTTTTTTGAAGTTGAATTACGCCTTCGTTAGTTAAAACAGTAAGTTGGAAATCACAGGAGGTTTCGGTCTCACAATTAATGGTTTGGAGGGTTACTTTTTCTGTAATTCCTTCCCGGGCTTTTACAGAGTTAGGAGAGGCTAACCAAAAAGTAGCGAGAGAAATCAAGGCGATGGATGCGAACATAAAGAGGATTTTAGGGTGATTTTTTTTAGAAAAAAAGAGGGAGCTAGAGGCAACTAATTTTGATTTCTTGGGAGAAGTTGGTGCCGATAGCTGCCAATTTGGAGCTACTTCTTCTCGCTCCAGTGCGAGTAGGTCAACCAATTTGCCCAGGGTATAGGCACTTGGTTCCACCTTTCCTTTTTCAATCCGTTGGATGGTGCGGAGAGTCACACCGCAACATATTGCGAGATCGGATTGTGTCCAATTGAGGTTTTTTCTAGCAACTTTAACTTTTTCAGCAAGGGTCATCCCTCAAATATGGCTGGAATAATGCTCGAAAAAAAGAGAGGGGCTATGACATCTATGCGACATTTGCCTAGAGGGTAATTGGGAGATGCAACAAAGCAACAAAAAAACTCCTACCTCGAATGAACTAGGTAGGAGTTTTAGGAGATTAGAGTCTTTCTCGGAAAAGCTTAAAACTGACTTTTAAATTGCTCCATTTTTTGATCGACAAGGGTATCTACCATAAAGGACAGGGATATATTTTCCCAAGACAAGGTTACTTTGGCCACCTTGTTGTTTTCAGCTGAAATGCTGTACTGAAGTCTTTCGGAAGTAGGAATGGCTACAGGGCTTGCTTTAAGAGCTATGGCATCGTCAGCAGCTAGAGCAGCTTCATCAATTTTACCGTCTTTCATGTAAGCATACACGCTTTCTGCTTTTTTGTTGAGGTGAATGGTCCATTCTCCTGAGGCGGCAGGGGTTACGAAAATGGAATATTTCCCTGCAGCAAGATTTTTTCCACCAACATTGACTTGCGTACTAAATTCAATTATGGTTTGGGAATTGGCGCCTGCTCTCCAGCTTTCTCCGTACTTCACTACATTCCCGAAAATCTTTCTTCCCTTTACAGCAGGGGAAGAGTAATCCATACTAATTTTAGTGAATCCAACTACCTGACTTACGTGGGCTGCAGGACTTGCAGCAGGTTGTTGAAGTTGGGCCAAAGCAGAAAAAGAACCTACGAGCAAAAATGCAAGAGTAAGAAGGGTGTTTTGAAGGTGTTTCATGGATGTGATTTTTTTGGGTTAAAATCGTGAATCAAACAAAAAAAATAGCTGCTTGTTCAAAAAAAAGCACGCCTGTTTCCAAAACTGATTTTTGTCAGTTTTCAACGATGAAGATTCCTTTATCTTGGGACCACCAATCCAAGAGTGGATTCGCCACTAAAAAAGGAATCCCTTGGAGGGTAATTTTTGACAGTCTTTACTGTTTAACCTGTTTTCGGAAGAAATCTACAAATCCTTCCCTAAGTTTTTTAACACTTGATCAGCACTCCCTACACGGAAAAACTAGTTATCCCTTTTGACCAGCTAAGTATCAAGGACATTGGAAAAGTAGGAGGGAAAAATGCCTCTTTAGGGGAATTGCACAGGCACTTGAGACCTTTTGGTATCCGCATTCCTGATGGGTTTTCTGTTACTGCTGCAGGATACACCCTTTTTCTTCAGGAAAATAACCTAGAGCATCGCATTGCTGCAACACTTGCTGCCTTAGATACCCATCACTTTACCAACTTGCAGCAGGACAAGGTCACAGATGCCCTTTGGGAAAAGATACTCTCCGTGAATGTCCATGGACCCTTCTATGCGAGTAGACTGGCCATCACCGCCATGCTTCAGCAAGGCAAGGGAGTGATCATCAATATCGCTTCCATAGGAGGTATTGCTGGGGCCAGGGCGGGTCTGGCCTACACTACTTCCAAGCATGCCCTCATCGGTATGAGTAAAAATATAGGATTTATGTATGCCCAAAAAGGGATCCGTTGCAATGCCATAGCTCCCAGAGGGGTAAATACCAACATCATGAAAAATGCGCATCCCGATGCGGAGGGGGCAGCCCTTTGCAGCAGTGGATCAGGATCCATGCCACGGATGGGTGAGTCAGAGGAAATTGCTAAAGTTGCTTTATTTCTTGCTTCTGAGGATTCTTCCTTCGTCAACGGGGAAACCCTCGTGGCCGATGGGGGCTGGTTGGCCTACTAATTTTACTGGACCTCAATCGCAGTAGCTAGGGAGAAAAATGAATGGGGCTTAGGGGTATGGAAAAAACCAAAACCCTAACTATCTTAGAAGGAAATAAGATTTGTATTGGCGATTTCTTCTCCTTGCCCATGACGTATTATTTTCTTCGAAATTTGACTAAGAGCTACGAGGATCACCATGCCGTACAAGATTTTTCCTTGGACTTAGGTAAAGGTGAATTTGTAGCAGTGATTGGAGAAAGCGGTTCTGGAAAAAGCACCTTGCTTAGGATGGCTGCAGGCTTATTGGCCCAGACCTCTGGGGAGGTGTATTTGGGAGATAAAAAAATTGAGTCCCCAGAAGAAAAATTAGTGGCAGGCCACGATGAAATCAAACTCATTCACCAAGATTATCAATTGTTTGCGACCATCAGCGTGGAGGAAAATATTAGCAGGCCTTTGCTGCGCTACGATGCAGGATACCGAAAAAAGCGGGTAAATCACCTTCTAGATCGTTTGGGACTGGAAGCCTACCGGGAGCGTCTTCCCCGACAATTGAGTGGAGGACAGCAACAAAAAGTAGCCATTGCTCAAGCGCTGGCTGTGGAGCCGGAGGTATTGCTTTTGGACGAACCTTTTAGTCATTTGGATGCTATCCAAAAAAGAAAATTAATTTTTGAGTTGAAGGATCTACTCAAGGAAATGGGGACTACGGTCATCTTCGTTACCCATGACTTGGACGATGCCCTTTGGATGACAGACTCCTTGGTGGTTTTGCAAAAAGGAAAGATTACTCAAAAAGGCAATTCCAAAGCGCTATGTGAATTTCCCAAATCCAAGTACGTGGCACGACTTTTCTCCTCCATCAATTTGATTCCAGATCTGCCTGGCTGCTACCTGAGGCCAGCCGATATTCGCTTGCGAAGTAGAGGGGGGCTAGTGGGCCATGTCATCGACCAGAGATTTTTGGTGCATTACAATTCCCTGCAGGTGAGACTTAGGGAGTCTGGACAAGTCTGGGAAGTGGATGACCCTGCCCGAAAGCATAAACTTGGAGATAGGGTTTACCTACATTACGACGAGGAAAAGGTATTGGTATTGAAATCTTAATCCCTTTCCAAAACCTTTTTCGTTTAGTTGACCAGGCCTTGACTAAGTTCTTCCGGGGAGGCCTTTCTGACTTCTATAATTTTTCCTTCAAAATGAAGTGCAAATCCCACCAAAGGATGATTGAAATCTAGCAATACTTGTTTCCCGAGGTGCTTGACTACTTTTGCCTGCATGGGGTACCCATTTTCATCCATGAGGGGAAGAAAGTTACCTTCTTCCAACATGCTTGGGCTAAACCCACGTTCTTCAGTAAATTGATCTACAGGTAAGGTGAGTATCAATTCATCATCAGCATCTCCATACGCTTCGGCTACCGAAAGGCTAAACGCAAATTCATCTTCCTTACTTTTTCCCAGAAGCAACTCTTCAAATCTTTCGGGTAACCCGCTATGACCTACCACAAAAAAAAAGGGATCTTCCGCATCGCGTACTTCCACACTGAAGGGAGCGGACTCCACTTGGTCTTCGTCTTTGCTCACTTTCAACTCATAGGTCAGCCCGACTACGGTGCCAGATATGATTTTCATGGATGGGGAGGATTAACTACTTATGCCGTATTTCAAACGAATTCGTAAGCGTTCCTTGCCTACCGCCCATTTGCTCCTGGAGGTGGACTCCTGTACAGGTTTTTTGGCACGAAATACAAAGTATTGGTAATCTTTTTCTTCAAAGAATAGGGCGTAGGTTTCCATTTTATCCAGGTAAAAGCCTGCTTGATTCAAGGTAGCAACCAAGATGGCCGTATCCAAAGCTTGGTCAATGACTTGAAGTTTTTCGGGTTGGTGAGCAATCATCCACTCCAAGTAACGGGGTGCTGGAATATGGACAAAAACTAGGGATTCGGCATGCGCATGTTTTTGAATGTTGGCAAATAAGTGCGCATGTTGGGCAACTGGAATGTGTTCCAAGACATCTGGAAAAACAAAAAAATCAAAAGTTTCTCCTTTTTTGTAAAAGTCCGACATGTCTGAAACTTCAAACTGCAGGTTGCTTTGCTTTTTCCAAAGTTGCTTTGCCTTTTCAATACTTTCGGGAGAAATGTCCACAGCCAATACTTTTCCTTGAGGGACTTGACTCGCTAATAGATGGGAAACGGTGCCTATGCCGCAGCCTACCTCTAAAATCCGGTGATTGGATTTCAGTCCAGCCTGCTTTACCTTATCCAAGATGCTCAAATGCCTAGAGTTGATTCCTGTTTTCTCTTGTTTTTCGGCAAATTGGTCGTAAAAGTGGACCACCTTATCTTTTTCTTCAGCGGCTTGCATCTGCTTTTTTATAGGTAAAAAAGATCCCAGCGATCAAGAGCAGTAGCAAAGCATACTGAAAAAGAATCATAGGAATCTTAGTGGATGAATAACTTTCTGGGGCAAAGGTAAATACTATTTTGTGAGTACCTGTAGGAATCTCCATGCCTCTAAGAAGATAGTTTACCCTTACCAAGGGAACTTCTTTTCCGTCAATAGTAGCCTTCCATCCTTCGGGATAGTAGATCTCTGAAAATACACCTAGTCCTCCTGTTTGCATGGTAGCTTGGTAACTTATGGTGTTTGGAGAGTAGGACAGGAAGTTGATTTCGCCTGATCCAGCAGCAATTTTACCAAATTCCTCGGTGTTGAGGGTGGCTTGGGACTTGGTATTTATTTTTCCTAAAGCTTCCATTTCAGAAGCATTGTTGCTAACCGCAAGCACTTCAGTAGGTACCCAGGCTGGCCCATTGGCTTCTGGATTTTCAAGAATGGCATTGCTTTCTGTTCCAGCGATGAGGTATTTGGCATTGAGCATGTTGATGGTACCTATGCCTTGCCAGTCAAAAGTGCCTTCTTGTGCTTTTTTGATGAATTCCTCCAATTCAAATGTCAAGCGATAGTCTACCAGATCTTGGTAACGGCGTAATTTGGCTCCGTGATAACCTGCCAAGCTATTGAATCGGTAGCTAGTCCGAGCACCCTGGGTGAGGCCCTCGGTAAGCGGAAGCACCCGAAAATAGTCCGAATCGGCAGCAATCACTTTGTCGGCGGGGGACTCAGCAAAATACTGTCTTGAGGGGTTTCCTTGGAAGGAATCTTGATTGAGGTAGCGCCTATTGATAGTCCAAATATCCAGCGTGATCAAGGCTATTAGTCCCAAACCTAGGCTAAGACTACCCAACTTGTCTTTGAGATAAAAGAAGATCATGCATCCTGTAAGAAGTATGAAAAATAAGCTTCTCCATGCCGAGGAGGAAAGGAGGTCTTGGCGGTCGGTCTTCAAGGCGCCAACCAACCATTCGGGGAAATTGGCATCGGCAGCTCCTTGAAAGTTAAAAAAAGCGGACCCAGCAAGGGCAAAAATCAAAACCAAGCCAGCTAGGGAAGAGGTAGTGATCAGGAGGGGTTTGAGTTGCTTGGATTGGGAAAGCTGCTCCAAAGCCATCGCGGCGAGGAGAGGAATGGCAAACAGGGTCATGCCCAGCGCCATGGATACCGCCCTAAACTTATTGTAGCCCGGTAGATAATCAAAAAGGGGGTAGTTAAACCAAGCCAGATTTTTACCCCAGCTCAGCATCAAAGACAGCACCAAGATACTACCATAGGTAATCAAGCTTTGTCTAGGTAGCACCCAGAATCCCAATAAGGCTAAAAATACAAGGATTACGCTCCCGTATATGGGTCCTCCGGTAAAGGGTTGATCACCCCAATAGGTGGGTGCGGCTTGAACAAACTCGTTGATTTGACCTACTTCTAATCCTTGGTTTTTTAGTGCTTTTTCTGTTGCAGAATCTTTAGCCAAAGGGGAGGTACTTCCACCACCATAAAAATCTGGAATGAGTAAGGTCATACTTTCCATAATTCCATTGGACCATCCGAAGGCATAGTCCTTGTCTAGTCCAGCAGCTCCCGATTCTATGGTAGCTTTTCCTCGTGTGGAATAGGGGCTATATTCTAAGGCAGTGGCCAACCTTCCCAAATTTCCTCCTACAGCCAAAACTACCCCAAGTGCTAAAAAGGCATAGGTGGCCAATAGATTTTTTATCCCTACATGCTTCCATTCAAACAAGGTTCTTACACCCAAATAGATCAGGGAAATGATCAGGGTGTAATAGGTGATTTGGAGGTGATTGAATTTAAGTTGCAGCAATAAGCCAAGGCCTAGAAGGGCAGCTCCCAAGATTTTTTTGCGCTCGAAGGCCAGGTGAATCCCAAGGACAATAAGGGGAATCAGGCATACGGCCCAAATTTTCGCATTATGGCCTGCTTCTAAAGAAAGTAAGTTGTAGGTATTGAATGCAAAGGCTACCGCACCTCCTATGGAAAAAATCGGACGTACTCCATAGCTAAGCAGTAGCACATACATGCTTAGCATGCCGACAAATAATCCATTGATGGGATGGGGTAGTCCAAAGGTCAGTACCGAAATGAGGAGATTGGTGAGGTCTCCTGCAAACTCCAAGCTAATAAAGTAGGTGGGCATACCACCGAACATGCGGTTGGTCCATAAGGCCTCCTCTCCAGTAGCGGATCGGTAGTCTAGGACCTCTTTGGCCGATCCTTCCCATTGTAGGATATCGCTTTGGAAAATGATTTTTCCATCAAACACCAGGGGAGAAAAGTAAGCTACCACGAGGAGATAAAAAAAGAGAACTCCCAAGAGATGGGGAAGAATATCTTTTTGGAAATGAATCTTCATGAAGTATGGATCAGCAGTTTGGTCTGCAAATTAAGGATTTCGATGGAAAGGCAGGCAATCTCTGGCATGTCCTTTTTGTATCCGTCCAACTTTTTGTTAATCCTGAATTTAATTGGCTTCCTAAGCAGCAAATTCATTACTTTTGCAGCAATAACTTGCATCACCACATGTTTGATAATCTCAGTTTGAAGCTTGATCGGGCTTTCAAAACCTTGAAAGGCACCGGTAAGATCACGGAAATAAACGTGGCATCTACCGTCAAAGAAATTAGACGAGCCTTGATAGATGCGGACGTTAATTACAAGGTAGCCAAAGAGGTTACCGACAAGATCAAAGACGAGGCCATGGGCCGAGACGTTTTGATCTCTGTGTCACCAGGACAACTTTTAGTAAAGATTACCCAAGAAGAGTTGACCAAGCTCATGGGTACTTCCAAGGTGGATATCAAACTCAGTGGAGATCCCTCGGTAATATTAATTTCAGGCCTACAAGGCTCGGGTAAAACTACCTTTACGGGTAAGCTAGGAAGTTTGCTCAAAAGGCAGGGACGTCAGGTCTTGCTGGTAGCTTGTGATATTTACAGGCCTGCAGCTATAGATCAGCTCAAGGTGTTGGGAGAGCAAATCGGAGTAGAAGTTTATGCCGAGCCTGAGAGTAAAAATGCATTGCAAATCGCCAATAATGCCATTGCCTATGCTAAAAAAACAGGCAAAAAGACAGTAGTAGTTGATACGGCGGGTCGTTTGGCAGTGGATGAAGCGATGATGCAGGAAATTGAGCTCTTGAAAAAATCCCTCCATCCTTCCGAAACCCTCTTTGTGGTAGATGCAATGACAGGTCAAGATGCGGTAAATACGGCAAAGACTTTTGATGAGCGCCTTGATTTTGACGGGGTGGTATTGACCAAATTGGATGGAGATACCCGGGGTGGAGCGGCAATTTCCATACGCCATGTGGTCAATAAACCCATCAAGTTTATTTCTACGGGAGAAAAGATGGAAAACTTGGATGTTTTTCATCCAGACCGTATGGCCCAAAGAATTTTGGGAATGGGGGACGTCATCTCTTTGGTGGAGCGTGCCCAACAGTCCTTTGATGAAGACGAAGCCCGCAGACTAAATGCTAAGATTCGTCAAAATAACTTCAATTTTGATGATTTTCTTTCCCAGTTGGAGCAGGTAAAGAAAATGGGAAATATCAAAGATTTGATGGGGATGATTCCAGGCATGGGTAAGGCCATGAAGGGGCTAGATATCGATGAGGATTCTTTCAAACCTATAGAAGCCATCATTCGAAGCATGACGCCCAAGGAGCGTCAGAACCCCGATTGCTTGGATGGAAGAAGAAGAAAACGCATAGCGGACGGATCTGGAAGAAGTATCATCGAAGTCAACAACCTGATGAAGCAATTTGAGGACATGCGCAAGATGATGAAGCAGATGAATAAAATGGGTGGGGCAAAAGCAGCCATGAGCAAGTTGCTCCCTCCTGGAGGAAGAAGATAAGCGAGTACCAAGGCCATTTTGCAAGTCAAAACAATCTATCTTCAGGGATGGATTGTTTTTTTGTTTGAAAGGCAATCCTTCAAAAAATGAATAGTTAGTGAAACCCATTGCAATTGACCTCTTTTATCTTCCAAATCTGGAATTTTTTTCTGTCCTTCGGGGACAGGAGGAGGTCTTACTTTTTCCTCAAGCCAGGTATCCAAGGCAATCCTACACCAACCGATGTCAACTCAGGTTGGCCAATGGGGTAAATACCTTGAGTATTCCCATACAAGGGAGA
>VGMU01000007.1 GCA_016866385.1 Bacteroidota bacterium
AGTACCACGTCAAACCAATCACTTTAGATGCAGAAGCTCAAGCGCTTCTTCAGCGTTATCCTTTCCCAGGCAATATTCGCCAACTAAAAAACATTGCTGAGCAAGTGTCTTTGCTTGAAGAGCAGCGTGAAGTAAATGCACTCACCTTGACCAAATACCTACCGGAAGTAGGTGCAAGACTACCCATCACCTTGGCTATTGGAACAGCGGATTCCATGGATTTCTCCGAACGGGACATTCTTTATAAGGTCCTTTTTGACATGAAAAAGGATATGAATGAATTGAAAAAATTAATCCTAGAGTCCTACCAAAATGGGGGGATACATCCCACCATCATGCAAAAGCATCAAGGGCTTTTTGAAGATATTGAAACCACTACTCTAGCGAAAGAAACCTCTGAAGCTCCCTCCCATTTCTCTATGCCACTGAGAATTGAAAGCACCAAAAAGGAAGAACCTGTAGAGGAGGGTTATGAGGAGGATATCATAGAAGATATCATGCATGAAGAAGACGATACTTCCTTGTCTCTTGAAAGAAAAGAAAAGGAAATGATTTTAAAAGCCTTGCGAAAGCATAGCAACAAAAGAAAGTATGCAGCCCAAGATTTAGGCATTTCAGAAAGAACCTTGTATAGGAAAATTAAGCAATATGATATTGAATAGGTCGCTTGTTACTCTCCTAATTTTGGCTTTCGCCATGATGTCATGTTCTGTAAAGTACAGTTTTACTGGCACGAACATCAACTACGAGGTGGTGAAGTCATTTTCAGTAGAGAATTTTTTCAATGATTCTGGTAGTGGGCCAGCCAACATGGAGCAACGATTTACCGAAGCTTTAAAAGAATACTACCAACGAAATACCCAGCTTGAACTAATCAAAAATAACGGAGATCTTCAATTTTCTGGGTCCATAGTTCGCTATTCCTTGTCTCCTCAAGCCGTAGTCTCGAGTGGCAACCCGAATCTACCCGATAGGGCTGGACAAATGCGACTTACCATTGCGGTAGAAGTGGAATACGTCAACTTGACCAATGAAGAGGAAAATCTAAAACAGACTTTTTCGTTTTTCAAGGATTATGACCCCAGGACAGTTACTCTTCTTGACGTAGAAAATCAATTGGTTGAAGATATTTTTGAAATTATCATTCAAGATATTTTTACAGCCACGGTGGCCAACTGGTAATTTGATTATCTTTCAGAGTATTTCCATTACGCATGAATTCCATCCAGTTTTTAGAACTTATTACAAAGATCCACTCCTTAGAAATGGAAGAGATATTGCAACTGAAAAAGTTGCAAAAGAATTTCCCTTTTTTCAATCTTCCTCATGCATTTATGGCTTTACATGAAAAAAAGAATAAGGAAGAAATTAGTGCTTCGCTCAGCATGGCAGCCCTCACCAGTACCAATCGGCCTAAATTAAAGAAATGGATTAACCAAAGAATGCTTGCCCCTGACACTAGAAATGGTTTTCAAGAGGCTAGCCAAACAAATCTTTCAGAAACATCCTCTTCTCTTTCTCCTAACCTTGTTCAAGGGGATAATAGCCAAGCCCAGGAGAAGCCCAAAAAGAGAAAACTACCCAAGGATGATTTGCTCGAAAGCATTAAAAGAAAAGAAAAGAAAGAAATTCTAGATTCCAAGAAACAGGAGCAAATTGACCTAATTAAAGCCTTTAGTAAAAAGGAGATTAAGGTAGCGACCCTAAAAGAGGTGGAATCCAATGAAAAAAAAGAAAATTTAGCCGACTCAAGTACTCGTCTAAATAATCAAACCATATCTGAAACTTTTGCAAAACTCCTATTAAAGCAAGGTAAAAAAGATATGGCAATTGAAATTTATACCAAGCTTGCTTTGAAGTTTCCACAGAAAAGGGCTTACTTTGCGGACTTAATTGAAAAAATAAAAGCTTAAATCACTTCCTATGTTTACGGTATTGATCAGTATAATTTTGGTTTTGGCAGTTTTACTCATCCTGGTAATCCTTGGTCAAAACTCAAAAGGTGGTGCAGGCGCCGCGTTTGGAGGCAGTGCTTCCCAAATTATGGGAGTGACCCGAACTGGAAATGTATTGGAAAAAGCTACTTGGATTTTAGCTGTGGCCATCATGGCGCTTGCCTTGGTCTCTTCCGCTTTTTATTCAAGCAGCCAGCCAAATCAGTTTTCATCTCCTAATACTGAGACTGCCAAACAGCAAGGGGCTGCTCCTGCATTTGGTGGAACAGAATCTCAACTTCCTGCTTCAGGAGGTGCTTCGGGAGATACTACTCCTTCCAAATAAAATTCTTAAAAAACCTACTTGGGCCTTGCTGGGGAAACCATCAAGGCCTTTTTTATTTTTAGTTGGTAGCTCACACTCGGAATAAAAAAAGAAATTTTGACAGGTTTAATTGGGAAAAAATTTCAGTGTCTAGGGTCAATTTTCAAGATTTTACGCCGATTTGTCAGCATTTAGAAAAGTTAAGTCCTTGGCACAGGAAGTGCTTAATGTAGTTCATAAAATTAATTAAACCCTAAACAATTTATATTTATGTCAAAAGTGAACATCAAACCTCTTGCAGACCGAGTGTTGGTACAACCCGCTGCTGCAGAAGAAAAAACTGCCTCCGGACTTTACATTCCGGACACTGCCAAAGAAAAACCTCAAAAAGGTACTGTCATCGCAGTAGGCAACGGAAAAAAGGATGAACCATTGACGGTAAAAGTTGGAGACACGGTGTTGTACGGAAAATATTCCGGCACTGAGTTGAGCGTCGATGGAAAAGATTACCTCATCATGAGAGAGTCTGATATTTTCGCTGTCCTATAATTTTTGTTAAACATTCACTGAAAATTTAAATAAAAAAATGGCTAAACAACTGTTTTTCGACACCAGCGCCAGAGATCAACTGAAAAAAGGCGTAGATGCGCTAGCTGACGCAGTAAAAGTAACTTTAGGTCCAAAAGGACGAAACGTCATCATCGACAAGAAATTCGGTGCCCCAACCATTACCAAAGACGGGGTTTCTGTCGCTAAAGAAATAGAATTGAAGGAACCCATTGAAAACATGGGAGCACAATTGGTGAAGGAAGTAGCTTCTAAAACTGCAGACCAAGCAGGAGATGGAACTACCACTGCAACCGTATTGGCTCAAGCCATCTTCAATGTAGGAATTAAAAACGTAGCGGCAGGTGCTAATCCTATGGACCTTAAAAGAGGTATTGATAAGGCAGTAGCTGCGGTAGTGTCCGAATTGAAGTCAAATTCTAAGCCTATTTCCACCTCAAAAGAAATCGCCCAAGTAGCTACCGTATCTGCAAATAACGACGAGGAAATCGGAAAAATGATTGCAGATGCCATGGACAAGGTGGGGAAAGACGGAGTAATCACCGTGGAAGAAGCTAAGGGAACAGAAACCGAAGTGAAAACCGTGGAAGGGATGCAGTTTGACAGAGGATACCTCTCCCCTTACTTCGTGACCAACACCGAGAAAATGGAAGTAGAATTAGATCATCCTTACATTCTGATCTACGACAAGAAAATTTCTTCCATGAAGGAATTGCTTCCTGTGCTTGAGCCTGTAGCTCAGTCTGGAAAGCCACTGTTGATCATCGCTGAAGATGTGGATGGGGAAGCCCTTGCTACCCTAGTAGTAAACAAAATTAGAGGTGCCTTGAAAGTAGCTGCAGTGAAGGCTCCTGGCTTCGGAGATAGAAGAAAAGCCATGTTGGAAGATATTGCTATCCTCACCGGAGGTACAGTGATCTCTGAAGAGCGTGGATTTAAGCTTGAGAATGCAACTCCTGACATGCTTGGTAGAGCTGAGAAAATCAATATCGACAAGGATAATACTACCGTAGTCAATGGTGCTGGAGATGCAAAGGCGATCAAAGGAAGAATCGCAGAAATCAAAGCGCAAATCGAAAAAACTACTTCGGATTACGATCGTGAGAAGTTGCAAGAAAGACTTGCCAAACTTTCCGGTGGGGTAGCCATCCTATACATTGGTGCGGCTACCGAAGTGGAGATGAAAGAGAAAAAGGATCGCGTTGACGATGCTTTGCACGCAACTAGAGCTGCCGTACAAGAAGGGGTAGTCGTAGGTGGTGGAGTGGCTTTGGTAAGAGCAGCTTCATCCCTTGATAGCCTAAAGGGCAGCAACGAAGACCAAGATACCGGTATCAACATCGTTCGGGTGGCCATTGAATCTCCATTGAGAACCATCGTAAGCAATGCAGGTGGAGAGCCTTCTGTAGTAGTCAATAAAATCCGTGAAAACAAAGGAAATTATGGCTACAATGCCCGTACAGACAAGTACGAAGACCTCTTTAAGGTGGGAGTGATTGACCCTACCAAGGTGACTCGCTTGGCGCTTGAAAATGCAGCCTCTATTGCAGCCCTATTGTTGACTACCGAATGCGTAGTAGCCGACGTGAAGGAAGACGCTCCTGCTATGCCACCTATGGGAGGCGGAGGAGGCATGGGTGGAATGATGTAATCCTCACCTTTCCTACAAAACAAAAAGGAGATCCAGTTGGATCTCCTTTTTTAGTTTAGGCCGGAGCGAATTTAGCGTATCCTCAACACCGACTTTACAGTTGTATCAGAATCAAATCAAATATAAATCAATCTATTTATCCGATTTGTCAACAGTAACCCAAGAAAAGTAGGGTTTGAAGTTCATTTAGGTGAGCTGTGGCCTGTTGACAGTCGTTTGTCGACGATTATACGCAGTACTTCAAGCAGACTTCAAGCTCCTGGTATGATTACGAATAATCATAAACATCAAAAAATTAGTGTCAGCTAAAAAATCAATCTTCATTTTCTCTAATGGAAATTTGATACCAAAGACCATCCATATTTCGCTTCAGCTTTCCAAAATGCTTCGTCAAATTGCCTTTTTTGCCTGATTTTTTTAGTTTCTCATTGAGAATCTTTGCTGTGTTTTTCAGGTTGGATTTGTCAATGATCAAAGTCATGATTGAAACGATTTTTCTAAAAGTTAACAAAAATGTGGATTGCTTCTAAAAAACTAAAATGACAGTTAGCGTTCTCCCCACAGTTACCCTTTTTTCAAAATAGGTCATTTGCTGTTACCTTCTGGCACTTTCCACAAATTTAAGGGCTTCTTCCGGAGTAAATAATGCAATACTACTGTGCTTAAAATCTACGCCATTTCTCGTTACGATTCCGCTAATATTCGGATTCAATTTAGCACTGTAATACTGCAGCGCATCTTCAAAATCATTGAATTCGGAATTTAATGATTCTTTTATACTGCTTGATGTCAAATCAATAACTTCAGTCATCTCAATCAATCTACTGAGTATTCGAATCGTCTCTTTATGTGAGCTGACTTTTCTGACTACATAGTAGATGTTATTGTAAGAAATAGCAGACAAATACAAGTTGACTCTTCCTTTTTCAGAATAATCAAAAAGCTTTCCAGCCAAAGAAGAGAAGGGCTTACGATCTATTAAAAAGTCTATTACGATATTCGTATCCAAAAATAAATGAATCATTGGGCATGTTTTTTAGAAATTGCTTCAGACAATTCCTTCTTGTAATCAAAGTCTTTGGGAAGTTTGATTGAGCCCATTAATTCTTTCACCTTCGGGGAAAAATCTTCAGGAGTAGCTTCCTTCTGGACGAGCGCTTTCAAATAGTTCTCAATCAGCCCTGACAAACTTCTGCCGTTTTGCTTTGCATATACTTTTGCAGATTCAATGACTTGTTTTTCTACAGATAGCGTAAGTTTGGTTGCCATATACGTGTAATTTAGTATTCAAATTTACGTATTAATATTGTGTTGAGCAATTGGGTTGTGACTATTTTGGATGCTTCCCGCTAACGGTTTGCGTGTAGGCGATGTTGCCTTGTGTTGCGCCTGCGACAAGGCAATATCGCTTACACGCTGTTATGGGCTGGTCTCTATTTAATAGTTGGTTTTGTTGCCTTTAAACTGTCAAAATACTTTAATGTGTTTTTTGCATCTTCAATAATTTTTGGTGACCAAATAAATTCTTGCTTATCATGACCTAGTGCTGTAAATTTTACTGTTTTAGCTGCAGCTATTTTATTGATGATATCCGCCTCAGCAATCTTATTAAAAGTGCCATAAACAAAAAGTGTATTTTTTTCAGGGCCCAACTCAGATGTCATGACACTTTCGTAGTTGATTTCATAATCATCTATTTTTAATATGCCTTTTGAAGGATAAACAGAAACATATTTGTCATAATGCGCTACTCCAAAAGTTAGCTTCCACTCTGCTTCTTTTTCATCATACTCTTTAGCATATTCAAATCCAATATTGTATGGTCTGTAATAAAGGCTATCTCTATTGAATTTTGGATAAACAGCAAGTTTCTGGTCCGCAAAAGAAGTGTCTACGTAGAAGTATGTTTCTATTTTACCTGATACTATTCCTAAATCGTTTTGTTTTGAATTACTATTGCCACATCCAGTTAAAATTATTGAAGCAATTAAAATTACCCCGAAAATTGTCATTACTTTTTTCATTATTGTTTGATTTAAATTTTGTTCCTACTCGTTTGGATTTTCGGCATACTCCCTGTTTTTAGAGTGGTTTTCTTTTCTCCACTTTTTGTCTATCACTTTAGGTGGTCAGCCCGTTGGCTTTCGCAGACCGTCTTTTGGTTTTTATACTTGCCCATAACTTCGAAATAAGCGATAAAATCGTTTCGGCTTTACTATGATTTTATTTACTTACCGTACTTTGAATAAAGGACTTCAAATCCTGACGGAATTGCCCTGCGGAAGGCAAGTGCGTGTACATCATATGACCCGCCTCGTAGTAGGTCATCTTGATTCTATCGGTAGCACTTTTTGGTAAATCCAAACGGGAAATGGAATGCTCTACCCCATGAAATACGGTCGCCAAGTCGTAGTAACCATTCATGATCAAAACCTCCACATGCGGATCTTTGCTCAAGGCTTCCGCCATGTCAGGCAGGGTAGTTACTGCAGCATCTGCACCCCAGAAATTATTCCCTTGGTGCTTCCAATCCCACTTAAATCCTTCCTTGGCATAGGCAGAAGTCGCATAGCTCAGGTCCTTGCTTACCCCCAAGCTTCCATGGTAGTAATCCAAAAAGCCCATGGTATAGGCCGGTGAAATGGCATCGCTCTGCGGATCGGTAAAGGCTGACATGGCCATGGGATCTAAGTTGATCCCCTTGTACCTAGAATCCAATCGACCCACGGTCATCCCCTCCTCACGGAGCAGTTCTTGGTAGAATTCCCCTGGAATGATCCGAAGATTTGCTCGCTCCCAAACCCCCGAACTAATGCCGGTAAAGCCTTCCAATTTCTTCGCGATAGAAGACTTCTCTACCGAAGTCATTCGGTTTCCTTTAAACAAGGCTGGAGCGTATTCCTTCTCTACAAATTCACGCACCTGCTGCACAAAGTCTGGAAGATTGCTTCCTGAGTTGGCCACTTTCTTATGGTACCAACTCGTTGCCGCTACTGTAGGCAAGTACACGAGGTAAGGCAAATCCTCATTCGGCGCAAAAAACAAGGTGCGTAGGTCAAACACGGCAGATACCATGATCACTCCATTTAAGGCATAGCCCTTGTCCAAAAGGTAGTTCATCACCCCAGCATTTCGGAAGGTACCGTAGCTCTCCCCCAAAATGTATTTTGGCGAATTGAGACGGTCGTGTTCCTTCAGAAACTGCATGATAAACAAGCTAATACTTCGAATGTCTTGGTCTACACCCCAGAAATCAGCTCCTTTGGAATCGCCAATTGGTACGCTCAAGCCTGTTCCTACCGGATCCATCATGACCACATCGGCCACATCCAAAATGGAAAACTCATTGTTTACCAATTGATAAGGAGCGGCTTGGTTGTAGTTTGGATCGTCCACTACAATTCTTTTGGGACCCATCACCCCCATGTGCAACCAATAGGAAGAAGATCCCGGGCCTCCATTGTAGGCAAACACGATGGGGCGGTTTTTCTCAGGGTTATCCTTGAAATACGCGGTGTACCCAAAAAGCGCGATGGGCTTGTTGTTCTCATCTTTCAATTGGAGCGTGCCCGCTTCCGCTGAAAGTGGAATCACCTTTCCATCCAAGGTGACGGATTGCTTGGATTTGGCCACTTGCGCGGCAGGGAGAGCGGCAACACTGCCCTCTTTTTGACTCTGAGCCATAGTCGCTCCGGAGAGCATCAATAGGCAGACTAGTGCGTGAATTTTCATACTTATAGCGTTTTATAATGGGAATATAGCTTTTTGATGTGCCTTATTGCTTGAAAATTTTACCTTCCTTCATCACAAAAATGACCTCTTTCATCGCTCGGATATCTTGGTCAGGGTTACCTTTTACCGCGATGATGTCGGCAAGTTTGCCACCCTCAAGCGTTCCTAACTTATCTTCAATACCCATAAGCAGGGCAGCATTTAAGGTGGCTGCTTGTATGGCCTCTAGGTTAGGCATCCCCACTTCGGTCATGTAGATAAACTCGCGGTAATTGTCCCCATGGGGAAATACGCCCGCATCGGTTCCAAAGGCAATTTTTACTCCTTTTTTATAGGCAGTTGCAAAGGTTTGTTGGATTTGAGCTCCTATGCGCATGGCCTTGTCACGAACTACTGGCGGGTAGTAACCGGGGATTTTTGCATATTCTGCCGCCGACATCCCAGCCGTCACCGTAGGCACTAGCCAAGTACCGGCTGCTACCATCTCATCCATGGTTCCTTCTGTCATCAAGGTTCCGTGTTCTATGGAATGAATACCTGCCTTCACCGCCCGTTTCATCCCCTCATCTCCATGGGCATGCGCAGCGACGTGCATACCAAAATCCCTGGCAGTCTCCACCACTGCTTCCAGTTCGTCCTGCTGAAATTGGGGAGCAGAGCCATCCCGAGCCACAGAGAGTACTCCACCTGTAGCGGTTACTTTGATGACATCCGAACCGTACTTTACCGCTTGACGAACCGCCTTTCTGGCGTCGTAAGGCCCATTGATTACTCCAGACTCAGGTCCTGGATCTCCCATCAAGTCCCGCTTTACGCCATTGGTAGGGTCTGCATGCCCTCCTGTAGGTGCAATGGATTTTCCAGCAGTGTAGATTCGAGGCCCCACTACCAATCCGGCATTGATCGCATTTCGTAGTGCAATATTTACTCCTGAACCACCCATATCACGTACTGTAGTAAAGCCTGCCATTAAAGTGACTTGAGCGTAGGGCAAGGCCTTGTAAGCTACATCGGCCTCGTTGTCTCGAAAACCGTCTGCATAGCGTGTAGGACTGGTTTGTTGCTCGATGTGCACGTGCATGTCCATGAGGCCAGGCATCACCGTGGCTTTACTCAAATCCACCACTTGCTCTCCTTCTTTGGGAGATTGAAAACCAGGACTTACCGATACTATGGTAGTTCCCTCTATTTTTATGGTTTGTTGGGTCAATACCTTTTTATTTTTTACATCAATCAGCCGGCCCGCATGGATATAGGTCACTTGGGCCCAGGTGGCTAGAGATAAAAGAGAAAATAGGCAAGAGAAAATAATTTTTTTCATAAGGAGGTGGGGATAGGTGTAGTAGGGAAAGATAAGATAATCCTCACAAAATATCATCTCCGGCCTTCAATTGATAACAACGTTCGTGTAAATGAAAGCCGATTTTTTGGTAAAATGGGATCGCATCCTCTGCTGACATCAACAAAATCCTTGCCTCTGGGGCGACTTGTCTACAGACGATCAGCAGCTGCTTTCCTATCCCTCTACGCTGATGAGAACGAGCTACTGCCAAATCAGCCACAAAAGTACGGTAACTGAAATCCGATAGACCTCTGAGAAGACCTACCAATTTCCCTTCTTCTCTGGCTGTCAATAACAGATTTGCCCCTGAAATCATCTTTTCTAATACCTGAGGCTGTTCCATGGGCCTTCTTTTAGACAAACCTGACTCAAGCAAAATTTCTTGAAATTCTTCTAGCGACACCCGCAGCTCTAGTTGATACTTTATCATGCCTTTAGTCTAGTCAGGGAACATCATAATTTTTATTTATTTGATTTTCAATTAGTTAAATAAATAAATATTTGAAAAACCCTAGCCTTTTCTTTTACTTAAAAAGGTCTTTTGAATAATTTTCCAAAAATTCTCCTTTTCCTCACTCACAGGAACGTCATCGCTCAACAAGTATCCAAAAGCTTGAAGTTTCTCGCTTCGTTCCAAAGTGATTTTCAATACACCCACCAAGGGGATAAATAACACCATGCCCGAAATTCCCCAAAGCCAACCTCCCAATAGAATGGCAAAAATCACTGCCAAGGCATTCACTTTAACTTTTGAACCCACAATGATGGGGGTAATCAGATTGTTTTCTAGCAATTGAATTCCCCATAAGGTAACAAAAGTGAGCAATGGATACATCACTGAATCAGAAGTCAGAAACACGTACAAAATGACAAATGCCGAAGAGATAAATACGCCCACATAAGGAATCAAATTCATGATGGCGATGAACGCAGCAAACAAAATAAAGTACTCCAAGCCTATGGAATAAAAATAGATTCCTGAAAGCAGCGCCACTATTCCTGTCATTCGAATCATTCCAACCAAGTAGGATTGAATTACTTTTCCAGAATCGTTGGCCCAATGCAATACTGCGGCTTGGTTTTTAGAGGAATACCGAACTAAAAACTCGGTGAAAAAATCCTTGTAATACAAAAGCAAAAACGTGTAGAGGGGAATAATACCTATTAAGGTAATTGACCTTCCCATCTCCAAGAGAGTTTGGTTGACATTTTCGGTGGTGAATAAGTCCCAAAGTTGCACCTGCTGAGTGGAATCCCTCCAATCTTCCCCAAAGATTAAAGACAATTCTTCCGAATAGCGGGTGACTTTAGAGCTAATATTTTCCTCGATTTGGGGAATCTCTCCCAGAAGTCCTATCATCTGGTTGATCAATAAATACAGGATTCCTACAGCCACTAATGACACCAGAAGAATGCTAACGATGATGGCCAAAGCCCTAGGAAATCTTCTTCGCTCAAACCATTGGGAAGTTGGATACAAAGCAAAGGCAAAAAAAATCCCCCATACCAAAGGGACTAGGATAAAAGATCCCTCTTTCAATACCAGGGCACCGAAAACCACGATGACTAAAAAATAAGCGAATTGTTGTAAAGATTTCATACGAAGAAAGAAACAAACCTTGGGGGAATTTACTCAATTCTGTTCATTGATACTCCATGAATGGTAAGTTACTTTCCTGAAGGGTTAGGATATCATGAACAGAACTAAGAACTTTCAATTGCAAAAGAACAGCCCTACTCTCAGAATAATTATGAAAAAATTTCTCCTTCTTTTCTTCGCATTACTTCCCCTTTCCCTTCTGGCACAAACCAGGGTTGATACCCTTTCTGTATTCAGTCAATCCATGCAGAAATCACTCCAAGCGGCAATAACGCTACCCTCCAGCTACGATACTAGCAAAGAGCAATTCCCTGTGCTTTACCTGCTTCATGGGGGATCTGGAGCCTTTAGTGACTGGCATAAAAAGGTCACTGAACCAGGACTCCTAAATCGTATGGCTGAGCAGCACAAGTTAATTATCGTAACCCCAGGAGTAGGACCTGCCAGCTATTACTACGATAGTCCTTTATTGGATTCCGTGAAGTACGAATCTTACCTAATTGAGGAACTAATTCCTTACATCGACAAAAACTACCGCACCCTTGCGCAAAGAGATTCTAGAATGATCACCGGGCTTTCCATGGGTGGGCATGGAGCCATCACCCTTGCTGCCAAACACCCTCAAGTCTTTCATGCCGCAGGAAGCATGAGTGGAGTCATGAATATTGATACCCGACTTTGGAAAGTTCCCGAAGATTTTAGAAAAGCCAGGTTAGACGGGCAAAAGGCCATGCTGGGGCAAATCAATTACGATGGACCCACATTTAATCCCTATACTGCGGTTGGGCTTCTTGAGGAACTTAAAAAGGCCAACCTTTCCTTGATTTTAGATTGTGGAATAGCTGATTTTTTATTGGAAACCAATAGGCAAATGCATCAACTCCTAATGGAAAAGGAAATTGCTCACGAATACATCGAGCGCCCCGGAGCCCATACTTGGGCCTATTGGACCGAAGCATTGCCTGTTCAGCTCCACTTTTTAACCAAACATGTAAAAAGAACTCCCTCCCATTAAGTCTAGTAAAGGCTAATCATCAAAAAACAGCTATTTTTGTGAGTTCTTGCCATGTTAGCATTCCATCATGTCCGAATTTGACCCCATACGACCATTTTACGACGCTGAAGTCAATGCTGCCATTCATCAAATTATTGATGACCCCATGCTGAAGGCCATGATGCAGTTTATTTTTCCTGAAGACAAATCAGAAGCTTGGAAAGATCGCATGCGGCACACCCATTCCCTTCGCGATTTTCAAATCAACTTTATTTATCCAGGGGTCAAAAAAGTATTGGAGAGCAGTTCTGAAGGCTTAAGCGTAGGAGGATTTGAGCAACTTGAACCCAACACAGCCTATTTGTTTATTTCCAACCATCGCGATATTATTTTAGACACTTCCATCCTCAATGCCTGCCTATTCGAACATGGATTGGTGATGACCACCTCTGCCATTGGGGATAATTTAATCAAAAAACCCTTTATCCATCTCCTATCCAAACTCAATAGAAATTTTGCGATTCGAAGAGGGGTCTCCGGTAGGGCACTTTTGGAAAGTTCCATGCTCGCCTCTAAGTTTATCCATAAATCCCTGCTGCGAGAAAATCGCTCGGTTTGGACCGCACAGCGAGAAGGCCGAACCAAAGATGGAAATGACCTGACCCAAAAAGGAGTACTAAAAATGTTGACCCTAGCGGAAAATGGGTCAAGTCCTTTTGGATTTTTTGAGAAAATACGCTTAGTCCCCGTTTCCATCTCTTACGAATACGACCCCACAGATTCCTTGAAAATCCCAGAGCTTTTGGCAAAATCTAGAGAAGAAACTTACGTGAAAAGCGAAAACGAGGACTTCATTACCTTGCTTAGCGGCATCATGGGGGCGAAAAAAAGAATTCATATCCAGGTGACTAAAGTTCTTGACCAGGAAATTAAAGTACTTAATAAAGAGCCGCTCACTCAAAACGAGAAACTTGGAAAACTCGCCGAACTTATTGATTTCCATATTTGGAAAGGGTATAAACTTTGGCCGAGCAACTACATCGCTCACGATCTTCTGCACCAGCAAGACAGGTTTGTGTATGCTTACACCCCTGCAGAAAAGTTGGCCTTTGAAAAAAGGGTGGCTGAAAAGGTAGAGGCGAACCAGCCTTTGGCCCTAGAGAATTTTTTGAAGATGTATGCGAATCCTGTAGAAAATCAACTTCAGAGCGCAGGGAACTGAACTTCCCTCCTTGATTTTGCGCTAGGACCTAGTCTTTAGAAATCCCCCACCCTTCCATTACCATAATTGCAAGGTTTTATGTAGCTTAGGAATTAATCCCCGCTGGCATGAAAAAAATATTTCTTGCAATTATAGTTCTTCAGGCATGTGCTTGCTTTCAGGCATTAGGACAAAACCTTCAAAAAATACCCGTAGGCCACATTCAAACTCCTCTTGGAAGTATTTGGCTACAACTAGACGAACGCACCCCCAATCATAGAAGTAGTTTTATAGAACTTGCAGAGGCAGGGTATTGGGATTCGCTCACTTTCAATCGGGTCATCCCCAATTTTGTGGCACAAGGAGGATGTCCAGATACTCCAGAAGGATTTAAAGACCTTGAGTACTTGCTGTCCCCTGAATTTCATCCCGAATTGACCCATGTCTATGGTGCTTTGGGGGCAGGTAGAGACGATAATCCCGAGAAGCTATCTGCCCGCTGTCAGTTTTATATTGTCCAACACCCCGATGGATTGCACCGCTTGGATGGAAATTACACCGTATTTGGCCAAGTGATCAAAGGTATGGACATCGTAGATAAAATCGTGCGGGTCCCAAGAGATCCTCAAGATCAACCTCTCCAAGCAATTTCTTTAAAAGTAGAGATCAGGTACCTAAGTCCTGAAGAGTTTCATTCCCTAAGTTCTTCTTCCCATGACTAAACCCATCCGTATTCTTGTCATTGGCTGTGGAAATATGGGGGCTTCCCATGCCACAGCGTATCATCATATGCCTGAGTTTGAAATTTGTGGGCTTGTGGCAAGAGGGGATTCCAAGATAAAGCTCAACCAAGCCATGGGATCTTCTTATCCTTTATTTGATCGAGTGGATACGGCCTTAGCCTCTACCCAGCCTACTGCAGTCTGCATTTCTACCTATCCAGATACCCACGAGGAAATCGCCTGCCAAGCCTTGGATGCAGGCTGTCATGTATTTATAGAAAAACCCTTGGCGGATAGCGTTGCTGGATGTCAACGGATCCTGGATAAAGCCAAGGAAAAGAATAAAAAAGTAGTGGTGGGCTACATTTTACGACACCACCCTTCTTGGATCCGTTTCATTGAAGAGGCCCAACAGCTGGGAAAGCCTTTGGTGATGCGGATGAATTTGAATCAGCAAAGTCAAGGCTACATGTGGGATGTGCATAGGCATTTGATGGAATCTCTTAGCCCTATTGTGGATTGCGGGGTACATTATATCGATGTGATGTGTCAAATGACCCGCTCCAAACCGGTGGCAGTCTCTGCTATAGGTGCAAGATTGACCCCTGAAATTGCCTCAGACAATTACAATTATGGTCAACTCCAAATCCGCTTTGAAGACGGTTCGGTAGGTTGGTACGAGGCAGGTTGGGGACCCATGATGAGCGAAGCTGCTTTTTTTGTAAAAGACGTAATTGGACCCAAGGGAGCAGTCTCCATCGTAGCCCAAGAGGCAGGGGCTGCAGGAAACTCCGACAATATCGATGCGCACACCAAAACCGAATCCATTAGGATCCATCATGCGGAGTTAGACGAGAAAAATAAGTTTGTCAAAAAAGACGAGTGGATCAATCTGCAGGATGAACCCAATCACCAAGAATTGTGTCGGCGAGAGCAAGCATATTTTCTAAACGCTATGGTGAAGGACTTAGATCTCAGGGATCACTTAGAAGACGCCCTGAATAGTTTAAAAATTGCCTTTGCTTGTGACGAATCCGTAAAAACTGGAAAAGTAATTTCGCTGTAACTTACCCCTCAACTTTTTTTTACCAAGGCCTATGCAATCAAAAATCGTTTTAATCACTGGGGGAGCTAGTGGCATTGGCCTAGCCCTGGTCCAAAAATTTGCTTTCCACAAAAGTCAAGTCTATTTCATAGACCTAAACCAGGCTGAAGGCAAAAAATTAGAAGAGCAAGAAAGAAAAAAAGGGAATTCAGTTACTTTTTTAGAAGGGGACCTTGCCCAATATGCTCAAGTGGAAAAGTTGATCCAATCCTTACCAGATAAATTGGATGTTTTGATCAATAATGCAGGAATAGCTCACGTGGGAACGGTAGAAAGTACCTCTGAAGAGGATTTTGATCGCATCGTATCGGTTAATATCAAAGGAATGTTTCACTGCATCAAAGCCTCCCTTCCCAAATTGAAAAGAGGCGGAGGTGGAGCCATAGTCAACCTGTGTTCGGTTGCTGCCACCATAGGGATTCCAGATCGATTTGCTTACAGCATGTCCAAAGGAGCCGTTTTATCCATGACCCTGAGTGTGGCTAGGGATTATGTGCAGGAGGGAATTCGCTGCAATTGCATCTCTCCTGGCAGGGTACATACCCCCTTTGTGGATGGTTTTTTGGCCAAAAATTACCCTGGTCAAGAACAAGTAATGTTTGAAAAGCTTTCAGCTACCCAGCCTGTGGGAAGAATGGGTACACCCGAAGAAATTGCGGATTTAGCCTATTTTCTCAGTGCGGACACAGGTAAATTTATCACAGGTTCCAACTTCACCATCGATGGTGGTTTTATGGGCCTAAAAATGTAATGGTATAATCCACCTCAGTTGAAACCCCTATGTGCATGTCATGAAGCTTATACGATTTGGAGAAGAAGGCAAAGAAGGCCCTGGTATTTTAGACAATCAAGGTCGTAGATGGGATTGCTCAAGTTTTGGAGAAGATTGGAACGAAGCTTTTTTTAGAGAAGATGGGTTAGAAAGACTTATCTCTTGGCTAAAAATCCATCAAAATTCCCTACCAGAAATCCCCGAGGATCTTCGGCTTGGACCTCCTGTAGCTCGACCCTCAAAAATTATTTGTGTGGGACTCAATTACCGAAAACATGCCGAAGAAGCAGGGATGGCTGTGCCCGAAGTTCCCATCCTTTTTATGAAAGCCAGTACTGCTCTCTGTGGACCGGATGACCCCATTTATCTACCTAAAAACTCCCAACAAACAGACTGGGAAGTAGAGCTTGCCTTTGTGGTAGGGAAAAGAGCCAAGTACGTTTCCAAAGAAAATGCCTACCAGTATATTGCTGGCTATTGCCTACACAACGACGTGAGCGAAAGAGATTTCCAGCTTCGGCAAGGTGGACAATGGGTCAAAGGAAAAAGTGCCGATCATTTTGCCCCTTTAGGACCCTTTTTGGCTACCAAGGAGGAAATCCCTGATCCCCATGCCCTAAACCTCTGGTTGAAAGTCAATGACAAGATGCTCCAAAATAGCTCTACATCCGATTTAATCTTTGACATCCCTACCCTGCTCTCCTATATCAGTCAATTTATGACCCTTCTCCCAGGGGACATCGTTTCTACGGGAACCCCCTCTGGGGTAGGTATGGGGCTCCCCGAACCTCAATATTTGAAAGTGGGCGACCGAGTTACCTTGGGTATTGAGGGTTTGGGTAGCTCCTGCCAACAGGTAATTCTTGATCCAGAAGCATGAAAATTGATAGCCATCAGCATTTTTGGAATTATCATCCGGAGCGACAGGCTTGGATCGGTCCAGAAATGCAGCTCATTCGAAGAAATTTTCTCCCAGAAGACCTCTATCCTTTACTTGAAGAAAACAAAATCGATGCATGCATTGCCGTTCAAGCAGAGGAAAGCAAGGAAGAAACTGCCTTTCTTCTTGACCTAAGTCAGGACCACGATTGGATACTGGGTGTAGTAGGCTGGGAAGATTTAGGAAGAGAGGATTTAGATCTGGTGCTGGAAGGATACGACACCCAAAAAAAGTTGCTAGGATTTAGAGAGGTTTTACAATCTAAGGATCCCAGCTACCTGCTCAGGAAGGAGTTTGTTCGAGGCATTCGAAAAATTGGTCAACAAGGCTACAGCTACGATCTTTTGATTTTTCCAAGGCATTTGGAGGCGAGCTTGGTCTTGATAGACCAAGTCCCTTACCAGCGCTTCGTCATAGACCATGCCGCCAAACCTTCCATTCGAGAAGGGTACTGGAAGGAATGGAAAAAATTACTTCAACCTATCGCTGAAAGAGAATACGTGTACTGTAAACTTTCAGGATTGATCACCGAGGCAAATTGGAATTCTTGGACAGTAGAAGAACTCCAACCTTACCTGGAGATAAGTTTGGAATTGTTTGGACCAAAGCGATTGATGTTTGGAAGTGATTGGCCGGTTTGCCTGGTCGCAGGAGATTATGCAGAGGTAGTTGGGCTTATCGAATCCTTCACCGATCAGCTCACCCCCATGGAAAAAGAAAGCATAATGGGAGGTACGGCAGCAGCATTTTATTTGATCTAGTCCCCCTTACTTAACCTTGTGAAGCTATGGATCTCAAATTACAAGACAAAGTCATTCTCATATCAGGCGGAGCCAAAGGGATTGGCGGGGCTATTGCCCAAGGATTAATCGAAGAAGGAGGAATTCCGGTACTCATCGATCCCTCGGAAAAAGAAGGGGACGCCATGGTTAGACAAGCCAAAGGCAGGGCATTGCAGGTAAAAATAAGGCTGTATTCTCCAGAAGATGCCCTCCATGCGGTACAAGAAGCCTGCAAGGCCTTTGGAAGAATAGATGGATTGGTAAACAATGCAGGAAGCAACGATGGGGTGGGATTGGAAAATGGAAGACCTACTGCCTTTGTAGCATCGGTAGCAAAAAACCTTAACCATTACTATTTTTTAGCACATTATGCCTTACCCGAACTCAAAAAATCCAAAGGTGCAATCGTAAACATTTCTTCTAAAACTGCCCTTACTGGCCAAGGAAATACCTCCGGTTATGTAGCCGCTAAAGGTGCTCAACTGGCTTTGACCCGAGAATGGGCAGTGGAGTTACTCCCCTATTCTATCCGAGTGAACGCGATTGTACCCGCCGAAGTGTATACACCCATGTATGAAGCTTGGATAAAGTCCTTTTCTCGTCCCGAAGAAAAGCTGGCAGAGATCAATAGAAAAATTCCTTTGGATAATAGAATGACCACTCCAGAGGAAATCGCTTCTATGGCGCTTTTCCTACTATCTGAAAAAGCTTCCCACATCACCGGACAGCACCTGGTGGTAGACGGTGGCTACACCCATTTAGACCGCTCCCTATGAATACATCCTCTTCTTTAGTCCCCAAGCACCTGCTACTACCTTTTGTTTTGATTACCTCCCTGTTTGCCTTATGGGGATTTGCCAACGACATCACCAATCCCATGGTGGCCGCCTTCAAGAGGGTACTGGAGCTGAATAATACCCAAGCCTCCTGGGTTCAACTGGCCTTTTATGGAGGTTATTTTACCATGGCTTTGCCCGCCGCATTCTTCATCAAAAAATACTCCTATAAGGCAGGAATTTTGCTTGGATTAGGCCTTTATAGCGTAGGTGCTAGTCTTTTTTATCCTGCGGCAGCCTTAGAAAACTATGGATTTTTCTTGGCGGCTCTCTATATCCTTACTTTTGGCTTGGCTTTTTTGGAGACTACTGCCAATCCATACATCTTATCCATGGGCCCAGAGCAAACGGCTACCCGCAGGCTCAACTTGGCCCAGGCTTTCAATCCCATGGGTGCGCTTGCTGGTCTTTTTGTAGCAAAAACTTATATTTTAAGTGCGCTTCAAAGTGCAGCTACTGATGCTAGTGGAAAGGTTTTGATTTACGACACGCTGGACGAAGCTGCCAAAGCCCCTATTCGGAGCAATGACCTGATGGTCATCCGAGATCCCTATGTATTCCTGGGATTGGTGGTCTTGGGAATATTAGTGGTCATTGCTTTGGTAAAGATGCCTGAAACTAAAAATTCGAGTGGAAAAATGGACTTTCTGGCTACCATTAAGCGATTGGTAAAAAATAGAAATTTTATAGAGGGAACCTTTGCCCAATTGGTTTATGTAGGCGCACAAATCATGATCTGGACATACATCTATCAATATGCAGAATCTCTAGGGATATCTACTTACGAGGCCGTAAATTACGCTTTTGCTTCCCTCGCGGTATTCCTTCTTGGTCGTTGGGTGTGCACGTTTTTGCTACGTTTGGTACAGCCTGCCCCACTTTTGGCATTGTTTTCTCTTTTAGCCATGGGATTTACCTTAGGATCCATCTTTTTGATTGGAATGGCAGGACTCTATTCTCTAGTTGGAATAAGTTTCGCCATGTCTTTGATGTTTCCGACCATTTATGGTATTGCCTTAGAGGGACTTGGAGAAGATTCCAAATTTGCCGCTGCCTTTTTGGTCATGGCCATCGTTGGGGGCGCGGTAATGCCTACCCTTCAAGGCATGATTCTAGATATAGGTGGGATAGGATATACCGATACCCTGATCTTGGGAGTTCCCGAGATCAATTTCTCTTTTTTTCTTCCCTTCCTCTGCTTTCTCTGTGTGTTTCTATTTGCGCTACGAGTAAGTAAGCAAGCTGCTCCTGTAAATTGACCTAGCCATGAAAACCTTCGTCTTATTTTGTGACTTGAAAAACGAACCAGAAGCCATAGAGGCGTACGTGGAATGCCACAAACAAGTGGATCCACTTATCTTGGAAAGTATCCGGGTAGCGGGAATTTTGGAAATGAGTATTTACCGATGGAGCAACCGTCTAGGGATGATATTGAAAACAAACGATTCCTTCAGTTTTGAAAACAAAGCGAAGCTTGACCTAGCCAATCCTAGGGTTCAAGAATGGGAAGCTTTTCTAGGTCAATACCAAAGTAATTTGCCGGGTACACCGCCCCATTGGAGATGGGCCCTTACTGAACAAATCTTTTCTTTTACGGCTCCATAATCCATCCCTAAATAGGCTTTTTCATTATTCATCAAAAAGCCTATCCTAAAACCTAAACTTTCATGAAAAAAATCCTGCTCATTTTCTTCACTACACTTAGCATTTCCCAATGCTTTGCTCAAAATATTACACTTCCCCTATGGACCGCAACCCCTCCCCTACAAAAAGAATCGGACCAACAAGAGCAAGCAGTAAGGCAAGGTATACTTGGGATCTCAAATGTTCAGACACCCAATATTGAGGTATATCTTCCCACGCAGCAAATAGCCACTGGAGAAGCCGTTCTTATTTTTCCAGGTGGAGGTTATAGGATATTAGCCTACGATTGGGAAGGCACGGATTTTGCCAAATGGCTCAATGCACAAGGAATTGCAGGAATAGTGGTCAAGTATAGACTTCCCCTCTCTCCCTCCCTAACTGACCCCAAAGAAGTACCCTTGATGGATGCCCAACGTGCCATACGTCTGGTAAGACAAAATGCGCAGGAATGGAATATTAATCCAAATAAAGTGGGAATCATGGGATTCTCGGCGGGAGGACATTTGGCAGCTACGCTGAGCACCTCCTACTCCAAAGCTACTTTCGCCCATCTAGACGATTTGTCTGCCATTTCGGCAAGGCCTGATTTCTCCATTCTAGTCTATCCTGTTATCTCCTTTATTGATCCTAGTGTACATAGTGGATCGAAGAAAAACCTCTTGGGTCAGCAAAATGATCCTGAATTGCTTCGAAGGTTTTCTAACGAACTTCAGGTCAGCCCTGAAACTCCACCCACGTTTTTGGTACATGCCCAAGACGACCAAGCAGTCCCCATACAGCATACTCTTCTGTATTTTCAAGCCCTTCATTCCCATGGGGTGAAAGCTTCTTTGCATATTTATCCTACTGGAGGACATGGTTTTGCATTTGGGCTTGACAAAAAGGCAGTGGGTTCTTGGAGAGAAGCGCTGCTCGATTGGTTGGAAGAAACCTTAAACTAAGCTTTCCATGGCAATACGTGTAATCGCTTTTGATGCCGACGACACTCTTTGGGTGAATGAAACCTATTTTCGAGAGGCAGAGGAAAAATTTACCAGTTTATTGGAAGATTTTTTACCTCCCCATGTCATCGTAAAAGAATTGTATTTTACCGAGATTGCCAATCTATCTCTTTATGGATACGGGATCAAAGGATTTATGCTTTCCATGATTGAAACAGCCCTTCGAATCACCGAGCATAAGGTTTCGAGCATCCTGGTAGATAAAATCATTCAAATCGGACAAGATATGCTTACCAAACCGGTAGAGCTTCTTCCCGAGGTAGAGGAAGTATTGCAATCGCTTCAAGGAGAGTATAGAATAGTTATGGCCACCAAAGGGGACCTAGTAGATCAGGAAAGGAAATTGAAAAAATCGGGATTAGAGCACTATTTTCACCACATCGAAATCATGAGCGAAAAGAAATCTTCCGATTACCTCAAATTAATTGCGCACGTGGACATAACTGCATCTGAATTTGTCATGATTGGAAATAGCTTGAAATCAGACGTACTCCCCGTCCTAGAAATGGGTGGCTATGGCATACATGTTCCCTTTCATACCACCTGGTTACACGAACAAATCGATCATGAATTGATTCATCCTCATTTTTTTTCAGCTCCTCACCTAAGGGATGCCGTGACAATGATCCGAAATTTGTCCTAAGCGAATCCCATCCCTTTTAAAATTGGAATTTCATATGAATCGTCTAAAATCAATCTTTTTGATTCAAATTTTTGTCATCTATGTTCGCTACTTGATCGGCGGAGCATTTGTTTTTGCCAGTTTGATCAAAATAAAAGGCCATAGATTCACCACGTTTAGCCAGGAAGATGCTCCCATGGGTTCTACCATGCATTTTTTTGAAACCCTCTACCAAACCGGCTTGTATTGGCAATTTTTGGGCTGGTGCCAATTCCTTGCCGGGTTTTTACTGATGACCCAACGCTTTGGAAAACTAGGGGCAGTAATCAACTTCCCCATTCTCCTGAATGTGTTTGTGATCACTATTTCTATGGAATTTGGATTTACCTACGTGATTACTGGGCTGATGCTGCTGGCCAACCTGGGGCTTCTGGTATGGCATTGGGGGGAACTCAAAAGCTTAGTCAACCTTCCCAGCCATCCTCCAGCAGCTAACTTGGAAGAGAAACAGAAAATCTGGGAACTTACCGGTTGGGTGCTGTTTTCTTTTACCGCCATTTACCGCTACCTCCATGATTTTTATGATCCATTTTTTTGGTTTGGAACTTGTTTTCTCTTAGGTTTTGTTGCTTTTGTGATTCGCCTCATTCAAATAAAAAGGGGGAAATCTCGACATCAACTGGGATGAACCTTTTTACTTTTCCCCAGGCCTATAGGAGCGTTGCATGCGTTTTTCCACATCCTCTCGATAAAAGGCAACCTCTTTGAAATTTACCTCCAAATAACGCCGAGCTTGGTCAAAAAAATGAGGGGAATGTGGATCTGCTTGTTGGCCTCCCGCCAGAATGCTTTTTGCTCTAAGCTTTTCTCCAAATTCTACCACAGCCACAAAGCTATTGCCTCGATATCCATAAAGTCTTTTGGTACCATCGGAGGCCCTAGCACCAAATGCAGCTAGAGCTCCCCAGTTGCCTGAAGCCAATCCCACTGGAAGAAATTCTTTTTGGTCATCAAAAGGAGCATCGTAGGCCCCGCTCAAGCGTTGAAACCTGTTGATTTGACCCCAGGGAGTGTTCCAAGTGCCAAAATCACGGTTCATTTGTTTTATGGTTTGGTCAAAAACCTCTAAAATTTCAGCAGAAGTGGGAATCTTGGCATTGGGATCTGGATGAGCAAATCGGTTGATGCTTCTAAATTTTCTTTGGTAATTTTCTGCATAAAAATGGGCCAATGACATGGCCACCGATTCGGCGGAGGTACGGTAATCCCAAGCTTCCAAGAGAGCCAAGGCTTCTCTGGAAGAAGAAGAAATCCCTGCCTTTCTTGCGGAAAGCAATTCGGGAATGAGGTGAGAAAACAAGGGCAAGTACGGATCGTAGGCCAAGGCAATAAATTGATCCAAGCTTAGCTTATCTTTGATTTCTCCCAATACCTTTTGCGCGTGCAATCCCCGATAGTTTTCTACATCGGGAGCCATGTAGGAAGGATAATTTTCTTTTTTTGGACTAAATACTCCTGCCGCTGTAAATGGAGTAGAATTGCAATTCTGTATCCATCCAGTCCCAGGATTCACCACTTGAATGCTTTCGTCCACAGTATGTAATCCCTGCCAATTGGTAGAGGGATCTGTTCCATCTACAGGTTTTGAGAAGTCAAATTTGGGATCCCGCTTTGGAATAAAATTCCCATGAAAGTAGGCGATATTTCCTTCTGCATCTGCAAAAACGGTATTATTTGAACTATTGGTGCGGATATCCATTAGGCGTTTAAATCCTTCCAAGTCGCTTTGCTTGGTTCGTAAAAAACTTTGAACTAAGGCTTGTACAGGGTCCCAATTCATCCGCGTTGCTACCCATTTACCTTGCATCTGGTGGGTAATCGGCCCATGTTTAGTACGGTAAATCGAAAAGTTTTTTTCCTTTATGCCTTCTCCATCTTTGTAGGATAGGGTCACTTGCTTGGTCTCTACAGGTAATTCATCCTTCCCGTAACGATAGTATAGTTCACCATTTTTTTCGATCACCTCCTCTACAAATTCATCTATAGTATCTACAAAAGTAGAGGTATGTATCCAACCTGTTTTTTCATTGAATCCTTGGTAAACGAAAAATTGTCCCCAGGTAACAGCGCCATAGACATTTAATCCTTCTTGGCTCACCACATGGACTTCTGGCCTGAAATAAAAGGAGGTATGGGGATTAATCAAGAGCATGGCAGCGCCAGATTCGGAGCGTTGCGGTGCAATAGCTATGCCGTTTGATCCTTGGGGTTCCTCCAATCCAGGGACAGAAAAGGTAGATTGATCTGGAGTGATTACAGGACTGCTTGGTTGATAAAACTGCTGAAGGCCAGCAACGGAAATTCGCTCGATATCCCCCCCTATAGAACCTTCAAAAAAGTATAAAGGCATCCAAGGTTCGTAGCGTGTAATAACTTGAGGAACTACCTCAGGGTGGGTATGCAAGTAATAATTAATCCCATCTGCAAAGGCCCTGCATAATTCTTGAAGCCAGGAAGGCGCTCCTTGGTAGGCTGCCTTAGCCTCATCTGGCGTCATGTAGAGCTTGGCTCTTAGGTCAGAAAATAGTTCTTTTTCACCTTCTAACTCCGCTAATCTCCCCACAGCCCACAAGTAATTTCTCTCTACCCTCCTGAAATCGTCTTCGCATTGGGCATAAAGCAAGCCAAATATGGCATCTGCATCACGCTCTCCATAGACATGTGGAATCCCAAAATCATCTCGAATGATTTCTACCCTAGAAGCATGAGTCTTCCAGCGATCAAGGTCAGTTTGAGAAAGTACCTCTTCTGTTCCAAGAATAAAAAAAAGGAGTACATAAAAGACAAAAAATATTCGCATTCTAGGAGTGGTTTTCATAAATACTGCCTAATGATTTATTTATTTTGGGTAGATTTTAGTTGGAAATCAGCCTAGTTTTTTCACTCGAGTAAATTACAATTCCTTTTCTTTGAATTTTTATTTGGATTCAATTTTTTCCTCCTTTTATGTCTATTTTTGCAGATCAAAACTAAAACCCATGAAAAAAATAGCCGTTTTTTCTTCTGGTGGAGACTCTCCTGGAATGAATGCGTGCATTCGTGCCGTTGTCCGCACCGGTATTTATCATGGGCTAGAAGTATTTGGCATATATCGGGGCTATGAAGGGATGATAGAGGGAGAAATCAAAAAAATGCAATCGCATTCTGTTTCTAACATAGTACAGCGCGGGGGTACGATACTCAAGTCAGCCCGATCTATGGAATTTAAGACCTATGAAGGCAGAAAAAAAGCCTTCGAACACTTGCATGCCTTGGAGATAGAAGGCCTTGTTGCTATAGGAGGAGACGGTACATTTACGGGAGCGAAAATTTTCTTCGAAGAATTTGGAATTCCTACCGTTGGATGTCCTGGCACCATAGATAACGATCTTTTTGGAACAGATTTTACTATAGGATTTGATACGGCTGTCAATACCGCTTTGGATGCCATAGACAAAATTAGGGATACCGCAGCATCTCACGATAGGGTATTTTTTGTAGAAGTCATGGGAAGAGATGCCGGATTTATAGCTATAGAATCTGGAATTGGAGGTGGAGCAGAATTTGTGCTCGTTCCTGAAACCAAAACGGACCTAGATCAAATCGTATCCTCTCTAAAAAACCTAAGAAAAAGCAAAAGTTCAAGTATCATTGTAGTGGCTGAAGGAGATGAGTTGGGTTCTGCCGAACAAATAATGAAGTTGGTGAAGGAAAAAATCAATGATCCTAGCAAAGATTTTAAGGTCACCACCCTAGGTCATATTCAGAGAGGAGGAAAACCTACCGCAAAAGACAGGGTATTGGCTAGCCGCTGCGGTATGGCTGCAGTAGAAGGCTTGATTCAAGGCAGGACAAATTGCATGGCAGGAATCATCCATGGAGAGGTGGTCTATACCTCATTCGAAAATTCTGTAGGCAAACCCAAACCTCTTTTGCCAGATTACTTGAAATTAATTAACCTTCTGAGCATCTAATATGGGATTTATACCCTTTTTCTTAACCGTCGGAGGAGCTTGTCTTCTTTTTTTTATGACTGTGAGAAGTACCTTGCAGAGAAAGCGCAACCTACAGCACCAACTTCTTGATGCACTTACCACAGCCTATCCTGAGCTCATAAGGTCTGGAGAAAAAAGGATTGATCTAGAGGAGCTACTTGAGCAATGGAAAGCCATAGGACCAAACTCATCTTCCATTGAAAAAGGAAATGAGCTTTTTCGTGAGCTCAAAATAAACAAACACCAGTACAATACCCTGATTAAAAAAGCTCCTTACAATTGGGTAGCACGCCTGGGCGGCTTTCAGGCCATTTGAGAGATCAGGTAGTGCAAGATGTCTTCTTCTTGGGAAGGATGAAACCATGTAATTTGATTGTCCTTCCTAAACCAAGTCAATTGCCTTTTTGCGTAGCGTCTAGAGTTTCGCTTCAATAAGCGAAACATTTCCTCTTTATCGTATTTGCCCTCTAAAAATCCAAAAATCTCTGTGTATCCTAAGGTTTGCAAGGCGTTTAGGTGGCGTTTATCGAATAGAGATCGAGCTTCTTCAAAAAGTCCCCGGGAGAGCATATTCTCCATACGCTGATCAATTCGATGATATAGCTCTTCTCTAGGTAAATCCAAGCCTATTTTGAGCGTTTGAAAAGGGCGATGCACCTTATTTTTGATACGAAAGCTACTGAATTTGAGACCCGAACACCTAAATACCTCCAAGGCACGCATGAGCCTTTGTGGGTTGTTTCGGTCTACTCTATCAAAGAATTCAGGATCTACGCGTTCAACTTCAGATTGCAGCCATTCCAAACCCATGACCTCATAGGAAGTAATAATTTCCTTTCTCATCTGCGGATCTGAACTAGGTACTTCATCCAAACCATGGACAACTGCCTGAGCATAAAGGCCACTGCCACCTGCCATTACCACAACCTTTTTTGAAGCAAACAAGCGTTCTAATACCAAAAGTGCTTCCTGCTCAAATTTTCTGACATCGTAGGCATCTTCTATTGAAAGAGAATCAATAAAGTGATGGGGCACCTCTTCCATTTCTTCTGGGCTTGGTTTGGCAGTACCCAGGTGGAGTTCCCTGTAAAATTGCCTGCTATCGCAGGAAACGATTTCCGTTTGAAATTTTTTAGCTAGATTTAGACATAGCTCCGATTTTCCGACGGCAGTCGGACCTACAACAAGCACTAAAAAACGTTGATTTTTGATCATTTAAGGGAATTGGAACGCTAAAATTCAATAGGAATGTGGTGAAAAGCAAACTTATCTTGCTCGCCGATGATAATAGCCTCAGCAAAAACGTGCTTGAGCGCATTCTTGAGCCTATGGCTTCACTAAAAATATGTAGCAGTTTAGCTGAAGTAGAGGATTTCGTTAAGGTTGTTGATTTTGATTTAATTCTCCTGCAACTACATTTTTCAGGAGAGAAGGAATTTACCTCCGCAAAAAAAATAAAGTCCCTAAGCAAGGCAGAATGTCCAATTCTTGCTATTTCCTCTTCCCTTTCTCTAGGGGAAACCCACATGTACCTTAACCTAGGCTTCGATGCTCTTATTTCCAAGCCTATTCGTCCCAAAGAGGTAATTTTGCAAATTCAACCCTATCTCTTGGGTAAGGATGCAGCAGCACATCAGGTTTTTTTTGAAGAGCTATCTACCGCACAGGTCATTTCTACTTCTCAGCTTACTCAACTAAAGAAGTTTGCTTCTATAAGCAAATTGAAAGAAATTTATGATGAGTTTCTCCAAGAATGTAGACATTTGGTATGGGAAAGGATCAGTACTTTTCCTGTGGCTATAGAGGAAGAAATATTGAGGGAAATCCACTCCTTGAAAGGTAATGCAGGGACCTTAGGAGCAGAAAAATTATATACTTCTGCCAAATATTGTGAATCTTTGGGACGTCAAAACAAAGAAAACGATTTTAACGAAAGCTTATTTTTCCTTAAAAATGCTATTTTAGAGTTTGAAGAGTATTACAATAAAGAACTGGGATTGAAGGATGAGTGAAAAAAAGAAAATATTAGTAGGAGAAGATAGTTCCATCATAATCAACCTGACCAAAAATGTTTTGGCATTTGAAAATTATTCCATAAATGCAGCCAGAAATGGAAAAGAGGTGTTGGACATGTTGGCAAAGGAAGATTTTGACCTCCTATTGTTAGATATCACCATGCCTCAAATGGATGGCATTCAATGCATTAAAGAAATTCGTTCCTTATCGGAAAAGAAGAAAAACAAGATTCCTATCATTGCGATTTCAGGAAATGCAGGAAACTACACTCCTGAAGAATATAGAAAATTTGGGTTTGATGAATTTATTCAAAAACCTCTAAACTACGACTTGGTATTAGCCACAGTAAAAAAGATCTTGAATTAGGGTATGGCAGTAAGGTACACCAAACATTTTTTGGACAAATTGGAGGCTTTATTACTTGCCGCCTCCTTCCATCTGCGTTACGAAAAAGGGAATTTTAAGTCTGGGTATTGCTTGCTGAAGGAAACGAAAGTCGTGATTGTCAATAAGTATTTCCCTTTGGAAGGGAAAATAAATGCTCTCCTCGATATTTTAGCTGAATTAGATGTAGATCCCAGCCAATTAAAAGAAAAGGGAAACCAAGACTTACTTGCTGAATTGCGCCAAACTTCTCTTAAATTTTGATTCTCACATTTTTAGGCACGGGTACCTCTCAGGGCGTTCCTGTCATTGGATGCCCTTGTTCTGTGTGCCAATCCTTAGACTATAAAAACAAAAGATTCAGAACCTCCATACACGTGCAGGTGGGCAACAGTTCGTTGGTAATAGATACAGGGCCTGATTTTCGACAGCAAATATTGAGAGAGGATGTAAAAAGAGTTGATGCTGTCCTTTTTACCCACGAACACAAAGACCATACTGCAGGACTTGATGACATCAGGCCTTTTAATTTTTACCAGCAGGGAGATATTCCCATTTTTGGAAGAAAGGCTGTATTAGAACAAATTCAACGGGAGTATGCCTACATTTTCAATGACAAAAAATACCCTGGTGTTCCACAAGTCACCTGTGTAGAAATAGATGAAGACCCTTTCCATTTCCAGGACATAAGTATTATCCCTATACCAGTCCTGCACTACAAACTCCCCGTTTTAGGATTTAGAATTGGCAACTTCAGCTACATTACGGACGCCAATCTTATCCCAGAATCTTCTTATGCCCTTTTGGAAGGTACCGAAGTGTTGGTACTGAATGCTTTGCAGAAAGAAGCCCACATTTCCCATTTTACATTAGAGGAAGCGATTGCAGAAGCCCAAAAAATTGGAGCCAAAAAGACCTATTTCACCCATATTTCGCATCGCTTAGGAGAGCATCAAGAAGTAGAAAAGATTCTTCCTGAAGGAATACATCTCTCCTACGATGGGCTAAAGCTAAGCCTATGAGCATGCATTTGAATTATCACTTTCTTCGATTTCTAGCTCCAGCAATGCAAGAAAGATTTGCAGGATCTACCATCAAAGCATGTTTTTCTCAAAATAAGGAGGAATTGATTTTGGAAATGGAGCGGAGCCGAGAAAAATACTACCTCAGGGCCCATCTCCTCGCTCCGCAGGTTTATATAGAATTTCCCGCACGTTTTGTTCGTGCTAAACACAACAGCCCCACTATTTTTCCAAGCCTATTGGAAGATAAGATACTTTCCTGCTCCGTTTTTCCTTACGAAAGAGCCCTCAAAATGGAGCTGATATCAGGGCAGGTTCTGGTCCTCAAATTGCATGGGAATCGAAGCAATGCCCTCCTATATGCTCCAGAAGGAATAACTCCCTCGGAACTTTTTAAAAAATCCGTTAAGGAAGACCATGTGCTGGAATGGAGAACGCTCCCTCGAGAGCTTAATTTAAGTTGGGAGCATTTTGCTTCTCTAGAAGGAAATGCCTCCCAATTTTTACCTACTCTAGGCAAACTTCCAAGGGAATGGCTGAAAGAGAAAGGATACCCTGAAGCGGAGTTGCCTGTCAAATGGTCTCTTTTGCAAGAACTTCTCGATCTTTTGGATAGTCCTCTTTTCTATCTTGTAAAAAAGGAAGGAGAAGTTCAATTGAGTCTATTGCCTGAAGATTCTCCCATTGACACATTCTCTGATCCAATATCTGCTTGCAATGCTTTGTATTACAGAGCGGTGATTCTAGGAAACTTTGATAAGGAAAAAAATCATCTGCTAAAAAGCTATCAAGATCAGCTAACTAAAATCAGATCTTATCTCACAAAATCCGAAGAAAGCCTAAAGGAGCTAGAAAACTCCCCTCCTCCTTCACAAGTAGCAGACGTAATAATGGCACATCTTCATGAATTTTCCGCATCGGAGCAAGAAGTTGAATTGGTGAATTTTTACACCGGAAAACTCATCAAAATCAGGTTAAAACCGAATCAAAAACCCCAAGACTTTGCTGCAAATCTGTATAGAAAATCAAAAAATCGGCAATTGGAGGTAGAGCAGCTTCTGCGTACGCGTAAGGTAAAGTTACAGGCCGAAGCCTCTTTGGTTTCACTTCTTGCCCAATTGACAGAGGTAAAGGATTTCAAAGGCATATCGTCTTTTAGAAAATCCAATAAAGAAGATCTTCCCACTCAGAAAAATGAAGAAAGTAGGCCATTTAAGGTATTTGAAGTAGAAGGATATACCATTTGGGTAGGTAAGTCCGCGAAAGACAACGATGAAATGCTTCGAGAATTTGTGCACAAAGACGACCTGTGGCTGCATGCACGTCAAGTACCCGGATCCCATGTGGTTGTACGAAGAAAGGGAATGCCCCCTGTACCCCAACAAGTTATAGAACGGGCGGGATCTCTAGCTGCTTATTACTCCAAGTTAAAAACAGATAGCCTCTGTCCGGTCATTCTTACTGAAGTGAAATACGTAAGAAAAGTGAAAGGGTCTGCCCCTGGGTCGGTAATGGTGGATAAAGAAAAAGTAATACTAGTAGTCCCAAAAGGACCTGATGAAGATAGTCGAGTAAAAAATTAAAAACGAGTTGGCAGACTTATCTTCCCAAGTAAATGTCGGTAGGTTTTTTATAGAGCATGGCTCTAAATGCAACACCCACCCAAGCACTGCATGCCCCTAAAATAACCCCCAAAAGAATGGTAATGCCCAAAAGGATATAACCTGATCCAGGACCTAAGCCCATCACCTCACCCATTTTATCGGGAAGGGTACTGGAAGTCATCGTGCCGATAAATAGGAGTTGACCCAGCCAGGCCACTCCCATCGCCAGTCCTCCTCCAAAAATTCCTCCCCATTTGCTAGGGCGAAATACCCCTGTAAGCAAGGCAATGCTAATCATTGCAGCCCAAAATGGGAACACAGAATTCACAAATACTACTACTAATGTGGTCAGAAGAAAATATAGAGTGAATTTCATGATTAATTTGGAATTAGGGTGGTTTGAAAGAGAATGCCTTTGCTATCCTCAGGTTTTTTAAAGCTAAAATCAACATACTCCCCTTTGGCCCAAATAGGAATAAAATTGTCATAATATTTACTTCCTGGATTCCCAGATTGCCCTCCAGGATAAATCCCAAATGCTTGTATGGTAGGACCAAGTTCAACCACCATCCTCCAACTCGCTCCATTGCGACTCCCCGTAGCATTTAAAATGCCTGCTCCACCTCCAGTAATCACATTTGCTTCGGAAAAGGACTTAAAATTCGGTACGAGATGCTGAATGGTCGTTTTTTTATAATTGGCCCAACCGTATTCCCCTTCCGTTTCTTTCCATTTTTTCATGGCTATGAGTAGGGAGTCAAATCCAATTTGGACGTGGGTATGTGCTGTTTGAAGCCCTTCCATTTTCTCCATATTAAATACCGAATCGATGGGGGATTCACGCAGGAGTGCTATCGTTTGGTAGGCATTGGGACGAATCACAGGCACGCCCTTATCTTGAAGTTCACGCCATACACTCTCTACGGTTTCATTAAACCAAATGGAATACAAGGTTTGACCTGTTTTGGAAGGATCTGCATAAAAGTCCCAGGTTTTAAGCTCCTCCAGGTAGTTTTTACCTTCTGGAGTATTTTCTCCATGAGATCCCAACAAATCAAGGAGTACAGGGAGCGCTTCAGCAGCTTGTAGGTTGTAGGAGTCAAATTGCAAAGCCTTCATGTCCTCCACCGTGATTTGGTTCATCTCTGCCAACTCTCGATTTAATCTTCTATTCCTATAATGTTCGTAGGAATGATCAAATACATAGTAAGGGTAAGAACTGTCTACAGGATGTTGATTTGCAGAAGAAACGAAACCTCTCTCAGGATTTAAGGTGGTGGCATTGTGCTCAAAAGGAATATAACCCTGCCATTCCATGCGTGGATCAGCTCCATCCATAAAAAATTTACCCTGCTCTTTCCACTTTAGCGGAAATTTACCTTGAATCCTCATGGCAATATCCCCTGATTTGGAGGCAAAGACAAAATTTTGGGCTGGAGCCGCATAGTGAGACAAGGCTTGGGTATATTCTGCATGATTAGTAGCCGAGTTGAGCAACATAAAGGTTTTCTGCTCGTTGGAGTTTCCATCATGAACAATCCACCGCAAAGCGAAGTTTACATCCTGCCGATCGGATTTAAAGGAACGATCGTAAACTACTGGCCCGTAATGGGTATATACCACGGTGTCTATAAAAGCCGTCTCCCCTTTCACCTTAATTTCTTCTATACGCAATTGGGTGGGTCTCCACTCATTTCCATAGCGATACGCTTTTCTAGTTTCGTCTTGGAACGTGATTTTGTACCAATCTCTTGTGTCTTTGGTCGCATTGGTTACCCCCCAGGCGATGTGTTCATTAAAGCCAGAGATAATCCCTAAGGCACCTGGGAGCGTAGCCCCTTTAACGCTATGCTTTGGGGTGGTCAATTGCATGGAATACCACAAAGAGGGAAGGTTTAGTCCCAAATGTGGGTCATTGGCAAGAATGGGATGACCACTCTTTGTCTTTTTCCCACTTACCGCCCAGTTGTTGGAGCCCGTACCATCCTCAGGTTGAGACAGAGGGGCCAAAGACACCAATTCGTTTGGATATCCCAAGCTATCCGGTTTGGATACTGGAAGGGCTTGAAAATCCCAAATTCGTTCTTTTTCAATCACAGGATCATTTTCCATTGGAAATTCTGGATACAAGCGATTGAGTTTTGTCTCACCCAACAGTTGCCTCAAATTGGTATATTCTAAATCCCTATCCCCTACTAGCATATCGGACATGTACTTGAGCAGTAACAAGGACTTGTAGGCAGACCAAGGCTCGGGGCGGTAGTTTAAAAGCTTGTATTCTACGGGAAGTTGAGCGTCTGTCAGTTGTGCTAGGTATTGGTTAACTCCATCGGCATAAGCTTCCACCAAAGCTAAGGTCTCTGGATCTTCTGATTTCAGGAATTCTATTCCTTTTTCTGCACCAAAAGCAAGTCCCTTTCTTCGAGTCATTCTATCCAACTCTAAGGCCATGGGTCCCACTACCTCCGAGAGTCTTCCAGCAGCAGCCCTGGTTTGGAATTCCATTTGCCATAACCTATGTTTCGCTGTAATATATCCCTGAGCTCGGTAAAGATCTAGGTCATTTTGAGCATAGATATGAGGTATTAAATTTTCGTCGTAAACTACCCTTACCTCGGCTTGAAGGTTACTTAAGGTGAGTTGATCTTGAGCAACTTGGTCCTCACTGTATGAATTTTGCCAAAAGCCATGATTTGGGTCCAACAAGGGGGCTATGGGTGGGATTTGCCCTATGGGCATGGAAATCAATATTCCCAAACCACAAGCACATCCAAGTGCTAATAAAAAGGAAAGGTATTTCATGAAAATCTCTAAGGGTAGGTGATACCAAGAATTAACAGGGAAACTACGGAAAATTTTAAGTAAAAAAAATCCTCGACCAGGTGGGCCGAGGACTTCAAGACTTCCTCATTGGATGGCAATAGGAAGTTTGAGTTTTTCCCAACGCAAAACAAGACCTGGAGACTCCACCTCAAAAGATAAACTTTCCTGGGAGTATTGCTCCCAACTGGGTTGTGCCTCGACCCGAAGAACATCATTTTTTTCGTTGTATTGAAAATGCCCATGCTCCAAATTCCAATCTGAATTAAAAATTACGGTCCAAGTACCCGATTCTTTTGGGATGGTAAAAACAGAGTATTTTCCCGCAGGGAGTTCTTTTCCCTCAACGGTGACTGCTTGGGAGAGATCCACATAGGTCGCCTCATTGGCGCCTGTCCTCCACACCTCATCGTAAGGTACCAAATCTCCCCATATTGCTCTTCCCTTTACAGCGGGTGACCCGTATTGAATTTTTATGGTCTTTCCCGAAACTTTACCTTCCTTAGTGACCAAAGGGCTAGGCCGCTGCTCCGCACTTTGTTGTTCCTCTTGTGACAGCTCTTCCGAGGATGAAGTTTCTTCTTTTTTGGGGTGACAATAAAATAATAGAAAAGCGATTGGCCCTAATGCCAAAAAGGAAAGGATTTTTTTCATAAGAAATAAAGAAATAATAAAGACAAGTTTAAAATAAAAAGAATTACCTGGAAAACATCAAATCAAAGTAGATGAAATTTTAATTTGTTACGTTAATTAGCAAAGGATAGTTTTATTAATATTCAGTGGGTAATTTTTTATTTTTAATGATTCAAAACCAACTTCTCTCCCATATTATTGGAAGGATAATAAATAATTGCCCAAATATTTACCATTTTTGAGGCATAAACCTAGCTACCTGAACCAACACAATGAAATTACTCACTGGCCTAATCTTTTTTTTAAGCCTACTTATTTTTTCAAGTGTTTTCATTTCTCCAGAGGTATTTCCTTACGCAGGTTTAATTCCATTTCTAATTCCAATAGCCTTTTTATCGAATTTAGTTTTATTTCTCCTTTTGGCATTGGCTTGGAGAAGGTTAGCCTTTTTCCCATTACTCTGTTTGTTACTGGGATACAAATTTGTGCTCCTTACCGTACAGCTTCATTCCAAAAATCCCGAAGCAGAAGGCCTTAAGTTGTTGAGTTACAATGCTCATCTTTTTAATTATAACAATCCCTCCAAGGACGGGTCCGATCCCAATGTGTTTTCCTGGATCAACGAGCATCCCTCAGAAATTAAAGCCATACAAGAATTTTACCAAGATTTCACCGTAGAAAATCAAAATGCATTAAAATTTTTAAGTAAAGACGGCGAACTTGAGTATACCTATCATCCGCTTCGCGGAGATGCAAAAAAAAGATCCTACGGTATGGCCATATTCTCATCCTACCCTATTGTAAATGAAGGCATTGTCTTTAGTGAGAAAAATAGCAATGGGGCAATTTTTGCAGATGTTGAAGTAGGCGAGGACACCGTAAGAATATACAACGTACACTTGGCCTCCATGTCCATTGAAGCGGAAGCCTTTGAAAATTACGATAGTGCCAAACAAGTGTACCGGCAAACCTTAGGTAAGCTCCATCAAGGGAGCTTGGAGAGAGCCAAACAAATAAAGGTCTTGAGCGAACACATCAACAATAGTCCCTATGAAGTGATATTGATGGGGGATTTGAATGAAATTCCTTATTCCAATGCCTATTTCAAGCTTAGCGAATCCCTAGAAAACGCCTTCGAATTGGCGGGAAGAGGTTTTGGATTTACGTACAACCGAATCCTATTTTTCCTCCGGATTGACCATATCTTTTCCTCCCCTAGCCTGATTCCTCTACAATTCACCACCCATAACGAGGTGGATTATTCAGATCATTATCCCATCTCTGCCACATTTTCTTGGGATAGATTTAATCCCTAATTCTCAATTAGAAAAGGTGTTAACGCCGCTTAAAAGCGCTTAGTAGAACTCCTTTATTTAGCATCATTTCAACTATCTTTGAAGTACAAAAAGGGCTTGTATCAATCCTTGGTATTTTGGTATCTTGTCCTAATCAAACTCAATTTCCCTTTTATGCAGCAATACCACGACCTGATGAAGCGGATCCTCTCTGAAGGAGTCAAAAAAACTGATCGTACAGGAACAGGTACAATAAGTGTGTTTGGACATCAAATGCGCTTTAATCTAGCGGATGGATTTCCGGTAGTCACTACCAAAAAATTACACCTCCGCTCCATCATTATCGAATTGCTTTGGTTTTTGAGGGGGGAATCCAACATCAAATGGTTGAAAGAAAATGGGTGTTCGATATGGGACGAATGGGCGGATGAAAATGGAGACCTTGGTCCAGTGTATGGGTACCAATGGAGACATTGGCCTGATGGTAAAGGAGGAGAAATAGATCAAATTAAAAACCTAATTCACCAAATTAAGACCAAACCGGACAGCAGAAGACATCTGGTAAGTGCTTGGAACGTGGCTAACGTAGACCAAATGGCACTACCTCCTTGCCACACGCTTTTTCAATTTTACGAAGCCAATGGGAAATTATCCTGCCAACTCTATCAGCGCAGTGCCGATGTTTTTCTAGGTGTGCCCTTCAATATCGCCTCCTATGCCTTATTCACGATGATGGTCGCACAGGTTTGTGATCTGGAGCCAGGAGAGTTTGTTCATACCTTCGGCGATGCACACTTGTATTTGAATCACTTGGAGCAAACCGAATTGCAACTCAGCAGAGATTGTAGGCCCTTGCCTACCATGAAAATCAATCCTGCAGTGAAAGATATCTTTGCCTTTACTTACGAGGATTTTGAATTGCTTAACTACGATCCACACCCACATATCAAGGCACCTGTGGCAGTTTGATTTACGGGACAAGGCTGCCGTCACCTACCTAACACAAGGAAAAAAAACGCCTCCAGAATTCAGGATGCGCTTTTTTTTGGTATGAAGCTATGATTTAGTTACCCAACTCGTACTTGAGGGTTCTTCCCTTTTCTACTGCTGGAAGTCCTTCGGTCATCCAAAGGGGCGCCGGAGCTCCTTTCAAGTAATGATCAAAAAATTGACTCAAACGGATGGAAAGGTCTTTGGCATTTTTGCGCTGCACCAGGTTGTGATCCTCCCCATTGTATTGAAGAAGCCAAGCTGGCTTATTGAGGCGCTTGAGGCCCATAAACATTTCAATCCCTTGGTACCAAGGCACTGCTCCATCGGCATCGTTGTGCATGATCAGCACGGGGGTATTTACCCGATCCAGGGTAAACAAGGGGGAATTTTCTAGGTAGTATAGCGGCTTTTCCCAAAGGGTACCGCCGATTCGTGACTGGGTCTGCTCGTATTGGAACATGCGGCTCATGCCCGTTCCCCAGCGAATACCCCCGTAGGCCGAGGTCATGTTGACCACAGGTGCCCCGGCCCCTGCAGCTTTAAATAAATTGGTTCGAGTAATCAAATAGGCTACTTGATATCCTCCCCAGCTTTGACCTTGGATGGCCATATTTTCAGCATCCACACCCCCTTGGGCGAGTACTGCCTGAACGCCTGGAAGGATACAATCGTAAGCACTTGGTCCTGGTAAGCCCAAATCGTACTTGATATCAGGAACAAATACCACGTAGTCATTGCTGACAAAATACGGGATATTGATCGTAGATCGGCTAGGTGCAGGAGCACGGTAGTTGTGCAAGGTCTCGCTGTATCGTTCGTAGAAAAATACCATCATGGGGAATTTCTTTACTCTATCAAATCCTTCGGGAGTAAACAAAAGACCCTGAAGCGGAGTCCCATCTTGAGCCAGATAGGACACCAGTTTGACATTTCCCCACTTGATGGTGGATTGTTGGGGATTTAAGGAAGAAGCTTTTGTTAAGGCAGAGAAACTTAAATCGCTCAAGTATAAATCTGGATTATCCTTGTAGGTAGATCTTCTCAAAAGGATTTGATTTGACTGTTCTGCCTTTCTTAATCCAACATAGCGATGATCGCTAAGCAACATCTGTTTGGGTGCTTGTTTGCCTGAATAATCCCCCATAAAAAATCCACCTTTCTTGGTATTTTCTTCAAAGGCTGACAAAAGGAAAATCTGCTGGGTATCAATACTTGTCTCGTCTAACACCAATCTCTCCCTGCGGAAAGTAATTTGCTTCTTTCTACCTTCTCCAAGGGTTATATTTTGGGCGGTATTGAGGTTTCTAGGATCAATCTTCCAAATATCGAAACGGTCATTTACCAGCAGGGCCTCGTCCTCTTTGAGCCACCCTTCAGCACCGTAACTACTAGGAAAAGAAGGAGAGTCATTCAATTCATCGTAAAAGGGCACGGACAAGCCCTGGGTCAAATTGATTTTAGTTTTTGATTGCAAGTCATAAGCCACCCAAGCGCTGTCCCTCGCTGCATACCAATACACATACTGCCCTGCAGGAGAAAGTCTTGGAGACCCAGATGCGTTTTTTTCAATCAATTCTTTATTTCCTGTAGCTAAATCTAGGAGATATACGTCCCTGCCTATCTGAATATCCCAACTGTAATTTCTTCGGTAGGGTGCGTCCGTCCAAGCCAAGGCAATCTCCTTGGTGATTTTATTTTCCAGTTGCACCTCATCCACCTCAGGTGTGGTCAATTGAATGACCTGCTGGTCTTTTAGCGAAAGGACAGCCAAGTAACTCTTCTTTTCTTCCTGGGACTTGTTCTTCAATTGCATGGGTTGAATCTCCGCATCTTGCCAGCCCCAAATGTCTAGACTCACGCGATCCTCATCGAGCAGCGTAGTATCATTTTCATAAGCATAATCCTGGTATTCCATAGAGACTCCAAAAAACAAACGGGATTCATCCTCAGAGAAGCGCAAAGAAGCGTCTGGACTAATTCGGCTATTCTCGAGTTTCAAAGCTGATTTATCGATTTCAGCAGCCATGACTTGTTTCTTCACATCGTACAACAACAGTTTATGGCTTGGCTTCTTCGCTTTCAATGAGTCATCAGTCGTAACAAAAGAAAGATAGGTTGATTGTGGAGAAAAGGTCATTCTCGTGTAGGTAGTCATCTTTTCATGTACCAAACGCTGAGCGCCGGATGCCAATTCAAGCACATGCAAGGCTGCATTATCTTGCTTTTCTTCTTCAGCAAGGAGGTAGTACAAGTAATCACCATTTGGAGAGAAGCTAAAGGATTTCACCCGATCGAGTTCCCAAGAAACTGCCCCATCCAAGGATCGTACGAGTAGTTTGGTCCCATCTGTTTTCTTAGGCTTTTCTACTTTCTTGGTCGAATCCGAAGCAGCAGCGCCCTTCGAACTTTCCTTTGGGGCAAGCTCTTTCTCAAAATGGATGGCGATCCAACTGCCTTTTTCCGTAGGGGTGGCAAAAGACTTCACTCGAGCCAACTTCTCTAAATTTCCGGAAGCCAAATGGAGGATAAAGAGACTATCTTTGGGTAGGTCGTCTCCTTTCTTTTTCTTCAACTTTAAAGCATAGACCGAATCCTTTTGGGCAGCTATTTTCCCCACGGCATAGGCATCGTCCGGAGTAAACAAAAACCCATTTCCGCGTGGAATCACGGTCTTTTTGGTAGGAGTCTTGAATGGAAAAATCTCCAAGCGACTGTCTCCATCTTGCGGGGAGATTTGGTAACCCACAAAAAGTCCATTTTTGGTGATTTTTTCTGAGGATAGGCTCTCCCAACCGTCGTAATCGGCATGAGTCAGGGATCGTTTTTGCTGGGCAATTATGGATTGGGAAATAAGAAGAAGGGTAAATACCCATCCGAATGTACTTCTTAAATTTCTCATGCTGGGGTTTAATTGGATAACGTAAATTCTCTTTCTACAAATCCTCCGCGGGTGGAGGATAGCTTGATTTTGCCTTTTACGGGTAATTCTCCTTTGACAGATACGATAAAAGTGGCTGTTTTTTTCTCACCTACCCCAGTGTAGCCTGCATAAATGGTCTTTTCGTAAGTGCTTGGGGTGAGAATACGGACAGGAGCATCTTCGTCCCCTTGCAGCAATTTTTTATCAAAATCCAGCATCACCCGATCTTGTTGTACAATTTTTACCAACTTCGCTTGTTCCAAGGCTACGGGTAATTTACCTGAATTGGTCCAAGATAAGGAGATTTCAAATTCTCCTTCACTTCGCTTTTTGACCTTTACATCGGTGATGCTGACTTGAGGAAGCCTTTTGGCCATCGCCAAATTGAATAAAGCCTGCTTTTTGGCCCAATCCTCTAGTTGCCATGCGGGACCATTCTGGGCAAAAAATTTAGGATGAAAGCCTCCAATTTCTACTTCGCCAAGTTCGGGATGCACCATTGGTGACCAAACTTTAAATCCTTTACTCCCATTGGCTTCATCGTCCCATCTGAGTCCATCGTATTCGTCATAAATTCCATCTCCGTCATAATCCTTCATGGCACCCCCATTCCAAAGTTCATCTCCGTACCAAATACTTCCGTAATAAAAATATCCGAAGTCAGGACCATGCCCAAAAAGAGGTTCAGGAAGAAGCGGATCTCCTGTCATAGCGTTGACTTTGTATCGGGTGGCATAGGTTTCATATACATCTCCTGCCCAGGGGTAAGCTGTGTAAGAAAGTCCGAGTTGATCCATTTCTTTGTAAATAGCCAAGTCTTGTGGGTACATCCTTTCCTCACTCTTAGAAGTAGAGGGAGGGCGTAAGTGCATGGGTACTCGGGTATCCATAGAGTTGACTACCGAAATGTTGGGATGGCTAAGCATCCACAATACCGTAGCTCGGGATTCAATTTCGCTTAGCGGGTATTCTCCTGATCCAAATTGCGTATATCCCCTACCTGTAAGGTCTCCACCGGTATTGGGTCTCCAATTTTCCGGATAGTTCCGGTGCAAGTCTAAGCCCCCTATCCCATCTTCGTTGTACCTTCCATCTCCATCGTTGTCTATACCCTCTGTATACAACAGGTATTCCCCTTTCCCAGGAAAGGTTTGTTTCATCAATCTCCCCTTGGGGTCTCTAGGATCTATAATGTAATTCGCTTTTTCCTTTTCAGAGGGAGTAATGGCCTTTTTTCTTAGTTGATAAATAATCCCGTCTCCATCCAAATCTTCTTCAGAATCCTCATCTAACAATCCGTCTCGGTCGGTATCTTGAGGCTTTACGGTGCTTCGATTTCTCTGGGCAGAGTAGAGGTAAAGATTAGATCCGTCTGGATTATTTTGAGGCCGGAGATAGATCACTTTGCTGTCTATTAAGGCAGTGATTTCGGGATCCTTTCCGTAATTTTCTAGAAGGTGCTGGGTCAGCCAAAGTATGGATTCGCTGGAAGTTATCTCCCCAGAATGTCTTCCACCTTCAAAATAGGCTGCAGGTTTATCGGTATCTTTTCCCGTGTTTTTATTGGTTATAGCCATTTGGTAAATGGGACGTCCTTCAAAAGAATGTTCCACCACATAAAGGTCTACCAGCTGAGGGAATTGCTTGGCCCATACCTCATACCAATGGTACATCACATCTACCGTATGGTACTTAGAAAAATCTAGGCTTGCTCCTGGCGTATACTCCACTTCGGGATAGGCCACCTTTTTAAAGAAAGAATTTCCATGTCTTTCTCCAGATACCACATAAAAAGAAGTTTTTTCATTTTTCTCTGGAAAAGTGGGTTCGGACACAAAGGACCTTACTTGGGACTGGGTGTGTAAGGCAACAAACAAGGTGCAGAATAAGAGTAAGGAAGTTTTCATGAAGGGGCTGTTAAAGAAGTAAAAATAAGCGTTGAAAGGTAGCTACTACCACCGTTTAAAGAAAGATGTAAGCCTTTTGAGGAAAATAAAAAGGTCTCGTCAAAAACAAGACCCTTTTCAGAATATAAACCCAAATATAACTTTAGAGATTAAAAGTTTTCAAGCGATTAAAATTGATTCTTTCGTCAAAAGAATAGAATCAAATTGAAAATTAAAGTTTTATGAAAACAACAAAATTTTCATTTGCTATTTAAATACAATTCCAAAGTAAAAGGATTTCTTGTGAAATTACAAATTGAAAAAATAATTTTGTAATATTTTAAATAATCTTTAATTTTATGACACGTTTATTATAAATCATATAAATGAATTGACTGAAAATGGACAAAATTTTAGATATCGATAATATTGACCTGAAAATAATCTCCCTTCTCAACGAGGATGCGAAGACTCCTTACACCGAAATTGCCAAAAAGGTATTCGTTTCTTCGGGTACAGTGCACGTACGAATGAAAAAATTGGAGGACATGGGAGTGGTAAAAAGTGCAACCCTGACCATTGATTTTTCAAAATTAGGCTATGACATTTCGGCATTCCTTGGGATTTATTTGGAGAAAAGTTCTCTTTACGATTCAGTCATCGAACGATTAAAAGGAATTGCTGAGGTAGTTAGTGCGTATTACACTACGGGCAATTATTCCATATTTGCCAAAATCATTTGTAGAGATACCAATCACCTGAGGTTGGTGTTGGATAAAATTCAAAAGGTGGATGGAATTGATAGAACAGAAACCTTGATTGTATTGGAAGAAAGTATCAATAGACCCATACAGTTTTTCGACAAGGAAAAATAAGCCAAGCTCTTAGATTCATGATTACGAAAAGCATAGATCCTCCTGTGCTTTTTTTTTAGGAGTTAGGATAGGAATATCAAAAAGGTAACTTTTACCCTTTTTTTATTGTTTAAAAGGAATTTTGATAGGAATGCGAACATATTTTTTTAATTGAATGTTATAGCTTTGTGTTCAAATTATATTTAGTCTAAATAACTCAGTTCATGAGCAAAGACAATCAACTTTTAGAAGATCTAACTTCCAAAGAATATGAGCACGGCTGGTCGGTAAATTACGAAGCCGATGAAGCCCCTGCTGGGCTGAATGAAGGGATAATTCGGTGGATATCCTCTAAAAAGGAAGAACCCCAGTGGCTATTGGAATGGAGACTGAAAGCCTTTGCTACCTGGCAGTCCATGGCAGAGCCTTCTTGGGCCAATGTCAACTATCCAAAAATTGATCTTCAGGCATTAAAATACTATTCTGCTCCCAAGCAGTCGAAAAAACCAAAAAACCTCAATGAGGTAGATCCGGAGCTGATAGCCATTTACGAGAGACTTGGAATTTCTTTAAATGAGCAAAAGCGACTTCAAGGGATTGCCGTAGATGCTGTCTTAGATTCCGTATCGGTGGCAACTACCTTCAAGGATACCTTAAGCAAATTAGGAATCATTTTTTGTTCTTTTAGCGAGGCGGTAAAAGAGCATCCCGAATTAATTAAAAAATACCTGGGCTCAGTAGTGCCCATTCAGGACAATTATTATGCGGCTTTAAATTCAGCTGTTTTTTCCGATGGATCCTTTTGTTACATACCGAAAGGTGTGCGTTGTCCCATGGAATTGTCTACCTACTTCAGAATCAATGCTGCCAATACAGGGCAATTCGAACGAACCTTAATTGTAGCCGAAGAATCTTCCTACGTTTCGTATTTGGAGGGTTGTACTGCCCCACAACGGGATGAAAACCAATTGCATGCTGCCGTAGTAGAAATTTACGCTGCTGCCCATGCCGAGGTAAAGTATTCTACGGTACAAAATTGGTTTCCTGGGGACAAGGAAGGAAAAGGAGGTATTTACAATTTTGTAACTAAGCGAGGTATTTGTGCTGGAGATTACTCCAAAATTTCATGGACTCAGGTAGAAACGGGATCGGCTGTCACTTGGAAATATCCTTCCTGCATTTTGAAAGGAGATCATTCGGTAGGTGAATTTTACTCTGTGGCGGTAACCAACAATTACCAACAGGCGGACACCGGAACTAAAATGATCCATATTGGGAAAAACACGAAATCCAGAATTGTATCTAAAGGAATTTCAGCAGGTAAATCTCAAAACTCTTACCGAGGCCAGGTGCAGGTGATGAAAAGAGCTCAACATGCTATAAACTTTTCTCAGTGCGACTCTTTGTTGATGGGAAATGCCTGTGGAGCCCATACTTTCCCCTACATCGATATTGCCAATCCTACGGCCAAAGTAGAACACGAAGCCACTACCTCAAAAATTGGGGAGGATCAGATTTTCTATTGCAACCAACGGGGCATTGCCACTGAAGATGCCGTTGCATTGATCGTCAATGGCTATGCCAAAGAGGTACTCAACCAACTCCCAATGGAATTTGCCGTAGAAGCTCAAAAATTATTGGCGCTTACCTTAGAAGGTTCCGTTGGCTAGTGCTAAAGTTTTAGTATTTGAAAAAATATAACCCATGTTATCCATAAAAAACCTACATGCTTCTATTGAGGGCACCCCCATCTTGAAGGGCATCAATTTACAAGTAAATCCAGGAGAGGTCCATGCCATCATGGGACCCAACGGTTCGGGTAAATCTACCTTGGCCTCGGTTTTGGCAGGAAGAGAAGAATACGAAGTCACCCAAGGCGAAGTGATTTTTCAAGGAAAAGAGCTTCTTGAGCTTTCTCCAGAAGATCGTGCGAGAGAGGGAGTATTTTTGGCTTTTCAATATCCCATTGAAATTCCGGGAGTTTCAACGACTAATTTTTTAAGGACAGCGCTCAATCAAATCCGAGAATACCGAGGTCAAGAGCCTCTAGACGCCGTAAAATTCCTTTCCTTGATGAAGGAAAAAATGGCGCTAGTTGAGATTGATCAAAAATTGTTAAGCCGCTCGCTCAACGAAGGCTTCTCTGGAGGAGAAAAAAAGAGAAACGAGATTTTCCAAATGGCCATGTTGGAGCCCAAACTTTCTATTTTGGATGAAACCGACTCTGGATTGGATATTGATGCCTTACGAATCGTTTCCAATGGTGTTAATAAATTAAAATCTCCCTCCACGGCAACCATAGTAGTTACCCATTACCAGCGTCTTCTTGATTACATCGTTCCTGATGTGGTACACGTACTTTATCAAGGAAGAATTGTAAAATCAGGAAGCAAAGAATTGGCTTTAGAATTAGAGCAAAAAGGATACGATTGGATAAAAGAAGAAGTTGATACCGCCAAGGCTACGGCCTGATCTCCCCTACAAACCCATGAGTATCAAGACCAAACAAGAATTAGTTCAGGGCCTTTTCACCGCTTCTCCCTCAAATTTCATCGCTTTGAGAGAGCAGGGAAAGGAAATTTTCCTATCCCAAGGACTTCCTAGCCAAAAATCTGAAGAATATCGTTTTACGCCTATTGCCAAGAAATTGGAGCAGGCGATTACCCGTTTTTTTCCGGCCTCTCCCCTTTCTTTAAGTAAAGAACAAGTTCAAAATGCCTTACTTGATGGATTTGAAGGAGATGTTTTGGTTTTTTCTAATGGATATTATCATCCGGAATTTTCTAACCAGATAGAAGGCATGGAAGTATCGATTTTATCAGAAAAGCCCAATACGCCCATTGGAAGTATTGCTAAGCCTGAAAAAGACCCTTTTCTTTCCTTAAATCAAGCCACTTTCTCCGATGGGATTTTTATTTCCATTCCGTCCAAATTTATCTGTAAAAAACCTATTTTACTTTTGAACTTTCACCAAGAATTGGATGGACAAGTAATTAGTCCAAGAATTTGGATAGAAGTTGGAGATTTTTCCGAAGTCACATTTGTAGAGCAGGGCTGTTCTTTAGGAAGTTCCCCTTATTTCGTTAACAAGGTCATAGAAATCCAAGGTGGAGTACAATCCCAAATTTCCTACCATAGAATTCAGCACGAAGGAAATCAGGTCATAGAAGTAAGTCAGTTAGAAACTGACATACAGAGAGGTGCTCAATTTACCTCTTTTTATTTATCCCTTTCTGGGGATCTGATTCGAAACAACCTGTCCTTGCATTTGAAGGGAAGTAATTCCGTGGGTAACATGTATGGGATTTCCTTGCTTCAAGGAAAATCTCTGGTCGACCACCATACCTACGTGGATCATAAAGAACCACATGCCGAATCCAATGAATTGTACAAAGGAATCTTTGGGGATTACAGCAGAGGAGTATTCAATGGCAAAATTCTTGTCCGCAAGGATGCTCAGAAAACAAATGCTTTTCAACAAAACAACAACGTGCTCCTCTCCGAAGATGCCTTAATCAATACCAAGCCTCAATTGGAGATTTGGGCTGACGATGTGAAGTGCTCTCATGGATGTACCGTAGGGCAGTTGGATGAAGAGGCTCTTTTTTACCTCCAAGCGAGAGGTATTGAAAAAACCACTGCGAGAGGCTTACTTTTATTTGCTTTCATCGCGGAAGTGGTGGATAAAATTCAAATTGAGAGCTTACAAAAATACATCATCACCCTGATTCAGGAGCGTCTGGGGAGTAAGTTTAGAACATGAGCGTCGATGTACCATCCATCAGAAGGCTTTTCCCAGCACTTCATCAAGAAGTGAATGGCAAGCCCCTGATTTATTTTGACAACGCAGCTACCACCCAAAAACCCCTATCGGTCATAGAGGCTCAGCAGGCTTACTACGAGCAGAATAATGCCAATATCCATAGAGGGGCCCATACCCTAGCCGACCGTGCCACGCTACAATTTGAGGCAGTCCGAGAAGCGATCCAGGGCTTTTTAGGCGCCAAAGAAGCTGCTGAAATTATTTTCACCAAAGGCACTACCGAAGGGATTAACTTGGTGGCCAAGACTTTTGGAAAAAAATTCATTACCAAAGGAGATGAAATCTTAATTTCCACCATGGAGCATCACAGCAATATTGTGCCGTGGCAAATGCTCTGTGAGGAGACAGGTGCCTGCTTAAAAATAATTCCAATCACTCCAGAAGGAGAATTGATTTGGGAAGAATTTGAGCGACTTCTAAGCCCAAAAACCAAGTTGGTGAGTATAGTACATGCTTCCAATGCCCTGGGAACCATCAATCCTGTCAAAAGAATAATTGCAGCTGCGCACGAAGCAGGTGCCAAGGTACTGCTGGATGGAGCACAAGCTACTTCTCACTTAGAAGTAGATGTACTCGACTTGGATTGCGATTTTTTAGCGTTTTCAGCCCACAAACTCTATGGCCCAACCGGCTTGGGGGTTTTGTATGGGAAAAGAAATCTTTTGGAACAAATGCCTCCTTTTCTTGGAGGTGGAGAAATGATTCGAGAAGTTTCCTTTGAAAAAACCACCTACAACGATATCCCATTCAAATTTGAAGCTGGGACTCCTAGCATTGCAGAAGTAATCTCCTTTGGTCCCGCACTAGACTTTATTCAAGGACTTGGCAAGAAATCAATCATGGCTCATGAAATCGAACTCTTGACCTATGCCACTCAACTCCTGCAGGACATCAAAGGAATAACCCTTGTGGGCACTGCAGCAGAAAAAGTCTCTGTACTTTCTTTTACAGTGGGAGGAATGCATCCTTATGACGTAGGCCAACTTTTAGATGCTAAAGGAATAGCCGTGAGAACAGGTCACCATTGTACCCAACCTTTGATGAAAAGACTGGGAATAGAAGGAACTGTACGGGCGTCTTTTGCAGTTTATAACACTAAGGCTGAAATTGATGTTTTCGCTGAGGGAGTAGCTCAACTTGCAAGAATAAAAAATAGATGAATTCCATCTTAGACATACAAGAAGAAATAGTTTCTGAATTTGAAATCCTTGGGGACGATAAAGAGTCTACTATTTTTTATATCATGGAACTAGGGAATAGTCTTGACCCTTTTCCAGAAGAAGAAAGAAAAGAGGAGAATGTAATCAAAGGATGCCAATCTAAAGTTTGGCTCGCGGCACAATTTATTGAAGGAAAGTGCCACTTCTCTGCAGATTCAAATACAGATATCACCAAAGGATTGATTTCCTTGTTGATTCGAATTTACAACCGCAGGAGTCCAGAAGAAATTCTTGGAAATGAACTCACATTTCTTCAACGAATCGGAATGGGCAATATTTTGGGAAGTCAGAGATCCAATGGCCTTGCCTCCATGATACAACAGATGAAGCGCTATGCCTTAGCCTTTAAAACCAAGCAACTATCCATCCATGGAAACTAAGGTATCTGAACCTGATGGTGTGCAACTAGACAACCTCAGGGAAAAGGTCATTGCAGCTATAAAGCTGGTGTATGACCCGGAAATTCCTGTAGACGTATACGAATTGGGATTAATTTATGAGATAACTATTTACCCCGTCAATAACGTATATGTATTGATGACCCTTACTTCCCCCAATTGTCCTTCAGCAGAATTTATTCCCTCGGAGGTAAAAGAAAAAATTCAGCAAGTCATGGGTATAAATAATGTAGAAGTAGAAGTAACTTTCGATCCCCCCTACACCCAGGACATGATGTCAGAAGTAGCCAAACTTGAATTAGGATTTCTTTAAAATAACAATTTAAAAATAGTCAATCATGTATCCAGAAGAATTAATAGCCCCCATGAGAGCTGAATTATCAGATCTTGGATTTCAAGAATTTCGTACTGCACAACAAGTAGAAGCGCACCTCGGAGAAGACCATACCGGTACCACTTTTGTGGTTGTGAATTCTGTTTGTGGCTGCGCTGCAGGAGCAGCTAGACCAGGAGTACGCTATGCTTTAGAACAATCCAGCAAAAAGCCCAATTCCCTAGCCACCGTTTTTGCAGGAAATGATCGGGAAGCTGTTGCCAAAGTTAGAGAATTGGTTCTTCCTTACCCTCCTTCATCTCCAGCCATGGCCCTTTTTAAGGATGGAGAATTGGTTCACTTCATCGAAAGACACCACATCGAAGGGAGAAATGCCAAAATGATAGGAGATCATTTGGTCGAGGTATTTGAGCATTTCTGTGATTGATAGGTCCTCGCTCCTCGGTTGTATAAGGGGCAGGTGCAAGGTAGGGATTTATACTAAAAAATTATAGCCTTAATTAATTGATTATCAGTTAATTAGTAAGTATTAAATTTTTAATCCTTATCATAAATCCATTTATAGAATAAAATAGTAAAAAAATAGTCTCTTTTAGTAACTTGGGGCGTTTTTAAAATCGCTCTTAGAAATAATCTCAAACTACCACACCCATGTCTGATACCGCTAAACTGGTCTACAAAGGACAAGAATATGAATTTCCGATACTTGTAGGTACCGAAAATGAGCCTGCTATTGATATTGCAAAACTAAGAAGTGACACAGGACTGATCACTCTTGATTCAGGATTTAAAAATACTGGGTCGACTACCAGTTCCATTACTTTCTTGGATGGAGAGGAAGGCATTCTGAGGTATAGGGGATATAAGATCGAGGAATTGGCAGAAAAATCAAATTTTCTTGAGGTGGCTTATCTCTTGATCTATGGGGAATTGCCAAGAAAGGATCAGTTTGATGATTTTACCAAGCAGATTACCTACCATACGCTGGTCCACGAAGACATCAAGAAAATTTTGGACGGATTCCCTTCCAACTCTCATCCCATGGGAGTACTTTCTTCCCTAATTTGCTCACTTTCTGCTTTTTATCCGGATTCACTCAATCCAAATAGTACTCCTGAGGAAGTGAATTTGAGCATGATTCGCCTATTGGCAAAAATGCCAACTTTTGCAGCTTGGGCGTATAAAAATAAAATGGGACACCCCGTAAATTATCCAGATAATTCCCTGGACTACTGCTCTAATTTCCTAAAAATGATGTTTGCTTTCCCTGCAGAGCAATATAAAGTAGATCCTATAGTAGCTAAGGCACTGGATGTGTTGCTTATTTTGCACGCCGACCACGAGCAAAACTGTTCAACTTCTACGGTACGTATGGTAGGCTCTTCCCAAGGACCCATTTATGCTTCCATCTCTGCTGGAATCAATGCCCTTTGGGGACCTCTGCATGGAGGAGCAAATCAATCGGTTATTGAAATGCTAGAAGCTATCAAAGCCGATGGAGGGAACGCAAAGAAATACTTGGATAAGGCCAAAGACAAAAATGATTCTTTCAGATTGATGGGATTTGGCCATAGGGTATACAAAAACTTCGATCCTAGAGCAAAAATTATTAAAAAAGCTGCAGACGATGTGCTGGGAAAATTAGGGGTGAAAGATCCCGTTTTGGATATCGCCAAGGAATTGGAATATGCCGCATTAAATGATTCTTATTTTGTGGAGAGAAAGCTTTATCCTAATGTGGATTTCTATTCTGGTATTATTTATAGAGCATTAGGAATTCCTACCGACATGTTTACGGTCATGTTTGCTCTAGGACGTCTACCAGGCTGGATTGCTCAGTGGAAAGAGATGACCGAAAAAGGTGAGCCTATAGGCAGACCACGGCAAATGTATACAGGAGCGATAGAGCGTGGCTATGTAGCCATGTCAAATCGTTAAACACTCCATAAATCGCGTCAAGGGAAATAAAAGTTAGTTACAGCTTTTTAACCCTTGACTCGGTTAAGTATAAATTCTACTTAAATAAATTTTACCTCTCTGCACATGATTCCAAGTACCCTTGAAGAAGCTGTTGCGCTGACTCAAAAATTCACTTCTAAGCCTAGCAATGAAGAACTTCTTCGCCTCTATGGGCTTTATAAGCAGGCTACCGCAGGAGACAATGAAGAAGAACGGCCTGGAGGATTTGATTTTAAAGCAGCTGCCAAATACAATGCCTGGTTGATCCTTAAAGGAAAATCAAAAGAGGAAGCCAGCACGGGCTATATCGAATTGGTCACTGAGCTATCCAGCAAATACCTCTAATATTCAAACAGCCTTGGGTCTCGCTCAGGGCTTATTTTTTTCAAAGGATTTAGCCAAAATACTCCCCAAAATCAATTGCTGAAGATGGTACACCATCACAGGAAGCAGCACAAGCCCTAGGATTGCAGAACTAGGAAACAATACTTTTCCCATGGCTACCCCATGCACCAAAGATTTGGTAGACCCACAAAAAAGAGCTGCAATTTGATCCTCTCGTGAAAAGGAAAGCAACCGAACCAGAAAAAAAAGAATTCCAAAGACAAGTATAAGGATGGCTAGCATAAAAAGTGCTAATCCTCCCAAGTTTAGCCAGGAAAAGGAAGCAAATATTTTTTGTGAAAAGGATTCCGAAAACGTGGTAAACACGATGGTAAGAATCACCGTTTGATCCAAGTATTTTAATCGGTTCACATAGGGTTTGATCTTGGGAAATAAGAAACGATGTAAAAGCAACCCCAAAAGGACCGGATGTACTACAAGTTTCTGAAGATCCACAATGGAAGACCAAAGATCAAGTTCTCCGGCTACCTCTCCTCCTGAAAGACGCATCCAAATTGGAGTGAAAACTACCCCAAATAAACTTGAAATACTCGCATTAAAGATGGCTGCCGGCACATTTCCACCTGCAATGGACACCAACACCACCGAGGCACTGACGGTAGAGGGCAAAGCACCTAAGTAACTAATCCCTAGCGCAAAAGCTGGATCTAAGCCTGGAAAAAAGGAAACCAGCCCCATGGTGAGCAGTGGAAACCCCAAAAAGGTAGTCATTTGGACCAAGATATGTAATTTCCAATTTCTTAGTCCTGAAACTATCTGAGAGGGATCAAGCTTTAGCCCATAAAAAAAGAAAAGCAAAGCAATACCTTTTTGAATAACCGGCTTCCAGGGGAGACTGGATTCAGAGGAACCTAAGTCTGGGAAAAGTGCTGCCAAACCAATGGCTGCGAAAATTCCCAACAAAAACCCATTGAGTCCTACGCTATGAAACAACTTGGATAACCCTTTCCTCATGAACTCAATATTCTTTTAAAATTATCACAAAGGATAGCTGTAGCAATAGCCACATTTAAGGATTCGGTAGTTCCATATCCAGGAATGGTCACCTTACGAGTCACCCATTTTTCTATGGCCTTTGAAATCCCTTGAGATTCATTTCCCATCAATAGAACCCCTGGATGGAGATTTTTAAGTTGGTGTATGGACTCACCTTCTAAAAACGCCCCATACACGGGCACGTTCCACCGGGAGAATACATCCCCTAATTCCTCGTAAAAAAATTGTACTCGCGTAAATGAACCCATAGAAGATTGAATTACTTTGGGATTATAAAAGTCTGCGGTATTGGGGGAAAGGACCATTTTTTTGATGCCATACCAATCCGCTATCCTGATGATGGTGCCTAAATTACCTGGATCGCGTACCTCATCCAAAGCTAGAATAAGTTCATCGTCCTGAGGCATAAAAGTTAAATTGGGCTTCATTTTCACCACTGCCAAGGCAGCATCGTTGCTTTGGTACTGTCCCACCTGCTCCAGTTGATTTGCTGTGACCAAAAGTACCTCTACCCCAATGCGAGACAATAAAGTAGCATACTTGTGAGCAAAGTCTTGAGTTACTAAAAGTAAATCTAAGGTAAAGTCCGACTGCAGCACTTCGACTACACTTTTTTCACCTTCCACAAAGAAGGCTCCCGAGTCCATTCGGTATTTCTTTTGATGTAAGGATTTTATAAACTTAACCGTATTTTTGCTCAGCATTCCTCTCCTTATTCGAAATTGAAACCCTTCAAATATATACTTTTTATTCCTCTCCTGTGGTTCTGCTTGAGTTGCTCCTTGACTAGAAATTTGCAAGAAGGTCAATGGGTGGTCTATGAAAATGAAGTAAAAGGGGTCAATAAAGCTGATCTTGAGGACTTGCAAGGCCTAATCGAACAAGAACCCAACACCCGTTTCTTAGGTGGATCTTTGGGAGTAGGCATTTATGCATTGGGAAATAGTTTTTTTGATAGCTCCAAAGTATCCCAAAAATACAATGAGGTCAGAAATAATCTTCAAGAAATACAAAGCCAAGTAGATTCGTTAGGACCTAAAACCTCTCTTAAGCAAAAAGAAGAGAAATTGAAATCCAAGCTAGAGCTTCTTCAAAATACGCTAGAATTTGGTAATCGACTCATGAGAACAGGAAATCCAGTAGTGGCGCTAGATTCCACATTGGTTGAAAAATCCTTTAAAAACATGAAAGGATACCTTGTTAATCATGGGTTTTTCGATGCTAAAGTCAGTTATTCGGTAAAAACAAAAGATAAAAAAGCTTTCGTGAGCTACCTGATTGAGGAGAATCAGCCCTACCTTATAGATTCTATTTTGGTACGCACGGACAATGAAAAGATTCAGGCTCTCCTTACCTCACATGCTTCCACCTCCTTGCTTAAAAAGGGATCCATTTATAACCAAGATAATATTACTTCAGAACGCAATCGTTTAGAAGAATTGCTGAAAAACAACGGGTATTACATGTTTTCCAAGTCCTACATTTCTTACATCGCTTACCAGGACACCAGCAAGAAAACCATTCAGCTGGAGGAGATCATCCAAAAACCTACCTTCACAGAGGACCATGAGGTTTATACCCTTGAATCAATAAAATTTAGGATCAATCCCCCCTCAGATGAATTTGCAGATAGGCAGATTCAAACGGAGTTTCAAGGAATTGATTTCTCCTTTTACAGAGATCGGTATTCTGCAAAAATTCTAGCCTCTAGAATTCAACTTAAAAAAGGAAGTCCTTACAATAGAACCCAAGCATTGGAAACTCAGAGGCTGATCAACAATTTGGATTTATTCCGATTTGTAAACATTTCTTTTGATACCCTAGGCACCTCCTTGACAGCAAGTATTTTCACACAGCCCAATCAGAAGTACCAACTGACCAATCAGCTGGGGATGACCATCACAGAGCAACTTCCAGGTCCCTTCTTTAGCACTGCCTTGAGAAATCGTAATTTTTTCCGCGCAGGGGAGCTTCTTGAATTAAATTTCAGAGCTGGTTTAGAAGGAGTTGCTTCGGCAACAGGCCAAGGAGTATACCAAAGTAGCGAATTGAATACCTCGGTATCTGTCATTTTTCCAAGGTTTCTTATTCCCTTTTCTCCCCTTTCCCTACAACGTCTGGGGAGGTATAGCCCTACGACCAGACTACAGGTAGGCTATCTCAATACCAATCGTCCTGAATACAAACGGAATGCACTCAATGGTCAGCTAGGCTATACCTGGGCCACGCGAAACAATAGGCAATCCTTCACCATCAATGCTGCTGATATCAGTTATATCCGAACTCCCTTCATCCAAGAAGAATTTTCAAGTATTCTTAAAAATTTACAGCAGGATGGAAACAACCTAATTTGGTCATTTTTACCTTCTTTGATCAGTAGTTTCTCAGCTCAAACCTTAATTAATTTCAATCGATACGGAGATTTTTCTGCCAAAAAAGCTTCCCTACTTAGGATTTTTGGTGAAAGTGGAGGAAGTACACTCAATTTTGTAGACGTCAAAAGAAATGATGAACCAGGAATTGATTTTGCTAATTTTCAATGGCTCAAAGGTCAAGTAGATTTCCGAAGATACTACCCCATACGAAACAAACAGACCTTGGCCTATAGGCTAAATTTTGGAATGGCTAGACCCTACGGAGTCAGTGCGGGCATACTTCCTTATGAAAAATACTTCTTTGCAGGAGGAGGAACCAGTATTCGCGCCTGGCAGGCTAGACGTTTGGGGCCAGGAAGTTCAAAACCCATCACCGGACCAGGGGGAGATTATGATTATACCAACGAACAACCTGCGGAAATGATTCTTGAAAGCATGATGGAATACCGAAGAAAGTTATTTAGCTACTTTGACATGGCCCTATTCTTAGATGCAGGAAATTCCTGGATGATAGGTAGAGACGATGCAAGACCTGGAGCAGATTTTAGGTACGACAGGTTTTACAAAGAAATAGCGGTTGGTACTGGAATTGGATTACGAATGGATTTCGATTTTTTGGTGATTCGACTTGATCTCGCCACAAAAGCCATTGATCCCTCTCAAGATGAAGGAAACAGATGGGTCTTGGACAACTTGAAATTTAATCAACCCTTTGGGGTTAGGGGACAAACCGTTTTTAATTTTGGAATAGGCTATCCTTTCTAATCCAAACACCTATGCAAAGAAAAACGAAAGAGGAAGTTGCTCTTCTGTATCAACAGATGCAAGATCATATCTGTGAGCAGCTGGAAAAGGCCGACGGTAAGGGTAAATTCAAAGAAGATGTTTGGCAAAGGGCTGAAGGTGGAGGTGGAAAAACTAGAATTTTTGAGCAAGGAGCAATAATAGAAAAAGGGGGAGTTGCCTTCTCTGCCGTGCATGGGCCTACCCCAGAAAAAATTAAAGCTTCATTAGGAATAGAAGAGGCTGATTTCTTTGCTACAGGGGTTTCAGTGGTGATTCATCCTTATAGCCCAATGGTTCCAATTATCCACATGAATATTCGATATTTTGAACTGGAAAATGGAGTTCACTGGTTTGGAGGAGGAATAGACCTTACACCGCACTACATCGTGGCAGAGGATGCTGCATATTTTCATCGCCAACTTAAATCCACTTGTGAAACTTTTGATCCTACGTATTATCCCCGGTTCAAAACCTGGGCAGATGACTATTTTTACCTCAAACACAGGGAAGAGACCCGTGGAATTGGTGGGATTTTTTTCGATAGATTGACATCGTCTTCCACCATGCAGTTTCAACAACTTCTTGATTTTAGCCTTTCTTTAGCCAAAATTTTTCCAGAGATCTATGCCTATTTTATGCACAAGAATTCTCCTCTTCCCTATGGGCCAAAACACAAGGAGTGGCAAAACCTCAGAAGAGGTAGGTATGTAGAATTCAACCTAGTCTGGGATTCTGGAACAAAATTTGGATTGGATAGCCATGGGAGGACCGAAAGCATTCTCATGAGTATGCCTCCTCAAGCCGAGTGGACCTACGGGTACCAAGCAGAACCTGGAACACAGGAAGCATTTACCTTAGAACATTTGAAGAAAGGAATGGATTGGATTACCTTTCAGTCATGATTGAATTGATAAAAGTATGGGACGAGGAATTTTTTCTTTGGATGAATTCCTTTCATGCACCCTGGCTCGATCCTGTCATGTTTCAATTGACCAAGACCCTTACTTGGATTCCCTTGTATGCCTTTTTACTGTTTAAAATTTACCGTCACGATTCCAAAAATGTGCTTTGGGTAATAGGCGGTGTGGTCCTAACAATTTTGCTTTCCGATCAGATAACTTCAGGGATCATGAAGCCCTATTTTGAAAGGTTGCGACCTTGCCAGGATCCGCGATGGGAGGGCTTGGTACATCTCTATGGGAGCTGTGGAGGTAAGTATGGATTTGTATCCTCACATGCCGCAAATACCTTTGGCTTAGCTACGTTTTTAACCTTAAGGATGAAGGGTCTTCGCCCTATCATGCTTTGCATTTATGCTTATGCCTTCTTAGTGAGCTATAGTCGTATCTATTTGGGGGTACATTACCCCATGGACATTTTTGGCGGCGCCGTAATAGGGATACTGGCAGGATTTTTTTCTTGGTTTATAGTAGGAAAAGTCCAAAATAAGGGGAGTGTTCCTGCACAGTAGCAAATAATCTTTGCAATCTAAATTTTAGCGATTTTCTAAATCAACAGGCTCTTCCCAAGTGATCCCTTGTTGGTAATGCAAATGCCCTGAATGTACTAGGAGCGGGGAGTCCAGGTTGTTGTGAAACAATTTCCCAGTACCTAACCCTTGGGGAATCTCTAGAGGGAAAGTAGCTGCAAGTTGAGCAATGGCATTCAATCCAATATTACTCTCCAGAGCAGAGGTCATCCACCATCCTATGCCTCGCTGTTCTGCTAGTTCAATCCATTTCTTGGTTTCCAAAATACCTCCCAAGAGGGTGGGTTTTAGGATGATAAATTGCGGCTGAATTTTATCCAAAAGAACTTCCTTCTCTGTAATTCCAATCAACTCCTCGTCCAAAGCTATAGGTATAGGGGTTTGTTTGCAAAGAAATCGCAACTCCTCCCAATTCCCCACTGGGATAGGTTGCTCAATGCTGTGCAAATTAAAGGGAGCTAGGCGATCAAGTTTATTTATTGCCTCAGCAGGGGAAAATGCCCCATTGGCATCCACACGTAGGGTGAGCTGTCGAGAGGAAGCGGTATCCCGGATATAGGATAGGAGATCCAACTCCGTGTCGAAGGAGATGGCCCCTATTTTCATCTTCAAACAGGAAAATCCATCTTCCAATTTCTGATCGATTTGCTGGCGCATAAACTCTCTATCTCCCATCCAGATCAATCCATTGATAGGTATGGGTATTCCTTGATCAAAAAATGAATTTGGTAAAATTCTTTTGGCCCCAGCGTGGATAGCATCCAAAATTGCTGTTTCCAGTCCAAATCGTAAAGAAGGAAGTGTAAAAGGGACGATTTTTTGAACCACATAAAGTAAAGAATCTACTTGGGTGGGCCAATACTGGGACTGCGCGTGTTGCAGTACTTCCTGCAGTAGCTTTTCAAAGTCTGGTCCAAAATCAGGGCTTAATCCAGGCAAGGGGGAAGCTTCTCCCCAGCCCATCGTAGTAGATTCCCCAAGCAACTGCGCCTTAATCCAATAAACATCCCTAAAGGTCATTACTCCCCTTGAAGTGCTTGCCTCAAAACGAAAATTTAGCTTTCGCTTGACATAGGAAAAATTGATTTTTACCGCATCCGACATAGGGAGTTAACAACTACAAGATGGAAAGGGTTAGCTATATTTGCGAGTGAAATAGCGTTTTTCATGAAAATCCCTAAGATTGATCTAAAAGATTACGAATATACATTGCCTGAAGAGCGAATCGCTAAATTTCCATTAGAAAAAAGGGATTCCTCTCAACTTTTAGAATATAAAAAAGGTAAAATCAAGCATCACCATTTTTTTAATCTTTCCGAGCTCCTCCATGAGGATACCTTGTTGGTCTACAACAACACCAAGGTCATTCCTGCTCGATTGATCTTTCAGCGAAATACTGGAGCTAGAATTGAGGTTTTTTTGCTGCAACCTTATACTCCCTCTAAGGTAATTTCAGAAATTATGCTTACCAAAAAAGCGGTAACCTGGGAAACCCTGGTTGGAAATGCTAAAAAATGGAAAGAAGGAGAAATTCTTCAGGGCGAATTAGAAATACAAGGTAAAAAAGTGGTGTTGACTGCCAAGCTTATCGATCCTTTGCGAAAATTGGTTGAGTTTTCTTGGGGGGAAGCAGAAATTCCCTTTGTAGACGTGGTGGAAGCCTGCGGCGAAACTCCCCTTCCTCCCTACCTCAATAGGAAACCCATTCAGGAAGATAAATCACGCTACCAGACTGTTTATTCCAAAAAAGAAGGCGCAGTAGCTGCGCCCACCGCAGGTCTTCATTTTACTGAGGAAATATTTGCGCGTCTACGAGAAAAAGGCATTCAAGAAGCTGAAGTTACCCTCCATGTCAGTGCAGGCACATTTCAGCCCATTAAAGTTGCGGAAGTTCAGGATCACCCCATGCACAGTGAGCAACTGGACATTAGGATAGAAACGGTAGATAAATTAGCCAAGCATACCGGTAAAATTGTGGCCGTAGGAACAACTTCGGTAAGAACTTTGGAAAGCCTGTATTGGTATGGGGTAAAATTAATCGAAGAGGGGGAGAAATCTTTCACAATTGAAAAACTTGCCCCTTATCGTAAGCGAAGCTACCTGCCTAGCCGAAAAGAAGCCTTAGATGCAGTAAAACACGAGATGGAACGGGTATCTTTAAGTTCTATTTTGGGTACTACTGAAATCTTTTTGATCCCAGGCTATGAATTCCAAATGGTAGATGCACTGATTACCAATTTTCATCAACCTGGCTCTACCCTAATTTTATTGATAGCTTCCATTTTAGGGCAAGATTGGAAAAAAGTTTACGAAGAAGCCCTAGAAAAAGAGTATAGATTTTTAAGCTACGGAGATAGTAGTTTACTTTGGGTTTAATCGGTCAAACTCCCAATTTTTTTAATTCCACCTATCAATTGGTGGTAAAAAGTCCTACCCACTGGCACTAGGTCTTCGGCCACCTTTACTTCTTTGGTAGTAATAGAAACAATCTCGGAAACTTGAACAATATAGCTTTTATGAATTCGCATAAATTGATGGGTAGGCAATACGGATTCGAATTCTTTAAGGATATTTCTTACTGAAAAAACGCTCTTTTTAGTAATCAAGGTCGTATAATTGCCATCTCCCTTCAACCAAAGTATGTCTTCAAATCTTACTTTGACCAAGCTACCCTCGTGGCGGACAAAAATGGCGTCTTTTACCAATAATTTCGTATCTGATAAATAACCTTTCCTCTCACCATTACTTTTCCCATTCTTCTTGATTACTTCGAGTAGCTCTTTCATAGTAACGTATATTGTTACCTAACTCATTGAGTCCTAATAATGTTTGAAAAAATAAAGACACATTTATTTTATTTATGCATCCATGAGGTAAAGCTTACTTCGGAGGGCGGAGATGCAGTTTTATAGGGAAGAAAAATTACTCTCTCATGGATTTGTAAGCATTGATTAGACCATTAGTAGATCCATCATGAGTAGTTACTTTTTCCTCTCCTAGGAGCTCTGGCAGTATACCATTGGCCAAAACCTTTCCCAACTCCACACCCCATTGGTCAAAGCTGCAAATATTCCAAATAAATCCTTGTACCGCTATTTTATGTTCGTACATGGCTATCAATTGGCCCAAGGTGTACGGGGTGATTTTTTTTAGTAAAATGGAATTGGTGGGTCTATTTCCTTCAAAAACGCGGTGGGGGGCTATTTTTTGGATTTCTTCTTCAGATTTGCCTGCCTTTCGCATCTCTTGTTCTATTTCGGCCAAGGGCTTTCCTTTCATCAACGCTTCGGTTTGAGCAAAAAAGTTAGAAAGCAACTTTTTGTGGTGGTCTCCCAGAGGATTATGAGAATTTGCGGGCGCAATAAAATCGCAAGGAATAAGGTGCGTACCCTGATGAATCAATTGATAAAAAGCATGCTGACCATTGGTGCCTGGCTCTCCCCAAATGATAGGTCCTGTGGAATAAGTGACTTTTTTTCCATCTCTTCCCACATATTTGCCATTACTTTCCATATTGCCTTGCTGGAAATAGGCTGCAAATCGATGTAAATACTGATCGTAGGGTAAAATAGCTTCAGAACAGGCCCCTAGAAAATTGGTATTCCAAATTCCTATTAAAGCCAAAATCACTGGAATATTTTTTTCAAAAGGAGCATTCTTAAAATGCAAATCCATGGCATGTGCACCCGAAAGCAACTCCTCAAAACGTTGAAACCCTATGCAGCAGGCTATGGGCAAGCCTATAGCAGACCATAAGGAATACCTACCTCCCACCCAATCCCAAAAGGCAAACATGTTTTGGATATCTATTCCAAATTCGCCAACAGCCTTAGCATTGGTAGAAAGTGCCACAAAATGCTTGGCAATAGCAGATTCTTCTTTTGCATGGCTCAAAAACCAAGACCTTGCGGAATGCGCATTGCTCATGGTCTCTTGGGTAGTGAAAGTCTTGGAGGCAATGAAAAAGAGGGTCGTTTCTGGATTTAATTTTTTCAGCGTTTCAGAAATATGCGTTCCATCTACATTAGAAACAAAAAATATCTCTAGGTCAGGATGTTGGTAATGCTTTAAAGCCTCCGTCACCATCACCGGACCCAAATCTGATCCTCCGATTCCAATATTTACCAAGGAGGTGATTTTTTTGCCACTATATCCCCGCCAGGTTCCTCCATAAATTTTATCAGAGAAATTCTTCATCTGAGTCAGCACCCGATTTATTTCTGGCATCACATCCTTCCCTTCTACCAAGACAGCCTGATTGGAGCGATTGCGCAAAGCTGTATGCAAAACGGCACGGTTTTCCGTTTGATTAATTGCTTGCCCTGTAAACATACTCTCAATGGCTTCTGCAAGCTCTGTTTGCTCAGCTAAGGCTAGAAGACTTGAAAAAATTTCTTCAGTTATTCTATTTTTAGAAAAGTCAACTAGGATATCCTCCCATAGAATGCTGTACTTTTCAAACCTGCCGGCTTTATCAAAAAGTTGGGTAAGGGGAATATTCCCTTGGGTTTTAGATAAATTGGAAAGAGAAGTCCAGGCTGCAGTAGAGGTTGGATTAATAGATTTCATACGTAGGTACTGGAGTGATACTTAAATGAGATTTGTGCGAAGAAAAACTTGGAAAAACTGAATTTTAAACAAGGAGCCTTGAATTACATTTAATTTCCACTCGCCTTTGCTTTTCGCTTAAAACCCTTGTTGAATGGCCAAGTATATTCTAATGCTTCCATGCCTTTGCTTAGGTGAAAGGTCGCTGAATCCGTTTGTTCAAGGGTGTTTTTCAAAGATTTAGCAAACTCAGGGTCATTCAATAGTAGCCCTAGGGAATTATCTGTAGTATTGAGTTTTTTGGAAATCTCAGCCAGCTGCTTGGTAAGTGCTTCCGTAGATTCACTGGTAGTACGCAAGTGATCCAAGGTGGCTCTAAGATCAGAAACCATGGAAGTATCGGTGACCAAGTCATTAATCAAGGTACCCTTCTTGTTTAATTTCACAGAAAAAGCAGAGAGATCTGCGATCATTTTATTGCTATTGGCAGAAGCACGGTTGAGGTTGACCAAAATGGTTCTAAAATTTTCGGCTAACAAAGAATCGGTCAATACAGCCCCGATGATCCCTTCTCCAGCTGCCATTTTTGAGGTCAATACTTTTAAATCATTGGTGATGTCTACCAAGTTCTTATTGTTTTCCTGTAGTGTTTCCATCATTTTGTCCGTATCCAAAGGCATAATGGCTTCCAATTTATCTCCCTCTTCTACAGCTGGAAAATCGGTGGTGCCTCCATAGATGACTATGATTTTATTCCCAATCAGGCCGTCTGAACTGATGGTAGCTTTGGAGTTTTTGCGGATAAATTCTGCCACAGACTCTTCCACACTCAATTCGACTTCCACCTGGGAGTCTCCAAAAAAATTGATTTTTCTCACGGTGCCTATCTTTACTCCAGAAAACCAAATGTTGTTTCCTGTCTGCAAGCCTCCTACGTCATCAAACACAGCAGTTAAATGAACTGCCTTTACAAATTTTTTCTGCTGCCCTCCTAAGGTGAGTATACCTACCACCAAAATGGCGATACCTATCAATACAAATAGGCCTACCCAAACGGCACGTTTATTTTCTTTTATCATGAGTAAATAAAATTATAATCATAGAATGATTTGATTCTTTGGTCTTCTGCATGAGGAAATACCTCTTCAAAGGTGCCAAAAGCCCTAAATTGACCATCCAAGAGCACGGCCATTCTGTCCCCCGTTTGCTTGGCACAGGCCAAATCGTGGGTAATCACTATGGAAGTAGTTTTATACCGCTCCCTAACTTCTTGAATGAGATTGTTGATATCTACGCAAGTGATGGGGTCCAATCCTGCAGTGGGCTCATCGTAGAGCATGATCTCCGGATTAAGTACCAAGGTCCTTGCTACTCCAATTCTCTTTTTTTGACCTCCAGAAAGTTCCGAAGGCATTTGATTGATGGTATGAGGCAATCCCACCGCTTCTAGCAACTCCTCAATACGCATGGAAATTTCCTTTTTACTCAAATTTTTAATATTTCTAACCAAGGGAAACTCCATGTTTTCTCTCACGGTCATGGAATCATACAAAGCAGAATTTTGGAAGGAAAAGCCAATCTTTAACCTCAACTTATTTAAATCCTTTAAGGAAAGGGTGGAAACTTCTTGTCCAAACACCTCGATGCTCCCGCTATCTTGCCGCAAGAGTCCGACCATAATTTTGATCAATACAGATTTACCTGTTCCCGATCTCCCCAATACCACCAAGTTTTCTTCCCTATGCAAATCCATATCCACACCCTTGAGTACATCCAAGTCTCCAAAGGATTTGTATAGATTTCTTACTACCACAACTTTTTCTCGCTTATCCATGGCTACATCGATCGAATGGCAGTGACAATTTGCAAGACAAGCAATTCTTCAATAAAAATCAAAAACATGGCAATCACCACCGAGGCATTGGCTGCTCGACCTACTCCTTCTGTGCCCTTGGAGGAATTATATCCCTTGTAACAACCCACAATGCCTATGGTAAACCCAAACAATAAGGACTTAAGAATGGAAGAAAAAATATCGAGAAATGTGATTGCATCAAAGACTTGCACGAAAAAGGTAGATATACTCACCAATTCGTTGGTATTCACATTGACAAATGCTCCCATCAAGGCAACAAAATCAGTATACATAACCAAAACAGGAATCATAAATGTAGTCGCCAACACCCGTGTCACCACTAAAAACTTAAAAGGGTTGGTGGCCGATACCTCCATGGCATCAATTTGCTCGGTTACTTTCATCGAACCAATTTCGGCCCCAATACCCGATCCTACCTTACCAGCCGCTATCAAGGCCGTCACCAAAGGCCCCATGGCCCTGACCACAGCGATGGAAATCAATGCAGGTAACCAAGAGGTGGCTCCAAACTCAGACAAGGAAGGCCTGGATTGATTAGTAAATACCACCCCAACAATAAATCCTGTGAGCGAAATCAATGGTAAAGATTCTACCCCAATTCTGTAGCATTGTTGGATGACCTCCTTAAACTCATAGGGAGGTAAAAATACCTCTTGAAAAAATCTTTTTACGAAATTCCATGCGTCAGCCAAGCCCGTAAAAAACTTATCAATTTTTTTCGAAAAAACATTCTTTCGAGTACTTGCCTGTTCTGCCATAGTAAAAAAGGATGATCAAAAATAAATAATTTTCTCCAATGCGTAGACAAAAAATAGGGATTGGAAGGATTGGCATTTTAAAAGAAAATTTTCATTGGTAAGTACCAGCATTTCTTCGTCTACTCGGGTACTGGTCTAGATCCGGAATACCGCCAACTTGATGATCTAATTCAAGATTGTTTAGGGCTTTAGGTCTTGAGAATCAAAAAATACGTTGGACAACAAAAAAGAAAAGAATTTCACCTAAATAATAATTTTTAGACAAATCTAAATTATTTAGACTAATCAAATTAAGGTGAGTTTAAATTAAATTTATCAATTTGTAAATCAGTTATTTATATTATTTTTAATTAACCTTTAGTTTATATAAGCATAGATCAATTTTTTATCCAACTAGTAGAATCAAGCTTTAAGTAAGTTTTGTCTTCAACAAGTATTTTTCTTTGGATTTGTCTAAATTTCTCTTCAATCCTATGGGAATACGTCCCTTCATTTTCTATCAAATATTTTGTTAAGTCCAAGAGGATTTGCTCCTCAGGTCGTAGAGAAATTTTAATTAAAATGTTTTGCCCTACCCTAGTGCTAATGACTCAGGAATTTGCTTTTTGATCAAAATTGGGACAAGAAAAATCAAGTATTTAGTCAACGACCACAGATTTCTTTGTATGCACAATAGGTACATTTTTTCTTATCCAAGGTCTGATCAAAGACAAGATCAGGATTTAGTATCTCCTCGATAAGTTTTCGTAATCCCTCCTCAAATTCTGCAGCATGGTCTCGATAGTCTAAGATCTCTGTTTTATCCATCTGCAAAAAGAGATTGAAATCTTCAGCGTAAATTTCCTTTATGTTAAAAATCCCAGGTTTGATAGGCAATTGATTTTCAGGATGCATGTAGTGATAGAAAAAGGCATACAAAAAGGTTTGCATGGCAGCCTTATTCCTTTTTTTATCTTCTCGATCAAACAAAGAAGAAATACTTCCCACCACCTTGGTGTCTTTTCCTGTTTTGTAATCCAACAAACGAACTACCCCCTCCTTGATATCCATTCGATCAATCACACCCCCTAAGGCGACTTCTTTTATCCCCTTAGCCGTTTGAATACTTACCTTGGCTTTACATTCTTCCTCTAATCCAATCACCCGAAATTTTCCCTGATTTTTATCGTAGGTCAAGATTGCCTCCAAGTACTTGGCCAACACCTCACTGGCAATAACCAATTGCCCACTTAATCGCAATTCCTCCCCTTCTTCCACCTTGTAGAATTCCCTTAATGCGAGCGTTACAGCGGCTTGCACTTGGGGAATCAATTGCTCAATATCCTTCTTATCCAGATCCCTATACGTTCTTCCTTCTGGAATGGCGTATAGATGCTCCATCCCTCGATGGAGCAAGGTGCCAAAAGTCATGGGGTCAATGTAGGTCACAACTTCTTCCTTTTCCTTAAGCTGGGCTACATACCTAAAGTAAAATCGTAGTCGACAATCCAAATACATATTGAGAGCCGAAGCCGAAAAAGTTTTTACCTCCTCTCCTTCTTTCACTAGATACTGAGTCAATTTATCCATCACCGCTTCTGTTTTTTCTATCGAAAAAGCAGAAGGAGGGGTCATTTGAACGGGAATCCATACCGAATTAGCCTCATTAACCTGCAATTCTACCCGAAGCTGGTGAAGGTAGCGGCTCATTTCTGTCGCTTTTCCTTGTTCGCCTGCAGTCGAATATATCAGATGGACTTCCTCTGCCCTGTGCAAAAGACGATAGAAGGTGTAGGCGTAGATGGCGTCGTTTTGTTCTTGCACTGGCAAACCAAATGCTTTTCTCAGATTCATTGGGATCATGGAATTCATGCCTGCAGCTGGAGGAAAACTTCCCTCATTGACATCACAAAAAATAACACGCTTAAAATCCAGATTTCTGGACTCCAATACCCCCATGATTTGTAGTCCCCTTAGAGGCTCCCCTTCAAAGGGAAGTTTCAATTCTCTAAAAAGCTTGCGAAAGAGGTTGAGCTGAAAATCTAAGGTCAGGTTAGCATTCTGGGAATGGAATATTTCCTTCATCCGATTGAGCTGCTTAAAGGCCTGAAACAAGTAGTTTTTTTGTGTATCGTTTTGAGGAAATTCTTTCGCTAGGAAAGTTATAATCGAGGCCAAATAGTCCAAAATACCCTGTGATGGGATTTTCTGAAAAACTAGGGCAAAAAGTCCACTTTCTTTGGCTACGGCTTCCTGAGGAACCTCAATCAGGTTGTTGGTTTTGATTTTTTCGATGACCTCTGCATTTCCCAGGGGATCTTCTTCATTCAAGTAAGCATAGGCCAACAGGTCCAATACCGTTTTATGATAAAAAAAGATTTTTTCATCCTTTACTTTGGCATGCTTCTGTAATTCCAGCAAGGCATCCAAAAAGGCATACATGGGGGCATTGCGCATGGGATAGCCCATGGTCACGTTGAGATCTGTAATTCTTTCTGGTAAATGGTCCAATACAGGAAAAAGCAGGTGCTCATCAGGGAGGATGATCACCGTTTCTTCTAAGGCCTCACCTACACTCTGCTCTTCTAAAAGTTGACCCACCAAATTCGCTTGATTGGTCTTCAATGGAATAGCATGAATATGCACCTTTCCAGACTTGTTTCTGATCTGGTTTGGTATGGGACTGGGGAATGTTTTTCCAAAAATCTTATCCTTACGGTACTGTCGAAAAAATAGCCCTGCTTCTTGCATGGAATCTTCTAAGTAATAGGCATCCACATCCCAGATCAACTGTGCCCCAAAAGATTGAATGAAGTGGGAAATAATCTTTTCTTCGGCCTGAGTAAAGGCATTGAATCCTATAAAAAGTACTTCCTTTTCAGGTACAGGAAGCTCCTGTGCTTGCTGGGCCACCTGCCGGTAAAGTTGGCCCGAATAGGAAAATCCTCCGGTGTGCAATCGGGCTTGAAATCCTTCGTATAACTTTCCAAGTACTTGCCAGAATCGTAAAAAACGCTCCTGCTCTCTTTCATTTTGCCGCTCAAAGGCTTTCCAAAACTGAGCAATCAAGCTTCTTTGTTCATCACTCAGGTAGCTGAGGTCTGTTTCTAAGGATTTGATTTCAGCGAGGTGAGTGTACACCTGGGCCACTGGAGCCAAAAATTGATCTAAGTCGTTAAAATCTTTAAGGATCAGTTCCCCCCAATGGTAAAATCGATCAAAGGACTCTGGTTCTTTCTGAATTTGGCAGTATTGTTCGTACAATTCAAATATCAAGGTAAGGTCATCTGTGGGGGTTTTTCCGGCCAATTCATAAACCAATTGCTCAATGGTAATGACCTCAGGCATCCACACGGGCTGCTCGATCAATTCACCCATATACTTAGTAAAAAATAAACCTGCCCTGCGGTTTGGTAAAACAACCCGGAGGCGATTTAACTCTCTTCCAGAATCCAGTAGGCTTTTCGCCGTTTCTTTCAAAAAAGGGATCATACTTCTACAATTTCTAGAGGTTGGAGATAGCATACAAAACCTGATACGGGAAGATGGATCAAATCCTTAACCAGATCCATGTATTCTTTTACTTGTCTAGGGTGTTCCTCCTTTTTAGCCCCTGTTTTAAAATCTATAACTACTGCTTCCTCTTTTCCCAATAAAATCCGATCCGGTCTTTTTTGCATACCTCCTGGAAGCAATATACCCTGCTCAGTGAGGCTAAAGGACTCTGGATCAAACCAAGACTTAACTTGATTATTTTCAAACAAGCGCTTTAATTGAGTAGCAATCTCGGAAGCTATGTCCTCCACCCATCTTCCTTCGAAAGTAAATTTTTGAAGGAGAAGCAAGGCATCAGATAGGCTTTCTGAAGAGGCAAGTAATTCGTGAACAATAACGCCTACATCTCGCTGCTCCCGAGCCCGAAGCCCTTCTTCAGAAAAATCCCAAGCATGTGATTTTGTTTTTAGTTTTTGTGACCAATCCTGATATTCCCATCGTAAATTAGCCTCCAGTTGTACCTGGGGCGTTCTTTCCCTCTTTTTCTCTGGAAACTCACCCCAGTCAAATGTATTCATCCCTGGGTTCCAAGACGAATTGGGCTGGTCTTCAAAGGTAAATCCAGTGGAAAATAACTCGTAAAGTACATTTCCAGTAGTTTTGAGAGAGGGTACATTAGATTTTGGAATGGAATAATTGGCAAAACCATAAATAGCCTCTTCTGCTCTCGTAAAGGCTACATACAACATATTTAACGAATCTAAGTATGCCAATCGCACTTCTTTTTCATAAAGCTCGCTAAAGTTGCTCTGCTTCATGCTCTTTTGATGGGTGAGTGGAATTACCGTTTCTATTCCTTGGGCGGTAGCAAAGGGGGCCCAAAGAATTGGGGCTTTAGTTCCAGTTGGCACGATTTCCCAATCCAAATAGGGAGCAATCACCACTTTAAATTGCAAACCCTTGGCTTTATGAATGGTAAGGATCCGCATGGCATCGTGATCCTCGGGTATCCTGACCGTTCGTTTCAATTTATTGCGATCCCACCACTCCAAAAAACCTCGTAAATCCGCCCTATTTTTTTTCACAAAATCCAGTACTGCCTCCTTAAAACCAGATACATGAGCTAAATCTTGCCGATGTTCGGTTAAGCCTATGAAGGAAATGGCTTGTTCGACCAATTCCAGTAAAGGGAGTTGAAGAAGGGCAGCCTGCTTGCACTGCAATTCCTCTTGCTTTTCAAAAAGCTCTACGGGAAGAGAACGATGATGAAAGAGCTTATGACTGACCGGAATACCATAAACTAAAGCATAATATTGCCAAAAGGTCTTTAAAGCTACTTTATCGGCCGTGTTACTGAAGTAGGTGAGTAATCCAAGCACGCACTTGACCGCGATGGATTTATCTATAAACAAGGACTCTTCCGAAAGTACATCAAAGCGGTACCCTTCTTGGGCCTGGGTTCGCTGGTATTCCATCAGGGCATCGGCAATCATCGCTCCTTGAACATTCTTCTGTACCAAAAATGCTATATCCTTTAAGGCATACCCTTGGTCTTGAAGTCTCATCACCAAATCGGGCAACTTTTCTATTACGCCTAAGTCAGCTTCTTCCTCCTCCAGCTCCTCGTCCTCAGCACCCGGGGTGGAATTATTTTTTTCGGAGAAAGCGATATGAATTTTTCCTTGAAATGGACTATCCAGCTTGCCACCAGGCACCCGCTGCACCACGTCTTGAAAAGCCTGCGCGAGGATAGATTGATGATCCATGGCGTATTGCTCAATCCCCCTCTGCATGAAAGCGGGCAAGTGTTCAAATAGAGTATTATTGAATCGAATGATCCCTGGAAGACTTCGGTAGTTTACATCCAAATTTCTTTGTTCTATAAGCTCATCTTGTATGTGCGTTTGCACCTCTGAAAGCAATAGCTCTAGTTTGCCTCCCCTCCACCTGTAAATAGATTGCTTTACATCCCCTACCAGGAGATTGGTATGTCCAGAGGCGAGGGAATTTTCCAAAAGAGGCTTAAAACTTGACCATTGGAATTCGGAAGTATCCTGAAATTCATCAATGAGAAAATGTTGGTACTGATTTCCAATCTTTTCATATATAAAAGGAGCCTCGTTATCCTTAGTGATTTCAGTTAAGAAATCATTGACATCTGAAATCAAAAGGATACCCTCTTCATCCTTCAAATCCCTCAATTCCAAAATCAAGTTCTTAAAAACTCCAAAAGCGTTTAAATTCTTTTGTAAAGCCAGATAGGTATTCCATAGCTTCAGTTGGCTAGGCCAAGCGGCAAGCATGGCACCCAATCCTTCGTGAAAGGCTGCACGAATTTGATTCTCCTGGGGCGAACCTTTGGAAAACCAATGTAGGGGATCATGCAATTCCTCCATCATCTTTTTTGTAAGTTCAGGAATAGGATTTTTTGGGTTACCTTGTCGAGGAAACTTCATTGCAAATCCCTTAGATCCCCCCTTAAAATCCTCCCAATTCAACCCTTGACGCAAGCGTATTTGTTCGGCCTCCTGCCTCTTGGACTGGCTTTCAGCCAAAATCCTATTTTTAGCCGCTTGTATCTCTTGCTTAAAATCAAGCAAAAATCCTACCTGAGCAACGCTTTCTTGAAACACCCTTCGGTGTGCTTTAAACCTCTCTTGAAAAATTTCTTTTCCCAAATCCTTGATCCCCCCCCTGATGTCCCAGGACTTGCCATCCAACAACTGATGCTCGGCATAGGCAATCAGCCACTGACGAAGATGGGGATCCTCTGCTACTTTTTCTACGATTCGATCTACAAGAAGCTCAAGTACATTGTCAGTATCCATCTCCACATCAAACTTGGCCTGCAGATCTAATTCTCTGGCAAAGGAGCGGATTACTTTTTGAAAGAAGGAATCAATGGTGCTCACCGAAAAATGACCATAGCCATGCAAAATACTTCGCAAGGCTTGTTCAGCTCTTTCCATAAGTTGCTCAGGAGTAAGCTTGAGGTGCTGAAGAAGGGCTTGATCCATGGATTCCTCAGGCTTCACCTCCTTACTCAGTCTACCCAATTCCTTTAAAATCCTCTCCTTCATTTCTTGGGTAGCTTTATTGGTGAAAGTCACCGCTAAAATTCCCTTAAAACCAGCTTTCGGGTCTTGCAGGGCTAGCTTGAGGTACTCCAAAATTAGGGTGTAGGTCTTTCCCGAGCCCGCAGAAGATTTGTAAAGTAAAAAAGGTCTTGCCATAAAAATCAGGTGAGATACAAAATTAGAACGCCTAGAAGGATTAATCGCTAGGGAAATTCCGTTATGACACAAATTGTCAAGAATAAGTTGTTCTGATCTTGGGATTTGAATACATCCTACCCAAAGCCCAACTTATTTGTTGAGGGCCATCCATAAGATTTCTACCGGGTGATAGGCTTTTTTACTGGTACCATCGGCGATTTGATGTCTGCATGAAGTACCAGGCGCCGCAATCAAGGTATCTATATCTGCCTTCCTTACGGCAGGAAACAACACCAATTCCCCGATTTGCTGGGATATTTCATAATGTTCGGCTTCGTAGCCAAATGAACCTGCCATACCGCAGCAACCGCTTGGGATAGTTTCTACCAGGTAGTTGGTAGGTAAAGAAAGCATTTTTTGAGTCCAAGTAAGGGAAGAAAGGGCTTTTTGATGGCAATGACCATGCAACTTTATTCTTTCAATTCTGGTGGTAAAGGAGTCTGGCTTTATGTTGCCGGCAGCAATTTCTTTTCCCAAAAATTCATCGATCAACTGCACGTGATGCTTGAGCTTTTTTGCCCCTGGAAGCAAGTCAGGACCCACCATCCTGGGATACTCGTCTCTAAAACTTAAAATAGCGGAGGGTTCTAATCCAATCAATGGGGTATTTCCATCGATAATAGATTCGAATATCTTCACATTGGCTTCTGCATGGCGCTTGGCTTTAAGTAGCAAACCCTTAGAAAGTGCCGATCTACCACTTTCTTCGTGATCCACCACCTTCACCTCATATCCCAATTTTTTGAGTAAGGAAATGGCTTTGATTCCAATCTGGGTGTCGTTATAATTGGTAAATTCATCTACGAAAAAGTATACGGATTTTATCATTTTGCTTGGTGCAGGCAAAATGGTATAATTTTTTTTGTACCAAGCCCGTAGACTTATAGAACTGATTTCTGGTAAATTACGCTCTGGGGCTACCTGAAGCATGCGCTTCAATACACCCCCTGTGAAGGAGTTGTTTAGTAAAAAATTGGTAATCCCAGGAACCACAGCTCCCAAGCGATTCAAGTCGTTGATGTAAGCAAATGCCTTTGATCGTAAAGGTATACCGTGTGTTTTTTGATACTGGTATAGAAATTCGGCCTTCATGCTCGCCATGTCCACATTGGAAGGACACTCGGAAGTACATCCTTTGCAACTCAAACACAGATCCAAGGATTCTTTTATTTCTGGGTGATCAAAGGCGTTTTCTTTTTTATCTAAAGTTAAAAACTCCCTGAGCGTGTTGGCCCTTCCTCTTACGGTATCCCTTTCCTGCCTGGTGGCCATGTAAGAAGGGCACATGGTACCTCCAGCTGAAGCTGGTTTTCTACAATCCCCAGAACCATTGCATTTTTCAGCCAACCTCAAAATGCCGCCCACAGAAGAAAAATCAAAAACGGTTTCTGGCTCTGGAGTATGCATGCCTACCTCATAGCGAAGAAACTTATTCATGGGCGCGGCATCCACTATTTTTCCTGGATTAAAAATATTTTTTGGATCCCAGGTGTACTTGATCCTTCGAAATAACTGGTAATTTTTCTCTCCTACCATCAGCGGGATAAAAGCGGCCCTGACCCTTCCGTCTCCATGCTCCCCTGACAAGGATCCTTGGTATTTTTTGACCAATTGGGCAGAGGCAAGAGAGATCTGGTAAAATTCCTCCACATCTTCTGCCTTCTTCAAGTCCAAAATGGGCCGCATGTGGATTTCTCCTGCACCCGCGTGGGCATAATGCACGGGGTTTTGATTGAAGCCAGCTAAAATCCCATCCAATTCGTCGATGTAATCGGCCAAATCTTCTATGGCTACAGCCGTATCCTCAATGCAGGCTACGGCTTTGGGGTCCCCGGAGATGTTGCCAAGCAAGCCTAAACCAGCCGCTCGTAGGGCCCATGCTGCGGCTACTTTTTCTGGTTCTATGATAGGAAAGGCATAGCCATAGCCCGCCTTTTTGAGGTCCTCCACTAAAGCGTTTCCTTTATCCATAGCTTCCTGCAGGGTCTTTCCCCGAAATTCTATCATGAGGATTGCCTTAGGGTCTCCTTCCACGAAATACCTATTTTTAGAATATTCTAGGCTCTCCTTGGTACAGTTAAGAATGATGTCGTCCATGAGTTCCACCGCAGTGACCTCATGCTTCATGGCTACCTGAGCCGACTTCATGCTTTGGTGTATGCTCTCAAAATGAGCGGCAACTACAATCTCTATGGGATCGGGAAGAGGATCTAGGAGTAATTTTACTTCGGTGGTGAAGGCCAGGGTACCTTCTGATCCTGCTAAAATTTTACAAAAATTGAAAGGCTCCTCCCCTTCAAAGGGAGAGGCTTTGAGCAATTCATCTACCGCATAGCCTGTATTCCTTCTATGGATAGATTTTTTAGGAAATTGGGAGTGAATCTCTTTCCTGGTCTCTGGATCACTCAACTCCTCCTTAACCTGCCTGTATAAATTTCCTTCCAAATCTTTCTGGGCACATTTTCTTTGAAATTCCTCTTGACTAAGTGCTCGAAAAACAACCTTTTTTCCATCACTGAGGATGGTGTTCAGCGAAATTACCTTGTCACGAGTGACCCCATAGACTATGGAAGTAGTACCCGAGGAATTGTTGCCCACCATACCACCTATCATGGCCCGATTGGCGGTAGAAGTGATGGGAGAGAAAAACAACCCCAGGGGCTTCAACTGGCGGTTAAGTTCATCTCTCACCACGCCCGGCTGCACCCTCACCCAACGCTCCTCTTGGTTGATCTCTAAAATCTGGTTGAAATGGATAGAAACATCCACTACAATTCCATTTCCCACACATTGCCCTGCCAAGGAAGTGCCAGCAGTCCTAGGAATCAAGGAAGTCCCATGTTCCGTGGCAAACTGAATTAATTTTTGAATGTCCTTTTCGGTTTTTGGGAAGGCCACAGCCAAAGGCATCTCACGGTATACGGAAGCATCAGTAGCATACAAGGTTTTGGATAGACTATCCCATTGGAGCGTACCCTCCAGTTGGGTGGCCAATTTTTCTAAAAAAGGAACTAGGTTAGGGTGGTCTGAAGGCATGATCAAATTTAGCTTTATGAAGCAAATTTTTACGTACAAATTCTAAAAATATGCACCTTTGAAGAGTAAAAATTAAAGAACTTAGTTGGCATATCTTCCGAAGGAGCCGGACCTCCACTTAATCCCTTACCTTTCAACTTACTTTTCCTATGTTTTTCTACCTCTCTCAATTTTTAAGTTTTTTGGCTATGCCACTTACCTTGGTTATCATAGCGCTATTGGCTGCGTTTTATTACACACCCAAGTCTACCGGAAAAAAAATCCTTGGGTCAGGAATTGTGCTTCTACTTTTATTTTCGAACCCCTTCCTATCCAACCTTGCTCTATTGACTTGGGAACCTCCCTTCAGATCCTTTAAGGAAATTCCATCCACTGAAATTGGTATTGTTTTGACAGGTATGACCAACCTGAATAAAACTGCTTCTGACCGCACTTTTTTTGGAAGAGGAGCAGATCGAATCACTCAAGCGCTACAGCTCTACCGAATGGGAAAAATCAAGAAGATTTTAATCACCGGCGGACAAGGCTTGAATCCAACCAATGCTTATTCTGAGGCGGAATTACTCCAACGTTTTTTAATCATGACGGGCATGCCTGAAGCAGACATTTTAATTGAGGAAAAAAGTTTAAACACGCGAGAGAATGCACTTTTCACAAGGGAATTCCTTGAAAAAAAGGGGATATTTACTAATCAAGAATTTATCCTGATTACCTCCGCTTTTCACATGCAGCGTGCAAAGGCTTGCTTTGATCATGTAGGTTTGAAAACTGTTCCCTTTCCTGTAGATTATTACAGCCATGACCTTAAATACGACCTTCCCTCCTTGATTTATCCAAGTTTAAGATCCCTCCAAACCTGGGAAATCCTATTTAAAGAGATTTTGGGCCTACTGATGTACCGCGCAGTAGGGTACATTTAAGAAGGACATAGACTTTCAGCCTGAGTTTAGAATTATTGAAAGGGAGAATCTTTTTCCTTGGCCATTTGCTTGTATACAATACCATCCAGGATGCCAGGAATCCACTTATTCAAAAAAACAGCAAGTTTTCCCTGAGTAGTTAATACCAAATCTCGCTTT